>NZ_JBEYVY010000013.1:0-187256 GCF_040644205.1 Glycomyces sp. NPDC047010 | reverse complement strand
ATTTTCACAGGGCACCAAGCAAGTGCCCCAAGGAAAAGACAGTCAAAAACAGTACCAACCAGAAACCCCCCAGCACCTAGGCCAGAAGACTCCAGTCAGCCCACACGCTGACCATCCAAACACCCTGTTGAGTTCTCAAACAACACGCACTAATCAGATTTGAAACTTCTTGGAAGTTCCTCTCCGACCGGAGCGGCTCCAGTAACTTATCAGACCGGTTTTCGGGCCGTTTTGGCCCCCCGATCGATTCATTCGGAGATTTGCCCTTTAGGTCTTCGTCCAGGTCCTTTCGGTTTTCCTGTCCGTTTCCCCCTCGGGCAAAGACAAATTTACGCGACGGATGACAGGGGTTCGCAAGGGGGGTGCGTGCTCGGCGCCACACTCTTGCGAACCCCACGTTTCCGCTGGTCAGTCCGCAATCGGGCTTAGCCGCGGCGGCTCTTGCCCCTGGATTCCTTCTCTTTGGCGACCCGTTCGAGCGTCTCGGGGCGGCGCGCCTTGCGTTCGGCGAGCCGCTCGTCGGCGCCCTTGCGGTCGCTGATCTCGAAGCGGGCGTCGGTGCCGCGGGGGCCGACGGTCGCGATGATGTTCGGGTCGGTCGGCTGCCACTCGAACTCGTGGTCGGCGATGCGGACGATCGAACCCGGGACGGCGCCCTGCTTCACGAGGGCGTCTTCGACACCGAGGTTGGCGAGCCGGTCCGCGAGGTAGCCGACCGCCTCTTCGTTCTCGAAGCTGGTCTGACCGATCCAGCGCTCGGGCTTGGCACCGGAGACGACGAACTCGACGTCCCCTTCATAGGCCGGCACGACCTTCTTGATGGAGAAGCCGGAGTCGTCGATCGCCATCGGGCGGATGACAGTGCGGGTCGCCTCGACCGGGGGCTGCGCGGAGCGGTAGTCCTGCACGAGCTTCGCGAAGGCGAAGTTCAGCTCCTTCAGGCCCTCGCGGCTGACGGCGCTGACGAGGTACACCGGCCACCCGTACTTCTCAAGGTCGCCGCGGACGTACTCGGCGAGCTCGCGGCCGTCGGCGAGGTCGGTCTTGTTGAGGACGACGATGCGCGGCCGGTCGGCGAGGCCGCCGTACTCGGCGAGCTCGTGCTCCAGGGCGTCGATGTCGGAGACCGGGTCGCGGTCGCTTTCGAGGTTGGCGGTGTCGACCACGTGGGCGAGGACCGCGCAGCGCTCGATGTGCCGCAGGAACTCCAGGCCGAGGCCCTTGCCGGCGGCGGCGCCCGGGATGAGGCCCGGGACGTCGGCGATCGTGTAGGTCGTCTCCCCCGCGGACACGACGCCGAGGTTCGGCGTGAGCGTGGTGAAGGGGTAGTCGGCGATCTTCGGCCGGGCGGCGGACATCGCGGCGATGAGGGAGGACTTCCCCGCGGAGGGGAAGCCGACCAGGCCGACGTCGGCGACGCTCTTGAGTTCGAGCACCACTTCGAGCTCGTCGCCGGGCTCGCCGAGTTCGGCGAAGCCGGGGACCTTCCTCTTGGAGCTGACGAGGGCGCGGTTGCCGCGGCCGCCGCGGCCGCCCTGGGCCACGGTCATCTCGGTGCCGTCACCGGTCAGGTCCGCGAGGATCTCGCCGCCCGAGTAGATGACGGTGCCGTTGGGGACGGACACCTTGATGGACTCGCCCGTTGCGCCGTCGCGGTTGGAGCCCTGGCCGTGCTTGCCGTTGCCGCCCTGGAGGCGGGTCTGGAAGTGGAAGTCGAGCAGCGTGTGCACGTTGGGGTCTACGACGAAGACCACATCACCTCCGTGGCCGCCGTTGCCGCCGTCGGGGCCGCCGAGCGGCTTGAACTTCTCACGGTGGACCGACACGCAGCCGTTGCCACCTTTACCGGCAATGACCTGGAGATTCACGCGGTCTACGAAACTTGTCACCGCTCAAGGGTAGCCACCCCGGGGACCCCTGGAGACGGAGGCCGAAGCACATGCTAAAGTTTCTCCTCGTGCGAGGGACACCGGCGCAAAGCGCCATGTCGACTCAATCATCAAGCGCCGCTAGCTCAACTGGCAGAGCAGCTGACTCTTAATCAGCGGGTTCGGGGTTCGAGTCCCTGGCGGCGCACCACACAAGAGGTCCTGGTCACAGGGCCTCTTTTGGTTTGTGCGGAACGGGATAGAGCAAGGGCCCGGCCGCCGGTGGATTCCCACCGGCGGCCGGGCCTCTCTCGTGTCTAGGTGTAGTCCGAGAAGAGCGAGTCGCACTGCTGGACGAAGTCGGCCATGGTGGCCAGCGCCGCGTCCGTGGTGACGCTCTCGTTGTCGTAGAGGGTCGAGGAGATCGAGACGTCGAGGCTGCCGAGGGCGACGTGCAGGGTCGAGGAGACGCTGTCGCCGTAGTCGTAGGAGTAGAGGCTGCCGGCGTCGCCGTAGTCGCTCCACTCGGAGTACGTGTAGCCGTTGGCCTCGTTGTAGTAGTCGGCGTCGCTGGTGACCCGGTCGGTGACGTCGCCCGCGTTGTCGTAGTCGCTGACGTAGATGGTGACCGAGGTGAAGTCCTCGTTGTAGAACGTGCAGGTCAGGGAGCTGACGCCGCCGCTGGAGGACGCGGAGCTGTAGGTGGAGCCCTCGTCGACGGCACCGTAGGATTCGGTGAAGGAGTCGAGGCTGAAGGCGCCGCACGCGTCGGCGTTCATCTCGACGCCGGACTGGCTCCCGCTGTCGTCGCCTCCGTCGTCCCCGCCGTTGTCGCCGCCGCCGTCGTTCCCGCCGTCGGTGGTCTCGTTGCCGCCGTCCGCGGAGTTGTCGTCCTTGTTCCCCTGGACGGCGACGAGGATCACCGTGAAGACGATGGCGAGCACGATGACGACCGTGCCGCCGATGAGCCACAGCGTGTTCTGCTGGCGGCCCGGGGGCTGCTGCTGGCCGTAGGGGCTCGGGTAGCCCGGCTGCGAGGGGTAGGTCATCTGGTCCACTCCCTGGGGGATCGTTCGTGCTTCGCCCTCACTGTAACGCCGTGGGTCCAACGGGGTTCGCCCGGCGTTTGCCGGGGGCGCGCTCGGTGCGGGCGCGGGAGCGGGCCTCTAGACTCGGAAGTGCCCGCGACGCGGCTCGCGTCAGCCCTTCCCGAACCGCGATTGGCCGATCATGCAGAACCCGTTCCACCAGCACCTGGACGAGCTCAACGAGCTCCTCGTCGACATGGCCCGCCGCGTCTCCGACGCGATCGAGCGGGCCAGCGCCGCGCTCCTGGAGGGCGACACGGAGGCCGCCGAGGCGGTCGTGGCGGAGGACCAGCACGTCAACGCGCTCCAGTTCCGCGTGGACGACCGGATCATCGAGCTCATGACGCAGTACGACGCGGTGGCGTCGGACCTCAGGTTCGTGCTGGGCGCGGTGCGGATCTCGGTGGACCTGGAGCGGATGGGCGACCTGGCGAAGCACGTGGCGAAGTCGGTGCTGCTGCGCACGCCGGCGGCGGTGGTCCCGGATTCGCTGCGGCCGGACTTCGCGGCGATGGGGGCGGCGGCGGTGCGGGTCGCGGAGAAGCTGGTGGTGGTGCTGGAGGAGCAGGACCACTTGCAGGCGACGCAGATGGGTCTGGACGACGACGAGCTGGACGCGATCCAGGAGCGGATCCACGCGCAGCTCCCGGGCCTGGGGTACGGGCCGCAGACGGCGGGGGACGTGGCGCTGCTGGCGCGGTTCTTCGAGCGGTTCGGGGACCACGCGGTGCGCATCTCGCACCAGGTGGTCTACGCCGTCACAGGGGACGTCCACCTCGACCGTTCATAACGGTCTGGTCACGAGCGGGCTGAGACCGGGTTAAAGTCCCAGGTCAGAGGCCCGCTTTTTTGGTTTCTACGACACCGTTGCGAATCGCGCTCAGTCGTTCACCTTGAGTTCAACTACACGTCAGCGGGTGAACACCGGCTCTGGGTTTGATGGCTGCGGACAGTGAATAAGCGACCCGGTCCCGTACCGGGAGACGGAGTAGAGACCAGCTGTGAACATGAAACTGAACCGCCGGACCATTTTCGGCACGATCACCGCGGGTGCCCTGGCCATGAGCATGGCGGCCTGCGGCGGCGGCAGCGACGACGATGCGGCCGGCGACGGCGAGCTCGTCTCCGGTGAGATCACCGGCTCGGGTGCTTCTTTCCCGGACGCCTTCTACGCGGCGGCGATCGAGGCTTACGCCGAGGTCAACCCGGAACTGATCGTCACCTACAACGCCGTGGGCTCCGGCACCGGCAAGTCCGAGTTCGGCGAGGGCCTGAACGACTTCGCGGGCTCCGACTCCCTGGTGAAGGACGGCGACGGACCCGCGGAGGGCTCGTTCCAGTACATCCCGACCGTGGCGGCCCCGATCACGATCTCCTACAACCTGCCCGGTGTGGACGGCCTCCAGATCGACCAGGAGACCCTGGCGAACATCTTCCAGGGCGCGATCACCACCTGGAACGACCCGGCGATCGCCGCCACCAACGAGGGCGTCGAGCTCCCCGACACCGCGATCACGATCGCGCACCGCTCGGACGGCTCGGGCACCACCTCGAACTTCACCAAGTTCCTCGACGAGGCCACCGACGCGTGGACGCTCGGCGCGGGTGACGAGATCACCTGGCCCGAGGGCTCCATCGGCGGCGAGAAGAACACCGGTGTCGCCACCGTCATCACCCAGACCGAGGGTGCGATCGGCTACGTCGACCTCGCGGACGCGACCGAGACCGGCCTGGTCACCGCGTCGATCGAGAACGCCGACGGCTCCTTCATCCAGCCGACGCTGGAGGCCACCACCGCCGCCCTCGAGGGCGCCGAGGTCGCCGAGGACCTGTCGTACAACCCGCTGAACGCGGCCGGCGCCGAGACCTACCCGATCGTCGCGCCGACGTACATCCTGCTCCACACCGAGTACGAGGACGAGAACGTCGCCGCCGGCGTCAAGGAGTTCGTGAACTACCTGCTCACGGACGGCCAGGACATCGCCGAGGACAACAGCTTCGCCCCGCTCCCCGACGCGCTGCGCCAGCAGGCCGTCGACGCCCTGAACGAGACGATTGCCTAGGACCACGGAACCGATGACCCCAACGGCCGCAGCGCCGCTGGGGTTTTCGGCCGCTCCGCTCACGAAAACGGAGAGACTCTCTTGACCACTACGGCATCCCCCGAATCGCCCCCGCAGGTGGACCTCGGCGGGGAGGCTCGCTCCCGCCGGACCGACAAGGGCTTCACCGGTCTGGTGACCTTCGCCGGCCTCACCGTGCTCATCGTGCTGGGCCTGATCCTGGTCACCACGTCGGTGCAGGCGTGGCCCGCGATCGCGCACGACCCGATCGAGTTCCTCACCGGGACCGACTGGGTCCCCGGCGACGAGATCTTCGGGACCCTCCCGTTCCTGTACGGCACCCTGGTGACCTCGGTGATCGCGATGGTCGTCGCGGTTCCGGTGTCGATCGGGATCGCGCTGTTCATCACGGAGGTCGCGCACCGGCGCTCCCGCAAGTACATCGTCACGATCGTCGACCTGCTCGCCACCGTCCCGTCGGTGGTCTTCGGCCTGGTCGGCAGCATCGTCCTGATCCCGTGGGTCACCCCGATCTACCAGTGGTGGGCCGGGCTGATGGCCCCGATCCCGGGCCTGAACGCGATCTTCGACGAGACGAACACCGGCCGCAACTACTTCACGGCCGGCCTGATCCTCGCGGTCATGTGCATCCCGATCATCACCTCGATCTCGCGGGAGGTGTTCGCGACCGTGCCCGAGATCGACAAGCAGGGCGCGTACGCGCTGGGCGCGACCCGCTGGGAGATGATCAAGGGCGCGATCCTCCCCCACTCGTTCGGCGGCCTCGTGGGCGCCTCGATGCTCGGCCTGGGCCGGGCGATGGGCGAGACGATCGCGGTGGCCCTGGTCATCGGCGGTTCGCTGACCATCGGCACCAACCTGTTCGAGCCCGGCAACACCATGGCCGCGGTCATCGCCCAGCAGTTCGGCGAGTCGAGCGGCATGCACACCGAGGCCCTCATCGGGATCGGCGTCGTGCTGTTCGCGATCACGGTCCTGATCAACTTCCTCGCCCGCACCGTGGTCCGGCGCGCGGAGATCAAGATGAAGGGTGCCCACTCATGACGACCCTGCAAGGGCAGACCCCGCCCGACCTGTCGGGCCGCAACCTGTCGTTCCGGCGGGCCTTCGCGAACCGGGCCGCCACCACCCTCATCGCGCTGTGCGTGCTCGTCGCGGCCCTGCCGCTGGCGCTCGTGGCGTGGGAGGTCGTCTCGAAGGGCGCGTCGGCGTGGAGCCTGGCGTGGTTCATCGACGAGATCCCGCGCAACTACCGCACCGAGGGCCCGGGCATGGGCCCGGCGATCCTGGGCACGCTCACGATCACCGGGATGGCCGCGCTGCTGTCGATCCCGATCGGCGTGCTCGGCGCGGTCTACCTGAACGAGTACGGCAAGAACAAGCCGCTGGCGCGGTTCATCCGCACCATGGCCGACGTCATGACCGGCGTCCCGTCGATCATGATGGGCCTGTTCATCTACGTCGGGTACGTGATCGTCATCGGCGACAAGACCGGCTTCGGCGGGGCCCTGGCCCTGGCGTGCCTGATGCTGCCGATCGTGATCCGCTCGACCGAGGAGATGCTGCGGCTCGTCCCCGACGAGCTGCGGCAGGCGTCGTCGGGCCTGGGCGCGCGCAAGTGGCGCACGACGCTCGGCGTGGTGCTCCCGGCGGCCTCGTCGGGCATCACCTCGGGCTCGCTCCTGGCCGTCGCCCGCGCCGCGGGCGAGACCGCGCCGATCATCGTCACGGTGGGCCTGACGTACATCTACAAGCCCGACCTGTTCGACGGCCAGAACACCACGCTCGCGGCGCAGATCTTCCGCAACGCGAGCCAGCCGTTCGCCGCCTCGCAGGAGCGCGCCTGGGGCGCGGCCCTGACCCTGATCGCCATCGTCTTCGTGTTCACCATCCTGTCCCGGATCATCGCGGCGCGCTTCGCCATCGACAAGCGCTAGCGCACCGCGAACCTGGTCTCGCAAAGACGGAGGGCCCCGCCGGGAGGCGGGGCCCTTCATTCGTGTCCGGGGGTCTAGCCGAAGCGGCCGGTCACGTAGTTCTCGGTGCGCTCGTCCGAGGGGGTGGTGAAGATCCGCTGGGTGTCGTCGAACTCGACGAGGACGCCGGTGCGGGTGTCGCTGAGCTCGTTGACCTCGGTGGAGAAGAACGCGGTCTTGTCGGAGACGCGGGCGGCCTGCTGCATGTTGTGCGTGACGATGACGATCGTGAACTGCTTGGCCAGGTCGACCATGAGCTCCTCGATGCGGGCCGTCGCGATCGGGTCGAGCGCCGAGCAGGGCTCGTCCATGAGGACGACCTCGGGCGCAAGCGCGATCGTGCGGGCGATGCACAGGCGCTGCTGCTGCCCGCCGGAGAGGGCCAGGGCGCTCTGCTTGAGCTTGTCCTTGACCTCGTCCCAGAGGGCGGCCTTCTTCAGGGAGTCCTCGACGATGTCGGCGAGCTCGGAGCGCTTGACGCCGTGGATGCGGGGGCCGTACGCGACGTTGTCGAAGATGGACTTCGGGAACGGGTTGGCCTTCTGGAATACCATGCCGATGCGGCGGCGCACCTCGACGGCGTCGACGCCCTGGTCGTAGATGTTCTTGCCGCGGTAGGCGACGGTGCCGGCGACGCGGGCGCCGGGGACGAGGTCGTTCATGCGGTTGAGCGAGCGCAGCAGCGTGGACTTGCCGCAGCCGGACGGGCCGATGAGCGCGGTGATCTCGTTCTTGGCGACGGTGAAGTTGACGTCCTTGACGGCGTGGAACGAGCCGTAGAAGACGTCGACGTTCGCGATGTCGAAGACGGTGGCGGTGTCGGCGCCGCCGCCGGGGGCCCGCTGGGTCGCCGGCTGGGGGGCCGCGGTGAGGCGCCGCGGGTCGACGGTGGGGCGGGCCGCGGGCAGTGCCGGGTCGCTCATGATCGCTCCTTCTGCATTGGACGCAGGTCGGGATGTCAAGCAGGGCTGCGCCGAGGATAGGCCGGTGGAGTAGCGGCGGATTCACTCTCCGGTGAACCGGGGGTGAACGCGAGGGCCCGGGTCGGTCTCGCCTCCGTTCCCCTTGGAATCGGCGGAAACTGGACGGCGGCGGGTGGCGGCGGCGATACTTGGCGCCATGTTCAGATTCTTGGTGCGGCTGGTGCTCACGGCGCTGGCCCTGTGGCTGGCGACGGCGATCGTCGGCGGTATCACCCTGTACGGCGACTCCACGGGCGCGAAGTTCGTCTCGCTCCTGTTGGTGGCGTTGATCTTCACGCTGGTGAACTCACTCGTGAAGCCGCTCGTGATGATGGTCGGGTGCGCGCTGTACGTGCTGACGCTGGGCCTGTTCGGCCTGGTCGTCAACGCGCTCATGTTCTGGCTCACCGGCTGGGTCTCGGAGAAGCTCTCGCTCGGGTTCACCGTGGACGGCTTCTGGCCGGCGTTCTGGGGCGCGATCATCGTGTGGATCGCGATGTGGGTCATGGACCTGCTGACCCCGCGGCGACAGGAAGTCGAGTAGCAGGACGACACGAGGGAAGGGGGCGGCCGGTCGGCCGCCCCCTTCCTTCGTTGCTCGGTCCCTAGAAGGGCAGTCCGGTGGACGGCCCGGTCGCGACGTCGCGGATGTTGTCGTCGCGCTTGGACGCCTTGGTGTTCGCACCCGCGTTGAACGGGATCGGGCCCTGCGGTCCGGGTGCCTTGCCGAGGCGGCGGCGCATGATGTTCAAGTTGTGCAGTCCGGCGAGCGCATAGGTTCGGATGCGCTCGAACTGCTTTCGCTTCTTCGCGGTCTTCAGCTTCTGTACGGCGCCGTAGTGGAGCTTGCGGGCGCGGTCCAGTGCCGCTGCGGCCTCGGTGTCGCCGACGGAGGCCGGAGCGATCTGGAGCTGCTTCCCCAGGAGCTCGGTCCAGGCTTCCGCGTCGGTCTTGGCCCGGGCTTTTCGGCGGCGCCTGCCTTCGATGAAGGAGCGCAGTCCGAGGACCGCGGCGAAGATGAGGACGATCGCGACGATTGCGGCGAACGCGATGGTAGAGGTTTCAATGGCGTCTTTCATCGTCACCCCCCGTGACCAGTGTTGTCGATGTCGGTCTGAATATTATTCCATTCGGGCCCTGCAATTGTGAAAGTCCCCCTGGTTCGGCGATTCCGTGAATTCTCGGGAAAAAGCCGCGGAACCGTGATCTGATCGGGGGTTGCCCAGGAGGGGGTCCGGCCAACCCGCGAGCCCGCGTCCGCAGTACGCATGCAGGCATGCGCATGTCGCGATGAGTACTCGAACGTGCCGTCCGTCCGACCCGTTGGAGTGAAAGCCGCTCGCGACTTCCGCGAGCACGATTCGCGGAAAACCCCGAGGCCGCATGCGGCGCAGCACTTTAGGGAACGCCGACACGCCACTGTCCAAAACCTGATAGTGACGGATAGTCGACGTTTCGCTTGCCATGCGGCGGCTATGGTAAGAGCCGTCCTGGGGACTCGAAAGGCTCCTTGGAAGGAGGAGATCCATGTTGACCCACACATGGAGGAAGAGCAGCAGGTCAGGCCCGAACGGCGCCTGCGTTGAGGCCAGGCTCGGCGATGAGGGCGTGGAGATCAGGGACACCAAGCTGACGGTGAGCCCGGTCCTGCGCGCTGGTCGGGCCGATTGGGCCTCGCTGCTGCGGACATCCGGCAGGTAGGGACGGAGCGAGGGGGCGACCGCCTATCGCGGTGGCCGCCCCCTCGCATCGGCCGTCAGAGCGACTTCAGGTGGTGGGCCTGGCGCTCGATGAACTCCAGGCTGCGGCCGGGGTCGAGCGCGGCCGAGCGGAGGAAGCCGAAGATCTCGTGGAACGGCTCCACGTCCTCGCCCTCCTCGTAGACGTCGCCGTTGTGGCCCTCGATGTAGACCACGTCGGGGTGGCGGTAGCCGGGGTCGACCTCGCCGTCGAGCTCCCCGAAGCCGAGGATCGTGAACGAGGACAGCATCCCCGGGTAGGCCCCGCCCTCGAAGGGCAGCACCTGGAGGTGCACGTTCGGGAGCGAGCCGAGCTCCAGGAGGTTCTGGAGCTGGTCGATCATGACCTTGGGGCCGCCCAGGACGCGGCGGATCGCCGCCTCGTCGATGACGTTCCAGATCTTCAGGTCCCCGCGCAGCCGCTGCTGGCGCTCCATGCGCAGGTCGATCCGCTGGTCCATGTACCGCAGGGAGCGTTCAGGGACCATGCTGAACGTGTGCCGGGCGTACTCGCGGGTCTGGAGGAGGCCGTTGATGATGAGGCCGTCGTAGACGTTCAGGCTGGAGGCGTCCTGTTCGAGGCCCACATAGGTCGCGTACGGCGGGGAGATGGTGTCGGAGTAGCGGGCCCACCAGCCGCGCTTGCGGCCGTCGCGGGCCAGGCGCACCAGCTCGTCGACGAGCTCGGCGTCCTCGACGCCGTAGACCTCGACGAGGGCCTGGACGTCGCGGGGCTTGATCCCGACGCGGCCGAGCTCCATCCGGTAGATCGTGGAGCTGGTGACCTCCAGGGCCGCCGCGGCGGCGTCGGCGCCCTTCCCGGACTTCTCGCGCAGGTCCCGCAGGATCCTCCCGGCCCGGCGGCGACGGACGGTGGGGCTGCCGCTCGAAGGCATCGCCTTGCCTCCCAACTTCTTCGGCAGATCGCTGTCAGCGTTGTCGTTCGATGTTCCCATTTGACACCCTGATCTCTCCGGATTCGGTGAGGACGCACCGGTTGGGGAGGACTTCTGGCCGCTCGTCCGGTCGCGCCTGTCGGGAGGAGGAATCGCCACCCGATCCGGTTATACCTCTTGCATCCAAAATCTGCATGTGCAATTCTACTGTACGGAGGGGCTACCCGCCTCCCCCGACTGTACCGATTCGACACCGCACCTCGGCGACGACCAGGGCACACTGCGGTTCCTGGGCCCGATCACGCAGGGCCACAAGGGATCCAGTCCGTTACGAAGACCTGAAAGGCAGCCTGCGTTGCGCAGTCCGTACACACTCGACAATCCGCCGCCGGACGAGCCGCCCAGCGAAGTGCTGGTGCCGAGCCTCTGGCGCGTCCAGGCGCGCTGGTGGAAGCGCCACACGCCCGCCCTCGACCAGCAGGGCGCGAAGCACCCCGTGTGCGCGCACTGCGGCCAGTCCTGGCCGTGCCACTCGTGGGCGTGCTGGGACGGCCAGCTCGGCCAGGCCGTGCACCAGTCCGACGCCCCCGCGCAGGCCCCGGCCGCTGACGACGGGGCCGGCGTGAGCGCCCCGTCCCGGCCCCTCGCGCTCACCGGACTCACCGAGCACTGACCGGCGGCGCCGCACGGCAGCGGCGCCGCGGCGGCCCTCCCCCGGAAACGCGACGGTTCCGAAGATCGCCCGATCCAGCGCGTAGCCTCAGCGGCCTCCGGTCGTTAGACCCGGGAGAGATATCCGACTCAAGGTGGAGCACTTGGCAGGGCTTCGCCGAGAAGGGGAAACCCGCCCGATGCTGAGCACGCGCAACCTCAAGGCCGGCGATGTCCTGGACGGGCGCTACCGGCTCGAACGCCGCGTCGGCGGCGGCGGCATGGGCGACGTCTGGGAAGGCACCGACACGATCCTGTGGCGCACCGTCGCCGTGAAGGTGCTCCTCGCCGACCTGGTCGACGACCGCGGCTTCCGCGAGCGGTTCCGCCGCGAGGCCCGCGCCATCGCCGTCATGCAGGGACCGGGCGTCGTCGAGGTCTACGACTACGGCGAGATCGAGGACGAGGACGCCCAGCTCGCCTACCTCATCATGGAGTTCGTCGACGGGAAGCCGCTCTCGCGGCTCCTCGGCCTCTGGGGCAAGCTCGGCACCGCCGAGACCCTCCAGGTCGTCGGCGGCGTCGCCGAGGCGCTCCAGGTCGCGCACGCCGCCGGGATCGTCCACCGCGACATCAAGCCCGGCAACATCCTCGTCCGCGGCGACGGCTCGGTCGTCCTGGTGGACTTCGGGATCGCCCGCGCGAACCACAACCTCACGCTCACCACTACCGGGGTGGTGCTCGGCACCGTCACGTACATGTCCCCCGAGCAGGCCGCCGGGGAGAACCTCACGCCCGCATCGGACCTGTACTCGCTGGGCGTCGTCGCCCACCAGTGCCTCGCCGGGGCCCCGCCGTTCCGCGCCGACACCCCGCTCGGGGTGCTCTCGGCGCACCTGCGCAACGCCCCGCCGCCGCTGCCCGCCGAGGTGCCGTACGAGGTCACCGAGATCGTGCGGCGCTCGCTCCAGAAGGACCCGTCCACGCGCTGGCCCGACGCGGCCGCGCTCGCGACGGCGTGCCGGGAGGTGCGGACCGCGCTCCTGACGCAGCGGCGCAACGCGCCCGCGCGGACCCGGGTCATGGACCAGCGGGACGTGAACGAGCCGTCCCCCGCGCATTCGCCTGCGCCGCAGGTGCAGTCACCGCAGGTCCAATCGCCGCAGGTGCAGTCGCCGCCGACCGGGCCGGGCACGGGCGCGCACCGGCGCCCCGCGGGGACCGGGCAGCACGCCGTGTACCGCACCGACGGCCACTCGCTGCCGCCGGTCACCGGCTCGCACCGCGTCACCACGCCGCCGACCGGGCTCGTCCCGCCTCCGCAGGAGCAGCCCAAGGAGCGGCCGCGACGCCGCGGCCTGTGGATCTCGCTCGCCGGGACCCTCGCGGGGATCGCCGCGGTGAGCGCGCTCGCCACGACCCTGCCGTGGGGCGACGACGACGGGGGCGACGGCCCGCTGGTGAACCGGTCCGGGACCTCGGACAGCGACGTGCAGGGCCAGAACGGCGACGACGGCTACTGGGTGGACGACGAGGGCGACGAGGAGGGCGCGACCACGCCCGACCCGAGCGACTCCGCTTCCGCCACAGGCGACACCGACCCGTCCGCGCCCGTCTCGCCGGGTCCGTCGCTGAACCCGTCCGGGTCGGCGAGCCCCACCGAGAGCAGCTCCTCCCCCGCGCCGCCCGCGAAGGCCACCGTGCCCGGCGTGGTCGGCCAGTCCGAGGCCGACGCGCGCTCGCGCATCGAGGAGTCGGGGCTGACCCCGGCGGTCGAGTACGAGGGCGAGGGCGACGCGAAGTGCAGCGTCGTGCGCCAGTCCCCCGGCGGCGGCAGCGAGGCCGACCAGGGCGCGACCGTGCAGATCACGGTGCGCCGGGCCGCCGACGCCGAGGCGTGCAAGAGCGAGTCCGAGGAGACCCCCGGGCCCGGGGGCGAAGGGCAGTAAGCGAAGACGGGGAAGCGCCCGGAGCCGATCGGCTCCGGGCGCTTCCCCTTGTGCTGCTTACTCCCCCGCGGCGGCGCGGGCGGCTTCGAGCTGGTCGAGCGCGGCGAGGAGCGCGTCGAGGGCGCGGCCCTCCTCCTCGTTCGTGCCCGATGCCTGGGCCTCCTCGTACGCCTGCTGCGCGGTGAGGACGCTCTCGATCGCGGCCTCCACTTCAGGCGGTTCGGTGGTCCCGGGCGCCTCGGTCGTCGGGGCCTCGGTGGTCGGCGTCTCCGAGGGCGTCTCGGACGGGGACTCGCCGCCGTCCTCGCCCTCCGTCTGCTCGGCCTCGCTCGGAGCCCCGGAGACGTACTTCTCGACCACCATCGCCACGGCCTCCTCGAACGTCGGCGCGAAGCCGACGTAGCCGCCGTAGCTGATCGCGACGTTCGTCAGCCGGGGCAGGTCCTCGCCCTGGCCGCCGGCCTGTCTGCGCAGGTACATCGGTTCGAGGTAGAGGATGCCGTCGCCGACGGGCAGCGCGAGCAGGTTGCCCCACTCCACCGTGGTGCCCGCCTGGGTGGCGTCGCGGAGCGTCGTCACCACTTCCGGTGTGGAGGTGATGATCTGGTGTATCTGTCTGACGGACTGGTCGTCGCCGCCGACGACGTCGTAGACCGTGAGCCTCGGATCGCCGTTCTCGTCGTAGTAGCCCGACATGAGCGACGCGAGCGCGTTCTCCCGGTTCCTCGGGGTGAAGGTGCTGGTCAGCTGGAAGTACGGCTGCTCCTGCTCCGGGTAGGTCGCGTACACGTAGTAGGCGGGCTGGGTGACCGACTGGGCCTGGGACGGGTCGTTCGTGGTCGCCCACGCCTCGCCGCCCTCGATGAAGGTCCGGGACTCGTCCACGTGGTACCGCTGGAGGAGGCTCCGCTGGATCTTGAACATGTCCTGCGGGTACCGGAAGTGGTCCACGAGGGCCTCGGGGGTCTCCTCCTTCGGGATGATCAGGTCGCCGCCGTAGATCGCGTTCCACGCCTGGAGGATCGGGTCCTCCTCGTCGAACTCGTACAGCTTCACCGAGCCGTCGTAGGCGTTCACGACGGCCTTCACCGAGGAGCGGATGTAGTTGATCTCCTCGGACGCCTGGTTGGCGACGCCCTGGCCCGAGTAGGTGTCGTTCGTCGCGTCGGCGAGGTTGACCCGGTCGGAGTACGGGAACTCGTTGGTGGTCGTGTAGCCGTCGACGATCCACACGATCTCGCCGTCCACGACCGCCGGGTACGGGTCGGCCTCGACGGTCAGGAACGGGGCGACCATCTGGACGCGCTCGCGCACGTTGCGGTTGTAGAGCAGCTGCGACTCGTCGTTGATCTGGTCGGAGAGCAGGAAGCGCGGCTCCTGGAACTCCCACGCGTACAGCAGTCGACGCGCGACCGAGCCGACCTCGACGCCGCCCTCGCCCTCGTAGGTGGTGTAGCGGTCGTCGCCGATCTCCTCGGCCGGGTCCTCGTCGGAGTCCTCGTCGCTGACGGCGACGTCCGTGGGCCGGTCGTACTCGCGGGGCGTGTCGCCCTCGGGGACGCCGACGATCGCGTACTCGTTGTTGAGGAGGCCGTAGTAGATCTGCGGCTTCTCGACGTCGATGATGTCGTTGCCGATCTGGCAGTTGCCCGGGTCGTCGGAGAGCACGCCCGAGGTGAAGCAGGGGGCGCCGTTGTCGCTCTCGGTGGTCGACGCGGACACGAAGCCCCAGCCGTGCGTGTACACGGTGTGGGCGACGGTCCAGTCCTGCTGCTCGTCGGTCAGCTGGCCCGGGTTCAGTTCGCGGAGGCCGACGACGAAGTCCTGCGTGACCTCGGTGCCGTCCTCCTCGGTGTAGGTGTAGCGGTCGATGTCGAGCTTCTCGTTGAAGTCGTAGAAGCTGCGCGGCTGCTGCGCCTGGGTGAACGCGTCGGAGACGACGAACGGGTCGATGAGCCGCACGAACGGGACCGTGGACTGGTCCTCGGACATCGCGGTGGCGTTCGGCTGCGAGGCGACGCCGTACGTGATGGTGTCGAGGTCCTCCATGCCGTACGCGAACCTGGTGCCGTCCATCGTGTGCTGGGCGTACTCGCCCTCGCGCTGGGGGCGGTTCGGCTCGACCTGGAAGTTGCGGACCACGGCCGGGTAGATGCCGCCCGCGGCGATCGCGGTGACGACGACGAGGCCGAGGGCCGCGGCGGGCAGCGCGAGCGAGCGGGTGAAGCCCCACGAGAAGATCAGGATGACGATCGCGGCGATCACGGAGACCCAGATGAGCGCGTTCTTGGCGTTCATGAGGGCGGTCATCTCGGTGTACCCGCCGCCGACGATGTCGGTGACCGGGTTCTCCTGGGTGGTGAAGTCGAAGCGGTCGAAGTAGTACGCGACGGCCTTGAGCCCCAGGAAGAGCGCGACGAGGACCGACAGGTGGATCCGCGCGACGTTGGTCATGCGGTCGCCCTGGCCGGAGAAGCGCAGCGCGCCGTAGAGATAGTAGGCGCTCAGGGAGGCGAGGATGCCGACGACGACCGCGGCGAAGCCGAAGCCGATGAGGAACTGCCAGAACGGGAGCCGGAACACGTAGAAGCCGGCGTTCATGTCCAGGACCGGGTCGGTCCACGCGAACTGCCCGCCCTCGCGGAACAGCAGCCAGGTCTCCCAGCGGCTCTGCGCGGACATGCCCGCGAAGACGCCGACGACGATCGCGACGCCGCCGATCCACCAGCCCGCCTTCGGGGAGATGAGCTCGCGGTACCGCTCCAGGCCCTCCTGCTCGCTCGTCGCGGGCCACGTGTCGGGCCGGAAGCGGTAGGCGAGGTAGAGGTTGAGGCCGCACCAGGCGGCCATCGCGAGTGTGAAGGCGCCGAACATCGCCAGGCGCGTCCACATCATCGTCGAGAACACCGTGGTGTACCCGACCGAGTCGTACCAGAGGTAGTCGGTGCGGAGGCTGACGAGCCATCCGAGGACCGAGAGCAGGACAATCGCGCCCACGAGGAGTATCAGGACGTAGCGTCCTCGTCGGCTCATCCGTGGTGGGGTGGGCGTCCGGTTCGCCACTGATGCAACTCCTTAGGGTCTGGCGGCACGGGTGGGGTCAGCAGGTCGTGACTTCCCCGCCGGCCGCTAGGGCTTCGAGCGCCGAGACCGCGTCTTCGAGCGTCTCGACTCTGACAATAGTCATGTCCTCGGGGGCTCCGGTGACGGCGTCCGAACAGTTCGAAGCCGGGGCGAGGAAGACCTCGGCCCCCGCGGCGGAGGCTCCGGCGATCTTCTGCTGGATGCCGCCGATGCCGCCGACGTTCCCTTCTGGATCGATCTCGCCGGTCCCGGCGACGACCATGCCGTCGGTGAGGTCGCCCTCGGTGACCCGGTCGACGATGCCGAGCGCGAAGATCAGGCCCGCGGAGGGGCCGCCGATGTCGAGGGCCTCGGTGTCGATCTCGATGCCGTACGGGTCGTCGTGGACGGACTGGAGGTCGGCCTCGCCGAGGACCACGCCGGGCACGTCGAGCGCGGCGCCGCCGCGCGTCACCGTCACCGTGGTTTCGCTGTCGGCGTAATCGGCCAGGGCCGTCAGGGAGGTGACGGCGGTGCCGTCGACCGCGGTGACGACGTCCCCTTCGAGGAGGCCCGCGGAGTCGGCCACGACGGAGATGACGGCGGGCTCGCCGAGGTGCGCGAGGGCCGCCTGCTCGGCGTTGGACTGGGACTCGACCCAGTCGGCCTCCTGCTCCTCGGCGATCTCCTCCTCGGACTCGCCGGGCGGGTAGATCAGGTCGCGCGGGATGATCGCGTACTGGTTCTCATTGGACACCCAGTAGCGCAGCGCCTGCGCGAGCGTCACGGACTGCTTCACGCGCACGGTGGTGAGGCGCAGCTGCCCCTCCGAGGGGTACTCGGTCGACGCGGTGATGATGGGGTGGTCGACGCCTTCGATCTCCTCGGAGCCGAGGACGTCCTCGGTGGGGCCGGGGCTGAACACCACGTAGGCGACGTCCATCGAGAGCGCCTGCCATGTCAGCAGCGCCACGAGTACGGCGCCCAACAGGACGGTGATTCCACGCCTTCGCATGCGGGGAAGCCTACATGCGCAAGCTCACGCGCGCTTTCGGCCCGCAGCGAACGGGGGCCCTCCAGATCGGCCAGCCGTGGCCCGGCCCCCCTCCTCTGACGTACGGTTGGCGCATGGGCTCCGATATTCCATTCGGCTTCGGCAACTTGGGCGGCGACCTGCCCGACCCGAACGATCCGCGTGTGCAGCAGATGATGCAGCAGCTGCAACAGATGATGGCGCAGTCGCTTACCTCAGGTCCGGTCAACTGGCAGCTCGCGCGCCAGCTCGCCGAGTCCGAGCTGGAGGCCGAGAACACCGTCGGCCCCGCCGACCAGGCGCACGTCGCCGAGGCCGTGCGCCTCGCCGACCTCTGGCTCGACTCGGTCGTCAACTGGCCCTCCGGGGTCACGGCCACCGACGCGTGGACCCGCAAGCAGTGGATCGCGCGCACCGAGGACTCCTGGAAGCAGCTCGCCGAACCCCTCGCGGCCCAGATGGGCGAGGCGATGCAGACCCTCGTCCCCGAGGAGATGGCCGGGATGCTCGGCCCGATGGCCGACCTCATGAAGGGGGTCGGCTCCGCGCTGTTCGGCGCGCAGATGGGCCAGGCCCTCGCGAAGCTCGCCGGGGAGGTGCTGTCCTCCACGGAGGTCGGCCTGCCCCTGGGGAAGACCGGTGTCGCGACGCTCCTGCCCGGCAACATCACCGCCTACGCCGAGGGCCTGGAGCTCCCGGTGGAGGAGGTGCGCCTGTTCGTGGCGCTGCGCGAGGCGGCCGCCCACCGCCTGTTCACGCACGCGTCGTGGCTGCGCGCCCACCTGCTCGGCGCCCTGGAGGCGTACGCGCGGGAGATCCGCATCGACGAGGCCGCCATCGAGGAGGCCATGTCGGAGATGGACCTGACCGACCAGGAGGCGGCGGCGACGCTCGACCTCAGCGAGGTGTTCAAGCCCGAGGACACCGAGCAGCAGAAGGCCGCGCTGGCGCGGCTGGCGACGACCCTGGCGCTCATCGCCGGATGGATCAACACGGTCGTGGCCGAGGCGGTCGGCGAGCGGCTGCCGACCATGGACCGGCTCATGGAGTCGACGCGGCGGCGCCGCGCCTCCGGCGGGCCGGTCGAGCAGACGTTCGAGGCGCTCGTCGGGCTCCAGCTCGACCAGGCGAAGGTGCGGGCGGCGGAGCGGCTGTGGCAGTCGCTGGCCGAGGCCCGCGGGACCGAGGGGCGCGAGGCGGTGTGGGCGCACCCGGACCTGATGCCGAGCGCCGCCGACCTGGAGCGGCCCGAGTCGTTCGCGGCGGTCTCCGAGGCCCTGGAGGACCTGGACCCGTCGATGTTCGACCAGCTCGCGGTGAACGACCCGAAGGACGACGACGGGGACGGGCCCGAAGAGAAGTAAGGCGCGGAGCAGCGCCCGGCCGCCTCGGCGGCCGGCGCGGTGCGCCCGGTGCCTAGCGGGGGTCGCTGGCCTCGGCGTCGGCGATGCCTTCGAGGTAGCCGCGGGCCCGCTCGGCCTTGGTGTAGCGGCCGACCATGTCCCAGAACGGGCGCGAGTGGTCGTGGTGGACCAGGTGCGCCAGCTCGTGGAGCAGGACGTAGTCGATGACCCAGGACGGCATCATCGTGAGCCGCCGGGAGAGCCGGATCGAGCCGTCGGACGGGGTGCACGAGCCCCAGCGGCGGTGCTGGTTGTCGACCCAGCGGACGCTCTCGGGCCGGGCGCATTCGGGGTGCTCGGGGTAGTAGCGCTGGGCGAGCCTGACGGCCCGGTCGCGCAGGGCGGCGTCGGACGCGCGGCCGTCTCGGGCCTCGCGCCGCTGGAGCCTCGCGAGCATGTGGTCGATCCATTCGCGCTCCTCTTTCTCAGAGAAGGCGTCCGGGATCATGACGACCACGCGGCCTCGTTCTTCGTAGGCCGCTACGGTGGCACGGCGCCGGGGAGAGCGCCGCACTTCGACGGGGGGATGCACTTTGCGCGCCATGAACGCACACTAATCCGCAGGGGTGACAATCGCCTAACGCAGATGTCTCGATTGCGGCTTGCATGGTGCTATGCAATGAAAATCCCCTCGCCAGACTCCCGCATGGTGGGATCAGACGAGGGGTCGACCTTCCGGTCAGCGATCACGAGGCCTTGCCGAGGATCCGGTTCATCTTGGTGCCGCACACCGGGCACGTCCCCTTGGCCATCCGGCGGCCCGAATCCGAGACGACGACGGTGCCCTCGAAGTCGCGCTTCTCGCGACACTTGACGCAGTACCCGTTGTAAGTCTCCGTAGCAGTAGCCACTGGTACCCCCCATGTAGCGACGGTCACGCTGTGCAACCGTTCAGCCTCAGAATGCCACAGATTTCACGCCTGTAAGTCCCGCCGCGCCGCTTCACCCGTGCGGGTGACACGCGTAGGCCGCACGCGGCGGAAGGTGATACGGCGAACGCGGTTCCGGTCCGCGCTCGACCTCCGCGACCGGGCCCGTCCGTGAGAGCATTGGGAACGTGAGCGACAGGCATGGACCCGCCCATTCGGGTGATGACCTCCCGCGCCGGGCGATCGTGCGGGGCATGAAGCTGGCCTCGCTCCCCCTGGGGCTGGCGGGACGGGCGACGGTGGGCCTCGGCAAGCGCGTGACCGGGCTGGCCGACGAGATCCTCAGCGAGCAGGCGCAGCGGCGCACCGCCGAGCACGTGTTCAGCGTGCTCGGGCAGCTCAAGGGGGGTGCGATGAAGCTCGGCCAGGCGCTGTCGATCTTCGAGGCGGCCCTCCCCGAGCACCTCGCCGCACCGTACCGGCAGGCGTTGACGAAGCTCCAGAACGCGGCGCCGCCGCTGCCGGTGGCGAGCGTCCACGGCGTCCTGGAGCGCCAGCTCGGCGCGGACTGGCGCGACCGGTTCGAGGAGTTCGACGACGCGCCCGCCGCCGCGGCGAGCATCGGCCAGGTGCACCGGGCGGTGTGGAAGGACGGGCGGCCCGTGGCCGTCAAGATCCAGTACCCCGGCGCCGGGGACGCGCTGCGGTCCGACCTGCGGCACCTCTCGCGCATCGCCCCGATGTTCAAGGTGCTGCAACCGAACTTCGACGTCAAGAAGATCACCGTGGAGCTGCGCGAGCGGCTCCTCGAAGAGCTCGACTACGAGCTGGAGGCGTCCACGCAGCAGCAGTTCGCCGAGGCGTTCCGCGGCGACCCGCTCATCGCGGTCCCCGAGGTCGTCCACGCCACCCCCGAGGTGCTCGTCACCGAGTGGCTCCCGGGGCGGCCGCTCTCGGAGGTCATCCGCGAGGGCACGCAGGAGGAGCGGGACGCGGCCGGGCTGCGCCTCTGCACGCTGCACTTCTCGGCGCCCAAGCGCGCCGGGCTCCTGCACGCCGACCCGCACCCGGGGAACTTCGCGATCGGCGAGGACGGGCGCCTCGTCGTCTACGACTTCGGCGCGGCCGCGCGCCTGCCCGGCGGGATGCCCGTCCAGGTGGGGCGCCTGACGCGGCTGACGCTCGACGGGCGGGCCGACGACGTCGTCGCGGGCCTGCGCGGCGAGGGCTTCGTGCCGCCGGCGCTCCACATCGACGCGAAGGCGATGCTGGAGCTGCTCGTGCCGATGCTGGAGCCGATCGCGGGCGAGGAGTTCCAGTTCTCGCGCGAGTGGCTCCGCAAGGAGAGCACCCGCCTCACCGGCCAGGGCTCGGAGGCCGCGAAGCTGAACAAGCAGCTGAGCTTCCCGCCCGCGTACCTGCTCATCCACCGCGTCACCATGGGCTCCATCGGGGTCCTGTGCCAGCTCGGCGCGACCGCGAACTGGCGCGAGATCCTCGTCGACTGGCTCCCCGGCTTCGCCGACCCGGAGGGCACCGACCCGAACCGGGTCTAGGCAAACGGAAAGGGCCCGCCCCCTCTCGGGGGCGGGCCCTTTCAGCCAACGCGGTTATCGCGCGGTCAATGCCTGCGGCGGCGGTGCTTCCCGCCGCGGAGGCCGACTCGCTTGTAACCGGCTTCGGTCCAGAGGCCCCGCATGCGGAGGCGTCCGAACATCACGGTCGTCGGCGCCAGCGGCCGGACCGCCTCGACCTCCTCCGCGAGGGAGGGTCCGAGGTCTTCGACGCCGACGTCACGCTTCAGGTGGCGGCTCAGGTAGTCGACGGTCATGACACCGCCACCCCCGCGAGCGCGAGTTCCCGGGTCCGCGCGGCCAGCTCGGCCTGCGCGGCCTGCTCGACGAGCGCGGCGTCCTTGCGGGGCCGGCCGCGGGGCCGCTTGCGGGCCACGACGTTCCCCTTCTCGAAGATCTCGCCGCCCCACACGCCCCAGGGCTCGTGGCGCTCCAGGGCGCCGGTCAGGCACTCCAGTCGCACCGGGCAGTCGGCGCACAGGGACTTGGCGAACTCCAGCTCGGTGGGCTGCTCCGAGAACCACAGGTCGGCGTCGTACTCGCGGCAGGCGAGGTCGCTCCCGGTCTCGCGGGCCTGCTCTCGCAGCTCAGGCCCGATGAGGGTGTCGGTCATGGGCTCGGTCTCCTCTCTCGTGTCGATGGTCGGTCGCATCAGTGCTGTCTGAGGACTCAATTGCTTCGCAATCTGTCTCGTCTGTTCTTCTACTGACGGGCCGCGACCTGGCGTTTCACGCCAAACAAAAAGGCCGCGATCCCGGTTGCGGGATTCGCGGCCTCGAGAGTTCCGAGCTGGGCTTTCTCCTGTAAGCCCAACAGGTGGTGTTCTCGAGGCGGTCTCCCGCGGGTGACGCCGTGACGCTTCTCAGAGCCGGTGTCCACCGGCTGCCAACCGAAGCCTGCGATAGCAGTGCCGCGTCCACGAAGCGTGTTGGCGCCCATATCGGTGTTGTCAACGGAGTTGACGGTGCTCGGAGCCGTGGTCGTCAGGACGGCAGCGGGCAGAGTGGTGCCACGGAGCTGGACGAAGACGGGCGCGATGCTGCGATACACGGCAGTGGCCGGCTCATGCGCGGACGCGCCGAAGGTCGTCGTCTGCTTGGGTTCGCTGAGCAGCAACATCGTCTACCCCTCCTTTCCGGGTTCCGTGGTTGACATTGGTCTTCATCTCCTACTTGCCGAGGCTTGAGGCGCACACCTCTCCCCGGCTTGAGCTACGCTACGCCCGTCTCGTTCGGGAGCGCAACGTATTTTTCCGGGGTTTTGAAAGAAAGTTTTTGCGGTCTCCGGGGGAAGTCATCCGGCCTCCTCGCACATGGCGACCGCGTCGTCCACGGTTCCGCCGTTGACCAGGGAGAGCACCGCCGGTCCGTACTTGTCGAGCTTCGACTTGCCGATGCCGTGGAGGGCCGCCAGCTCCCTGTCGGATCCCGGACAGCGCTCCGCGATAGCGATCAGCGTCACATCCGTGAAGACGGTGAAGGCCGGTTTGCCGTCGCGCTTGGCGACGGTGACCCGCCAGTCGCGGAGGCGCTCGAACAGCTCCTCGTCCATCGTGGCCGGGCAGTCGGCGCAGTGGCCGAGCTTGCGGTCGCGGGCGTCGGTGAGCGGCTTGCCGCACCCGGAGCAGTCGAGGACCTTCGCGGCCTTCTTCGAGGACCGGGGCTTCCCGGGCGCGGGCTCGGGCGTCTTCGGGAATCCGCCGAGGCCGAGCGGGGCTAGGAAGCGGGTCAGGCGCCGTTCGCGGCCGCCCGAGTTGCGGGCCAGGCCGTAGGAGAGCTGGAGGCGCTCGCGGGCGCGGGTGATGCCGACGTACAGCAGGCGCCGCTCCTCTTCGAGCGCGGTCTCGGTGCGCGCGAACGTGGTCGGGAGCGTGCCGTCGGCGAGGCCGACGAGGAACACCGCGTCCCATTCGAGGCCCTTGGCGGCGTGGAGGCTCGCGAGGGTGACGCCTTCGACGGCGGGCGCGTGCTGCTCCGAGGCACGGCGCCCCAGTTCCGCGCAGAACGCGTCGAGGTCCGGGTCGGGGCCGTCCTTGTCGGGGTCGGCCCGGTGGTGGTCGAGGAACTGGTCCGCCAGGGACGCGAGCGCGGCGACCGCCTCCCATGCTTCGCGCTGGGCGCCGCCGGAGGGCGCGGCGTCCGCGCGCCAGCCGACCGCGTCGAGCGCGGCGGCGACGGCCTCGGCGAGCGGCATCTCGCCGATGTCGGTCTTGGCGGCCGAGCGCATCGCGATCACGGCCTGGCGGACCTCGGGCCGGTCGAAGAAGCGGGCGGCGCCGGTGACGACGGTGGGCACGCCGTAGGAGGCGAGCGCCTCCTCGTACGCCTGCGACTGGGCGTTGGTGCGGTAGAGGACCGCGACCTCGGAGGGGCTGGTGCCGTCGGCGATGAGCTGGCGGCAGCGGCGCGCGATCATGTCGGCCTCTTCGGCCTCGTCGGCGAAGACCTCGGCGCTGACGGCGGGCCCGTCGGGCCGCTGGCCGATGAGTTCGAGGCGCATCTTCGCCTCGCGCCCTTTGGACTCGCCGATGATCTGGTTGGCGAGGCCCACGACCTGCGGCGTGGACCGGTAGTCGCGGACGAGGCGCACCAGCTGCGCGCCGGGGTGCTTGCGGGTGAAGCCGAGGAGGTGCTCGGAGGTGGCGCCGGTGAAGGAGTAGATGGTCTGGCTGGCGTCGCCGACGACGGTGATGTCGTCGCGGTCGCCGAGCCACGCGTCGAGGAGGCGCTGCTGGAGCGGGGTGACGTCCTGGTACTCGTCGACCACGAAGAACCGGTACTGGTTGCGGATCTGGTCGGCGGCGGCGTCGACGTCGGTGATGAGGTCGGCGGTGTACGCGAGGACGTCGGCGAAGTCCATGACCCCGGCGCGGCGCTTGGCCTCGATGTAGGCGGCGTAGACCTTCGCGACGTCCTCGGGGGCCGCGGGCGCGTCGCGGCCGATCGCGGCGATGGCGCTGACGTAGTCGTCGGGGCCGATGAGCGACGATGCGGCCCATTCGATCTCGGTGGTGAGGTCGTAGTTCTTGGCGCGGGAGGTCTGGAGCCCTGCGCGGGCGGCGGCGATGGCGGTGAACTTGAGCGTGGAGTCGACGAGCTCGGGGAGCTGGCCGCCGAAGCGCTTGGTGCCGAAGTAGCGGAGCTGGCGCAGGGCCGCGGAGTGGAAGGTGCGGGCGTTGACGCCCGCGACGCCGAGGCCGCGGAGGCGGTCGCGCATCTCCCCCGCGGCGCGCGCGGTGAAGGTGACGGCCGTGACGTGCTGGCCGCGCATGTCGCCGCGCAGGACCCGCCAGGCGATCCGGTGGGTGACGGCGCGGGTCTTGCCGGTCCCGGCGCCCGCGAGGACGCAGACCGGCCCGGGTTCGGCGGTCACCGCCTCGCACTGCTCGGGATCGAGTCCGGAGAGGAGCAGGTGGATGGCCTCGTCGCGCGCGCTCATCCCGACAGTGTTCCAGAGCCCTCCGACGAGAACTCGGGGACCGTTCACCTGATTGGGCCCCAACGTGAGGAGCGACACGATCGAGGGAATGCCCCGGGGCGGTATCGCGTTATCGTCGATGGAGAAGGAGGATCGATGATCACCATGTACAGCACCACCTGGTGCGGTTACTGCCGGCGGCTGAAGTCCGCGCTCGACCGGGAGGGCCTGGCCTACGAAGAGGTCAACATCGAGGAGGACCCGGCGGCCGCCGAGTTCGTCATGGGGGTCAACGGCGGCAACGCCACGGTCCCGACCGTCCGCTTCCCGGACGGCTCCGCGCTCACCAATCCCTCTCTGGCGCAGGTGAAAGAGAAGATCGCAGCTTGACCTGTGCCACATACCGAGACTATGGTCACGTTTAGGACACAAAGCCGGTACGATGCCCTATAGTTGACTCGTCAAGCTTGCTTAGCGACTTCGAGGGGTGGTCGCTAAGCATTCAGGCCCGGGATGGATCCGTCCCGGGCCTTTTCTCTGCCTCCAGCCCTCCCACCCACCAGCGGAGCCCCCATGACCTCACCCCGCGCCGCCCTCGGCGTCCCCCTCGTCCTCGCCGCCTCGCTGTTCTTCGGGGTCTGCGGGCCCTTCGGCAAAGTGGTCATCCAGGCGGGGCTCACCCCGATCCAGGTGACGTGGCTGCGCATCTGCGGGGTCGGGCTGCTCGCGGTCGCCATTGCGGCCGTGCCGCTGGTGCGGACACTGCGGGACGGGACGCGGCTGCCGTGGGGCGGCCTGGCCCTGTTCGGGCTCACCGCCATCGCCGCGGTGCAGGCGTTCTACTTCATCGCGGTCGAGCGGCTTCCCGTCGGCATCGCGCTGCTCCTGGAGTTCATGGGGCCCATCGTGGTCGTGGCCTGGGTGCGGTTCGTGCGGCGCACCGTCCTGCCGCGCTCGGCCGTCATCGGGGTGCTGCTCAGCCTCGTCGGCCTGTGCATCGTCGTGGAGGTGTGGACGGGCCTGCGCCTCGACGCGGTCGGCCTCGTCGCGGGCTCCGCGGCGGCGGCGTGCCAGGCGACGTACTTCCTCTCCGGCGAGAAGCTCACGGCCCGAGTCGATGTGCGCGTGCTCCTCGCGGTCGGCTTCACCGTCGGCGCGATCGCGCTCGCGCCGCTCGCGACCCCGTGGGCGCTCGACTGGGCGGTCCTGTCCTCGCAGGTGACGCTCGGCGGCGTCGACACGACGGCCCTGGTGAGCATCATCGCGCTCGTGCTGTGCACCGCCGTCGCGTACGGCCTGGGCCTGAGCGGCCTCCGCTTCGTGACCGCGCCCGTCGCCGGGGCCATCGGCTACGCGGAGGTCGTCATCGCCTCACTCGCGGCCTGGGCCCTCCTCGGCGAGGCCCTGACGGTGCCGCAGGTCATCGGCGGCCTCGTCGTCATCGCCGGCGTCTTCACCGCGCAGCGCGCGGTCGCGGCCAAGCGCACCGGCGTCGAGGAAGAAGCCGAAGAAGCGGCCGTGACGAAAGTCTAGCGACCGCCCTCTTCGTCCAACCAGTTCTCGATCAGGAAGCGCGCCACGGAGATCCGGACCGCGCTCGGCGTGCCGTCGGCGGAGTCGACCCACATCTGGCGGACCTCGTCGGCGGTGAACCAGCGGGCGTCGGCGATCTCCTCGGCCTGGAGCGCGAGGGTCTGCGACGGGTCGGCGGTGGCCCGGTACGCGAGCATGAGCGAGCGCGGGTAGGGCCACGGCTGGCTGGAGACGTAGTCGAGGCGGTCGAGGCGGATGCCGACCTCCTCGGCGACCTCGCGGTGGACCGCGGCCTCGGCGGACTCGCCCGGCTCCACGAACCCCGCGATGCACGCGTACCGGCCGCTGCGGGTGGACTGCGCGGACGCGCCGATCGTGTTCTGCGCCACCGCGGGTTTGGGCTGGCCGCCGTACCGCTGGTGCTGCGCGAGGAGCACCCTGTCGGCGCCGTCGTCGATGAGGACGATCACCGCCGGGTCGGTGCGCGGGAACACGGGGCGCCCGTGCTCGCCCGACAGCTCCCACCCGGCCATGCGGGCGCTGAGCGGCTCGCCGGTCGTCGGGTGGAACCGGTACGTGGCGTGCCAGTGTCCGATCCCGATGGCCTCCACGGCGATCGCGAGGTCGCGCGGCGCCCACGTCGGCTTGATCCAGCGGCCCGGGAGCCCCTCGGGGAGGTCCGCGAAGACCGCGAACACCGGCGGGTCCTCGCCGCCGAGGTAGACGCGCGGGCCGTCGGGGGCCGAGCCCGCGTCGTAGTACCGCAGGCCCTCCTCGTCGGCGTCGATGCGCTCGCGCTCGGGGTCGCAGAGGACGATCTGCGCCTTCTCCCACGCGTCGCCGAGCCAGGCGTCGTCGCCGCGGTGGGCGGCGAACCGGTCGACCTCGTCGACCGCGAGCGGCGGGTGCATCATGGCGCGGCGATCTCCCCCAGCTCGGCGAGCGAGTCGCGGATCACCGCGCCGTCGCCGAGGACGACGGTCACCGCGCGTTCGGGGTCGAGGCGCTCGGCCGCGACCCGCTGCACGTCGGCGGGAGTGACGGCCCGCAGCCGCTCGGAGTGCTCGGCGAGCCACGAAAGCGGCAGGCCCGCGGCGGCGAGCACGGAGATGTAGTTCGCGACGCCCGCCTGCGTGGCAGTGGCGAGCTTGATCGACCCGAGCGCATACCGCCGGGCCAGGTCGAGTTCCTCGGCGGCCGGCGGGTTCTCGGCCATGCCGCGCAGCTCGGCGCGCACTTCGGCCAGCGCGAGCGCGGTGACCTCGGTGGCGACGTCCACGGCGGCGAGCTGGATCGACCCGGCGGGGGCGTGGTCGACGCGCGAGCGCGGCGAGTAGCCGTAGCCCTTCGTCTCGCGCAGGTTCATGACCAGGCGCGAGGTGAAGTAGCCGCCGAAGACGAGGTTGGTGAGGTGCTGCGCGGCGTTGTCCGGGTGGGTTCGCGCGACGGCCGGGTAGGCGACGCGGATCGCGGACTGGACGGAACCGGGCCGGTCGACCAGGACGAGCGGTCCGGGTTCGATGCCGGGGAGCGGCTCCATGGTGCGGGGCTCGCCCGCGCCGTTCCAGTCGCCGAGGGCCTTCTCGACCGCGGCGAACGCGCTGTCGGGGTCGATGTCGCCGACGATGACGAGGCGGGCGCCGGCGGGGTGGACGCGGGAGGCGTGCAGTGCAAGCACGGCCTGGCGCTGGACGGCGGCGACCTCGGCGGCGGTCGGCTGCTGGTGGCCGTACGGGTGGCCGTCCCACAGGCGGGCGTCGAGGACGCGGTTGACCTGGAAGTCGGGCTGCTGCTCGGCGACGGAGAGGCCGTCGATGATGCGGGAGCGCTCGACCTCGAAGGGCGCCTCGGGGTACTCGGCGGCCTTGAGGACGTCGCCGAGGGTCTCCAGGAGTTCGGGGAGGCCGGTGGCGAGGCTGTTGCCGGACACGGCGATCCGGTCCGGGTCGGCTCCGGCGCCGAGTGCGCCGCCGACGCCCTGGAGGCGGCGCGCGATGTCGGTCATCGACGCGGTCTCGGTGCCCGCGAACAGGGTCGAGGCGAGGAGGTCGGCGGCGGCGAGCTCGGTGTGCGCGGCCGGGATCGACAGGCGGACCTCGGCGAGCGGGACGCCAGGGCGGCGCGTGAGCAGCACCCGGAGGCCGTTCGGGAGGGTCCGCTCGACGGGGACCGGCAGGGTCAGCGGGACTTCCGGCGCGAGGCCGGGGACGGCGTGGCTCACTTGGCTGCTCACTGGGCTCCTCCGGGAACGACTTCGAGGACGGCGCGGCGGTTCGGCGTCAGCGCGGCGGCGGCGCGGGCGACGGACTCGGCGGTGACCTCGCCGAGGAGTCCGGCGAAGCGGGTCGACATGGCGGCGTCGCCGTGGAAGATCTCGGCGGTCGCGAAGCGGCGCGAGCGTCCCATGACGGAGTCGTCGCCGCGCAGGAGCTGGGCGGCGACGCGGGCCTTGACGCGGTCGAGTTCGGCTTCGTCCACGCCGTCGGCGACGCGGGCGAGCTCTTCGTCGACGGTGCCGAGGACGGCGTCGACGTCGGTGCCGGGCGGCAGGAACGCCTGGACGAGCATGACCGTGGGTCCGCGGGAGGCGAACGGCTCGGCCATGAACGTGCAGTGCGCGGCGACGGCGGTCGCGCTGCGGTCGGTGTGGATGAGGCGCTCGACCAGGCGGGACGCGTCGCCGTCGGTGAGCAGCTCGCCGAGGACCACGTACGGGAGGAACTCGTCGAGCTCCTTGACGGGGTCGGGGACGCGCCAGGCGGCGGCGACGGCCGGGAGGGTGGCGCGCTCGTCGGTGTAGGAGAGGCGGCGCTCCTCGCTCAGGTCCGGCTCGTCGAAGGACGGGTGGACGGGCGCGGGGCGGGCCTCGACGTTCCCGAAGTGGCGTTCCACGAGGTCGCGGGCGATTTCGAGGTCGAAGTCCCCGGCGACGGACAGGACGGCGTTCGAGGCCGGGTAGTAGGCGTCGAAGAACGAGCGGGCGTCGTCCACGGTGGCGGCGTCGAGGTCGACGAAGGAGCCGTAGCCGTCGTGGGAGTTCGCGAAGGTGTCGAACATGACCGGCGGGAGCTTGATCCACGGGAAGCCGCCGTAGGGGCGGTTGAGGACGTTGACCCGGATCTCCTCTTTGACGACGCTCACCTGGTTGGCGAGGTTCTCCTCGGTGATCGCGGGGCCCCGCATGCGGTCGGCCTCCAGGAACAGGGCGAGTTCGAGGCCGTTCGCGGGGAGGAGGTTGAAGTAGTCGGTGTAGTCGATGTGGGTCGAGCCGTTGAAGGTGCCGCCCGCGGACTGGACGTGGCGCATGTGCTCGGCCTTGCCGACGTTGTGGGAGCCCTGGAACATCATGTGCTCGAACAGGTGGGCGAACCCGGTGCGCCCTTCGGGCTCGGACCGCATCCCCACGTCGTAGACCACGGCGACGCCGACGACAGGCGCTCCGGGGTCGGGCGCGAGGACCACGCGCAGTCCGTTCGCGAGTCGGAACCGCTCGATCGCGAACGCCGGAGCCGGAATCGTCGCAACAGTCATGGTCGGAACCCTATCTCAGCTCGGTGACGTTCGGCTGACGCGGCGTTCGTCACAGCCGCTTGGATTCGGCATGAATTCCTGCTTGACTTCTAGGCTATGAACTCGCAGCACATCGAACGCCTCAGCGACGCCGACCGCGCCGCCGCGTCGTGCTGCCGAATGTGCGCCAGCTGAGGGCTCCCGCACCGCCGCGCCCCGAAGCGGCGATCACCCACAGCGAAAGCGACCTTCCCTTCTCATGGACTCCAGTCCCAGCATCCGCCTGTCCGGTGTGACGAAACGCTTCGGCGACCTCGTCGCGCTCGACGACGTCTCCCTTGACGTCGCGCCGGGCGAGATCTTCGGCATCCTCGGGCGCTCCGGCGCCGGCAAGTCGACGCTGCTGCGCACCGCGAACCTCCTCACCCGTCCCGACGTCGGCACCGTCGAGGTCGCCGGCCGCGACCTGACGGCCCTGCGCGGCCGGGAGCTGCGCGAGGCCCGGTCGCAGACCGCGATGATCTTCCAGCACTTCAACCTTCTGTCGAACCGCAACGCGGAATCCAATGTGGCCCTGCCGCTGCGGTTCCGCGGGACGAAGCGCGCCGAGCGGCGCGAACGCGCCCGTTCGCTCCTGGACCTGGTCGGCCTGGCCGACAAGGCGAAGGCGTACCCGGGGCAGCTCTCGGGCGGCCAGCGCCAGCGCCTGGCGATCGCCCGCGCGCTGGCGTCCGGTCCCGACGTGCTCCTCTCCGACGAGGCGACGAGCGCGCTCGACACCGACACGACGGACGAGATCCTCGACCTGCTCGCGCGGCTCAACCGCGACCTGGGGCTGACGGTCCTGCTCATCACGCACGAGCTGGAGGTCATCACCCGGATCTGCCACCGCGCGGCGGTGATGGAGTCCGGGCGGTTCGTGGAGATCGGAAACGTCCCGGAGCTGTTGGCCGACCCTGAGTCGCGCCTGGGAGGTCAGGCCCGCCGCCTGGCCGCGCGCCTCCTCGGTGAGGAGGTGTCGCGATGAACAACTCCGACCGCCTCGTCGAGCTGCTGATCGAAGCCTTCTGGGAGACGCTCCACATCGTCTCCGTCGCGGGCCTGTGGACCCTGCTGGGGGGCCTGCTGCTCGGCACCGTCCTGTACGTGACGTCGAAGACCGGCCCGAAGCCGATCGCGGTGGTCAACGCGCCGCTCGGACTGATCGTCAACATCGGGCGCAGCGCGCCGTTCGTGCTGCTCATGGTCGCGGTGGTCCCGCTGACCCGCCTGATCACGGGCACGAGCATCGGCACGGAGGCGGCGATCGTCCCACTCACCGTGGCGTCCATCCCGTTCTTCGCGCGCCTCGTCGAAGGCGCGCTCCTCGAAGTCCAGCCGGGCCTGATCGAAGCGGCCCGCTCGATGGGCGCGTCGACGCCCGGCCTGGTCTGGCGGGTCGTCCTCCCCGAGGCGACGCCCGGCCTGATCCGCGGCTTCACCGTCACGCTCGTCGCGGTCGTCTCCTACTCGGCGATGGCCGGGATCGTGGGCGGCGGGGGCCTGGGCGACCTGGCGTACCGCTACGGCTACCAGCGCTTCGAGACCGAGTACATGATCTGGCCCCTCGTGATCCTCGTCGTGCTCGTGCAGCTCTTCCAGATCCTCGGCGACCGGTGCGCCCGCACCCTCGACCGCCGATAAACCAGTAAACCCGCACCTTCCCTTAGGAGAAGACTATGTTCAATCGCCGTGCCCTGATCGGGACCTCGGTCGCCGCAGCCGCCGCTCTGACACTCGCCGCCTGCGGCAACGACTCCGGCGACTCTGAAGCGACGGAGACGAACGGCACCGTCGTCGTGGCCGCGACGCCGGTCCCCCACGCGGACATCCTGAACTTCATCGCCGAGAACCTGGCGGACGACGCCGGGCTGACGGTCGAGGTGGAGGAGTTCACCGACTACGTGCAGCCGAACGTCGCGACGTCCGACGGCTCCGTGGACGCGAACTTCTTCCAGACCGAGCCGTACCTCGACGAGTACAACACCGCCAACGGCACCGACCTGGTGACCGTCGCGGCCGTGCACATCGAGCCGCTGGGCCTGTACTCGTCTTCCGTGGCCTCGGTCGAGGAGATCCCCGACGGCGCCCAGATCGCCATCCCCGGCGACGGCTCCAACGGCGGCCGCGCCCTCGCCCTCCTCGCCGACGCGGGCCTGATCACGCTCGCCGACGGCGTGGACTCGACCCTCGCCACCGAGGACGACATCGCGGACAACCCGAAGAACCTGGAGTTCGTCCCGCTCGAAGCGGCGCAGCTCGCCCTCTCCCTGGAGGACGTCGACGCCGCCGTCATCAACGGCAACTACGCCCTGGAAGCCGACCTCAGCCCCGCCGAGGACGCCCTCTACAGCGAGTCCCCCGACGGCAACCCGTACGCCAACTACCTGGTGACCACCGCCGCCAACGCCGACAACGAGGACATCCAGAAGCTCGCCGAGCTCCTCCAGTCCGACGAGGTCAAGCAGTTCATCCTCGACACCTGGGCCGACGGCTCCGTCGTCCCGGCCTCCTAACCAGCACCTCCATCACCGCCAACCCGCTTGCACCGGCTGAACCGCGACACGTAAGATAGTTGCGGCCAGCCAGGCAACGGGCTGGTGAAGGAGTGTGGCGCAATTGGTAGCGCATCGGTCTCCAAAACCGAGGGTTGCAGGTTCGAGTCCTGTCACTCCTGCAAGACCAGCATTATCCGAAAACCGGGTCGCAATGAGCGGCCCGGTTTTCGGCGTTTCGGGCCTCAAGTGGTCGCGCCGCTCGGGCAGCAGCGGCGTGAACGGCGAACTGATCTCGTCCGAAGCAACACATGGCTCCCCGGACCCCTCGTCAACGTAAACAAGCAGCCGCTTGAAATACGACCTGTGGAAAGGCTTGTGGAAATCCTCCGGCAGCGCCTTCAGCAGTCGCCTCGGATCGTCCAGCAGGCCCAACAGCATCCCGATCGCCTCGCCAGCCCGCTCCACCTTCACGTCCCCGACTTCGTTCAACCGCTCCGCGACCGAGGCCAGCTCATCGCGAAGGCGGCACATCTTGGACTCCAACCGATCCTGCGGCCACGCCGGATTGCCGACGAGATCGAGGAGCTGGTCCTGCTGCTCGACCAGTCGCCGATGCTCGGCCTCCAGCTTCTTCCGAAGTGACGTCGTCAGAAGCCCCTTCTCCCGCAACGCCTTGTCAACCGCTGCCCGCAGTTCCCCCGCAAGCGAGGGCGGAACGTTCAGGGTCGCGTAGTGCGCAGCGACGGCGGCCTCCATCTTCGCGACCGGCAGCCTCGGGCTCTGGCAGTGCTTGTTCGCCCTACCGCTGCAAAGGAAGTACGAGTACATGAGGCCCCGGCGGTTCTTGACGGTGTCGAGGTAGAACCGCGTCCGGCAGTTCGCGCACCACAGCAGCCCCTTCAGCGGGTGGTCGTAGACCCGTTCACGGGTGCCCGCGCCGCGCTGGTTCACGAGCACGCTCTGAACCCTGTCGAACAGCTCCTGGGTGATCAGCGGTTCGTGGCGACCGTCGTATTCCTTGCCTTTGAACACGACGCGGCCCAGATACCTGCGGTCGCGGAGCAACCGCCCGATGGTCTCGATCGTGACCGGCCGACCGCTGGGCACGTCCTTCCTCGGACGAGTACGAAGCCCCGCCTCCGTGGCCGCCCGCTGGAGGTCCTTGAAGCCATATCGCCCCGTCGCGTACAGCTCGAACATCATGGCGACGAACGGCGCCCGCTTGGGGTCTACTGCGATGGTCCTGACTTCGCGGTCGTCGACCTTCTCCCCCACGTTCAGGTACCCGAGCGGCGCGAGGCATGGGATACCGCCGCGGGATGCCTTCGCGGCCAGCTTGTAGGCCACGTCCGCCCCGGACGCGCGCGACTGGTACTCGTTCACACCGTCGAGGATCGCGGCTACCAGATCACCGATGTAGCTGTCCTCGGTGTAGTCCATGATCGAGACGAGCTGCACCCCGAGCTTCCGGAGTTCCCGCCTCGTGATCGCCGCATCGGTCGTATCGCGGTGCATGCGCGAGCGCGCGTAGACGATGATGGCGTCCACATCCTTGGAGTTGCGGACCCTCGCCATCATCTCCTGGAACTTCGGCCGGCCGTCAACGGTCATCCCCGATTTGCCTGGCTCAAGGTACTCGTCGAGGACCTCGAACCCGAGATCCTCGGCCTTCTGGAGGCACGCCTTGCGCTGTGCCGGGATGGAATTCCCCTCGGGGTCGTAGTCGGTGTCGACCTGGCTCCGGGAGGACACCCGCAGGTACAGCACCGCTCGCTTCTTCTTTGACGTTTCGCTCATGCGCCGTCGGCCTTCCGATCGTGCTCGTCGGTCTGGCACGCAGGTCTGGCTGCCGCAGGGTCGTCTTCCGCGATCAGGAGGGCCACGTCGACCAGGATTGCCGCGATCGAGGCAATGTCGATCTCTTCGCGAGGCTCCCCTACGACGCGAACCCTGGGCTCTCCGGTAACCACGGAAGCCACCGCGCTTGACCAGGTATTTTACGTGCCGCTGCCACCGTATGCTCGGTTCGCACACCTGTCGAGCGACCGGAATATCGGCGCCTCCAGGCAAGCTGACCGCTCCGGATGGAGGGCGGAGCACAGCCAAGGCAGGGCAGCCTGAGAAAAGGTGGTGAGATGCGGTCATGCATGAGGCGTGTCTCGTCGACATCGCAATGCAGCCTGGGCGACCAACAATCGTATCCCAATGATCACACAGAGTCAAGCATCAGTTCCCGACCAGAAACTCACCACCTACATCTCATCCCCTTGATGCGAAGCGAGACACGTTGACCATTCTGACTGCCAGCTCTCAGTGTCACCTGCTCTCCTGAGCTCACCGAAGCCCGCTGGATCAGTAACCTTGACGAGCTCGGGGAGGCCCCGGTCTCAAGGTGGCTGCGGCTGGCACTTCGTCGCGCAGGCGTGGCTTCAGGCCCGGCATAAGGTGCCGCTGGGCAGTTTCCCCCATAGCGCCTTACGGGGATATGTATATATTCAGGGTTTCTACGACTGGCTTAAACTGCCACTCATCCTGCGGAAACGCTGGGTTACTGGGCATGGCAACAGGGAAGTATCCGTGGAAGGGGGGATCTGGAAGCCCCAGCCTGGAAGCCCCAGTCCGGAAGGGGCGCAGGATCGAGATCGCAGAACGGCCGCGAGGCGGTCAATCGGAGACACACTGCCGATCTTCTTAGCGGTGTCACAAGCCCCCGCACGCTGAACCACCGCTCGCATGTCGAGATCCGTAGGTGGTCGGTAACCAAGCCAGTAACCTTCGCGAAGAGGCAGATTCCCTACCTGCATGCTCCGCTTCCAACAGCGGCAGGTTGAGCTCGAGCGCCCCCGCCGGTGAAGTGAATGCCTGTCGGGCCGTATCAGTAGCGACGCCGTGCTCTACCCATACAGCCCCCTCAGTCCCCGGACTGAGCACTATCGCCCAGAAAGCAACTTCCCTGCGGCAAACTCAAATCTCAGCCAGACGGCCGTGCTCGAACCTGCTCCCAAGCAAGCGGATTCGCTTCGAGCACTTCCTGGGCAAGTTCACGTGCGGTATCGGTCTTCAACGCCGCCAGACTGCTGTCGATCCAGCGACCAACGGTGGCGACTCCCTGATGCCGGTACTCCACGGCCTGGATGAGGCATTCGAGCTTGTCAGCATCTTTCGCGCACTGCGCTTCGGCAGTCTCGCCTGCCTCGAATTCGGCGATGGCATCCCGGATCGTGCCCGCAACCGGATCAGGACACTCCGCGGTCTGGTCGGCCACGATCGTCTCGGGATCGGTCGCGTCAAGGTAATGGTGGCCGATCTTCGGAATGTCCCCGATCCGGGTCTCCGGGGTGTCGTGGAGGATGCACAGCATCGCGGTGCGCGCAGGATCCGCCCCTTCGAGACTGGCGAGCACCATCCCGGTCAGAGCTGCTCGCCAGGAATGCTCGGCAATGCTCTCCGGGTCCCTGATACCGGCGATCCACCAGCCCGAGCGACGAGCACGCTTCAGAAGCCCAGCCTCGAGTAGATACCCGGCAGCTCCGGCCAGTTCTGTCATGGCTTGCCTCTCCAGCTCAACTCCTGAGGCCGGCGAGAGCCTCGCCTATCGAGCCTAGTTCTTCTCGCGACAGATCAGAAACTCGACCGCTGTCAGCGAGCGGCTCGAGATGCTCCGCGAGCATCCGCGTCGTATCCGGGTCGTCGACCAGCAGCCCCCGCTGCGAGCGCAGGAGCAACCAGAGGTTGTGAATGTTGAGGTCGACCAACGGGTGGTCAGCGTGAAGGCGTTTCACGAGATGCACGTACATGCGGGTGCCGTGCCATCGCCGGTCGCTGCGCACCATGAAGGCGTCGTCACCTTCGCGATCCCGCAAATCGCCAACCCAGTAGGCCGTGTAGTTCAGGGCCGCTATCTCGCAGTCCTCGCTGGGATGGGCGCGTGCGATGAAGTCGCGAAGCGGCTGCGGATCACCTCGGTAGGCTCGCGACACCACGAACGACCTCGCATCAGCCCAAGATGGCGACCACGGTTCCCCTCCCACGAGGTACCGAGACGCTAGAGAAGACAGACCCTCCGACACGTCGAGACCTGCAAGTCCGGCAAGGAAGCATGCCTGCCGCCGTAGAAGTACATTCCCTTCGATCGCCCGTGAGCGGTACTCCGTGAGCTCGAGAAGGTTCGTCTCCATCTGTCGCCGGTCATCACGACCAAGCTCCGGACCAGCCGGGGTTGGACCTCGCCGCCGACGGCTCGGCAACCTTCGGGTGAAGGTCGGAGCCACCCCAGAGAACGCCCAAGTAAGCAGCTCCGTCAGGCGCAGATCCATGACGCAGCCGGCAAGCGGATGGCGATCCACGTCGACTGACTCCCAAGGACTGACCACAGCCGTGAGGACAAGATCCGCTTCAACCGCCACAGGAAGCAGCGCAGCCAGTTCCAAATCTGCCCCGAGCTTCAGCAACTGCTGACTGATCTGCCGAAGCTGCGCTACTGCGACCGAAGCCAAGGGCCTACGCCCGGATTCCCAACTCTGGACCGTCGTCGGGTCAACACCCACAGTCTCCGAGAAGCTCTCTTGGCTAACCGGGATCGAACAGCGGGCCGCCTTCAGGAGGAATCCACTGACGCCCCCATAAGGCCGCGTCTCACGTCTCAAGGCCCACCGCACCTCTCAAACCCGTACCGCCAGTCAGTGTTTCAAAACCCCTGGTCTACGTAGCGTCAAGTGTCATCGACCTGGTGAGACAAGTCAACGCCCTCATCAGATCGACAGACCGACCGCCGAGGGGAGAACCGGTATATGAACGCGTCAACACCCAGCAACGGCCAGGATCCCAAGGCCGTCTTCGAGATTCTCGGCGAATGGGAGACTCCATCCGGGAACCGACTCACGCTCAAGGCCCGCAAAACGTCGGGATACGCATCCGTCTGGCTGAGCTGGCACGGCAAGCCCGTACGAATCGGGTACGCCCTCCACGCCGGCGGAGTCGTGCGTGAAGTTCGGTGGGAAGAGCCTTGGAATGAGCAGACCGACGTCTGGAAGACCGAGCAACGCAAACACGTCGCCGCTCTCATCGCCGCTTGGCACGCCGGTCAACCCAGACCTCTCAAGACCGAGCTCCCCGAGACCGTCCTCGGCACCTTCAACATCGACGGCTTCCGGTTCGCCGTCGAACCCACCACGGCTTCAGAACACGCGGTGCTCAGCGTCGTCAACGTGACCGGGGGCCTGACTCCAGTCGCCGACCTCCTCCACGAAGACGGCCGAATCTGCGGCATGGCAGCCCGCCCCGGCTGGAAGAGCACCCCCAACGACCGCAAACGCCGCTGGCGCCAAGAATCCGAATCCATCCTGACCCGCGCCACCACCGCAGGCCAACTCTGACCTTCTCCTACAGCGGGGCACGCCAGGTGGAGGCGTGCCCCGCACTATTTCATTCATAGTTCGACCATCAGAACTCCCCTAGTGATAGCCTGAAGTATTACTTCTCCCTGCGCCCTGAGCACAGGAAGCACCTCCGCTCGACATACATTAGAGTTTCAATTCAAATGGAGCAATGATGGCCAATACTCTTGATCCAAATCGATCGCGCATCGGTTTTCTTTCCGGGGACGGCATTCCAGACTCGAATATGGTAGCAGATTTGAGTTTGACAGAGGATGGAATCATAGTCCGTGTCCCGTGGAATCACTCAAGTCGCCCCGAATATGAGCGATGGTTTGGCGATGGAATTCAATGGGGCGATGATCCAGAAAAAACAAAATTCAAGTACAATCCACCACAGCAAATCGACTTCCAAGACTCCAACGGGCGCATCGTATTGTCAGGTTGTCATAGCCGGGGATCCAAAAGGAACCCAATCTCTCGGATTGGAACTGGCATCATTGGTGTCGACTACGCAATTCTAGGAGCCACCTCAGCCGAGAACTATTCCTCGATTAACGGGTTCCGATCAGAGATTGAAGGTCTTGGAACTTGGATGAACCTTAGCAGCCTCAGCATCAAACATACTTCCGACGCAGACGGCAGGCTAAGAACTGTAGAAATGAAGCTTGAGTCCCCCGAAGAAGTGCGAGTCCATAGAAACCTCAACCTCAAGGTTGTTCCGTCATTTCAGTACGATCGTGGCCCACGGCCCGACGAAACAGTTATAAATGAGCGAATGTACGTCGAGTCGTTGGTCAAGAGGTCGCGTTCCTGGGATGAGCACTTGAACCTGCATATTAAGATGCGCGATCTCCTTAGGCTTTCGTCGTGGAGACAGTTGAACTTTCTTTCACACAAAGCCACTCGCGAAGATGATCCCCTTCGCACACTTGACGGGGCAGGTCACGGACGCGTCTGGTACGAAGTCCATACTTTTCGGACTAAAGTCGCGGAGAATCCCTCAGAAGGTTCTGTCAATTTTCTGTTTTCTTATTCAGATCTTTCTAAAAGCGGGATTTCGACCTGGATCAAACTACACGATTCCATGGCACGAGGAATCGACCCGATCATTAGTCTTCTTGATCTAGAAAACGGCACCATCAACAGCGCGTTCGCCCAAATCGGCATCGGGCTAGAAGCGCTTGGGTATCTGATCGCTATTGAGAAAGGGGTCTCCAAGAAGAAGGCCGGGGATCAAACGTTCGAAAATCGACTTCAGAATATCTGGAATGACATCAAGACTCAACCGCCCACCGATGGAACCAGATGGATAAGAGACACCACAAAACTCTATAATTCAGTCAAGCATGCAAACCGTACAGCCCCTATGCCCAAAGATCTTCGAGAAAACTTCTGGAGGTCAGTACTGATATTCAGATTCTGGATTGCCGGACGACTGGGCGTCAGCAGTAAAACTATCCATAAAGCAGCGCGAATAGATCAGATAGCACAGGCCGTCAAGCACTTCGATTCACCATAGATATGCATACAGGTTGCCCGAAGGCAATATATCGCAAAAACCGATCATGCTTCAACTTTACTAGGCCCAAGCCGCAACCAACTACGCGCTGGTTTCGTTAAGTAAGCGTGGACATAGGCTCCCTACTTACCCAGCTCATCCCTCCGGTAATGACCGTGGCCGTCGCGATCTTCGGACTAATGAACCGCGACCACGAGCTCAAGAAACTCAAGGGCTACACCGAGGTACTCCAAAGCCTCCCGGAAGAATCACAAGCATACAAATCAGCACTGAACTTGATCGCCAGCCATATCGCCAAGATTGATCGCCTCGAAACCGTAGGGCGGCGCGATCCAATGCGGGCACTATCCGGAATGTTCTTTGCTCTGGTTTTCGGCTATATCACCGTTTGGCTTATGGTTCGCGGAGGTTTTTGGCAGGTGCTCGCAGCACTGTCGATGCTTCTAGCGTTTGCCGGTTTTGCGGCGATTATCCAAGCGCTGCAAATCGTCGAGCGTGATAAGAAGGGAAAGCCCATTCATGGAACCCCTTTATAGAGAATGCTAGGGCAATGACGGGATCCGCCTTTTACCTCATCGATCACTCGTGAGTACATTTCACATCGAGGCAGATCCGCACCATACAGCAACTGGAGCAGCTGCGTTGATCGCTGCTCTATCGCCGTGCTCTACCCATGTTGCCCCCAGTCCTCTCGCCTCAGGCATCTCTCCCGCCTCGAACTCAGCGATGGCAGCGGATGGTGCCCGCGACGCAGTCAGAGCACTCCGCGGTCTGGCCGGCCACGATCGTCTTAGAATCAGTCGCGTCCAGGTAGTGGTGGCCGGGGTGTCGTGAAGGATGCACAGCTTGGCGGTACGCGCAGGATCCGCCCCTTCGAGGCTGGCAAGCACCTTGCCGGTCAGAGCTGCTCGCCAGGAGTGCTCGGCAATGCTTTCCGGGTCCTTGATGCCGGCGATCCACCAGCCTGAGCGGCGAGCACGCTTCAACGCAAGTGGTGCTCAGCGTCATCATTACAAGCGAGGCCCGACACCGGTCGCCGACCTCCTCCACGAGGGGCGGCCGAATCTGCAGTGTGGCAGCTCGCCCAGGCTTGAAGAGCACCCCAACAAGCGCCGACGCCGCAGGCACCAAGAATCCGAAGCAATCCTGCATCGAGCGCAATGATGCAGTCAGTTCTAACCATCCCCAAAAAACGGGGCCGCCAGATGGAGACGCCGAAAGGAATAAGTTTCCGCTGCTCAAAACCCTGCGATCCGACCTGTCGATCCATACGAAACCTGATACAACGGACAGCCCCTCGATGAATCCTGCAGCCATCCGGTTTGCGTCTTCGGGTGCTAGACACGACGAAGGCCACCAAAATTCTGGTTATCGGGTACCGCTTCCTCATTGCGAGCAGCGCAAATCCGTCTTCCGGAGCCGCAAATATCATGCTCAGCCAGAGTGCCAATAACCGGGGCTTGGCCGAGGATCTGGAGAAGGAACCGCGCAGCTCTGAGAACAATCTCTAGGTGACGGCCTGCTGGACATGGGACCTCGTGGTCGAACCTCAAGCGGCTATCATTTGTTGATTCGGTCCCAAACCCCCGAGGGGCCTGCACTTCTGGAGGCTCCGACGCTGCCACAGGACAAGTCGCCCGTATCACTGGGCGCAGAACTCTTCGAGGGTGTTGACCAAGAACGGCATCAAGGGCATTTTGGTGAGTCCGTGGTGCGGGCGATCTGCGCCGCCGCCGGCTTCACTCTCGCGCCATGGGAACCAGATAACGGCATCGACTTCTCGATCAGGCGCCTCAGCGGGAGACTTCGGCGAGGGCCGGTCTTGGACGTGCAGGTCAAGAGTTCCAGAACCATGAAACTGGCCGGAGATGACTGGCGGTATGAGCTTGACGAGCAAGCATTCCAAGACTTGTCAAGGACTGACAGCCAGGGTCCGCCAGCGTACTTGTTCTTGGTGAGGGTTCCGAAAATCCAGCACGAATACATGCCGTCCGGTATGCCTGGCACATCATTCAAGGCAAAGACCTACTGGCACTCACTTGAGGGCATGGACGACGGAGTTCCACACAAACGAAGTCGTACCATCTCGGTACCCTGCGAGCAGGTTCTCACCGTTGAAAGCTTGATCGAGCTCTACAACAAGGCGTGCCAGGGGTTCACGCCAACGGTGCCAGGTCAGATGAGGGGAGGGGTCTGATGGACGAGAGCAACCTGCAAGTAGAACCGAATGTTCTTATCTCGTATCTCACTTCCAGGCGTTGGCAGCCAGTGGCCACCTGGCGTGGAACCACTGTCTGGGAGCAAGGCCCGGAGTCCGATCAACTCATGCTGCCGGATGAACCCTATAGTTCGTCGGGCCGCCGACTACTTCACCAGGCGCTGGCGGAACTTGCTGCAACGGAGGAGCGCTCTCCAGATCGACTGCTCGCCGATCTTGCCCGGCCTCGCGTCGATGTCCAGCGCTTCCGCTTGCAACCGCACACTCCGTCGGGAACGATCCCGCTGTCGCATGGCCGTAAGGCAGTTGAGGCGATCTACCGAGTTCTTCGTGACGCGGGCCGGAACGCAATCGAAGGACCCCGTCTGTACCACAAGAATAAGCCAGTGAACGCCGTCCAAGATTTTCTTGACCGAGTGCAGCTCAACCTTACTCTGCCTGGTAGTTACATTTTCTCAACCAGTATTGGTGAACGCAATTCAGCACGGGAACGCATCAAAGAATATGCCGATAATACTGGATCACCCATACCGGTACTAGATGAAGTGGTGGAAGTTCCCTCTGACCATGAGATTGCGGTAAATCTGCAGTCAATGGTCACCAAGGCGCATGATGTTGCAGAGAAGCTTGCGGAAGGTGTAATCATCAGCAACCCGTCCGACCTGGGAGTTTCATCAAATCTCTGTTTGGCCATCGCCGAATTGGGTGGAGAAAGCAGGGATTACCCGTTCGAGATCAGCTTTGACTGGGGGTTCGGGCATGACAATGCCCCATCGAGCTCTTCGGTTCCATTCACCGAGCTTATGGCTGATTGCCTGCATAGTTTTGGCAAGCGACTTGAGCAACTTGCTCGTTCCGGCCCAGCACTGGTCGAAGGAAAGGTCATCGGATTGCACACCGAGGACCAACTCTTCCGGCGTCGGATTCAAGTTAAAGGCATCGCGGATCGCGAAGGGGAGCGAGAGGATATGACACTCTGGGTGTTCGTATCGGAGCAGGACTACGGACGTGCAATTGATGCGCATCGGAATGGGCTGAGGGTGCAAGTCGAGGGCCGAGTCACCGCGGAGCGTGGCGGATACCGGATGTACTCGGACTCAAGCCGATTTCGGTTGCTGAGTTTATAAGCTTCATCGCCAGCAAGCTAGCAGCGCAGTACAGGCGGTTTGACAAGCATTGGTCGCTTGGACCCTCTGAGGCACCGGGCCCGCCGCCTTCGGCCTCTCCAACCTGATGCCGCGGCCTACCCCTCCCCGTCGAGCAGCATGTTGAAGACCTTGATCGGCGTGCGATCGAGGACGAAGGTGTCTGAGACGGCCACATGGGCCAGCCCGCGATCGCGGAGGGCCGCAGCAGCACCTCGAACTGCGGCATTCCAGTGCGGCTCTTCATGGCGCCATAGAGGGTGCCCGACCACGACGGCCGAACCAGGATCCTCGCGTGCGACGAGCACAGGCAGGCCTGCGATGGTCTCCTGCTCAATCTGGAAGTGCGGCCCGTAGCCCTCCGCAAAGCTCTGCATCAGCGCTGCGGTGCGATCGGCCCAGCGTGATGGATCGAGGGTGTGCCCGAGTATGAGGTCGACGACGTCGAGGCCGAGTCGCCAGTCTAGGGCCCAGTGATTGAACCGGTTCTCATAGTTGCGAAGGCAACCAGGACATGACGACGTGCATGCCTGGCCATGCGGAGCATTGCGAAGCCTTCGTCCGGTTTCATCCCGGATAGATTTGAGGAGCATCTCGAACGTCGCCGACTCACCAATCTCCAAGGCGTAGCCGGCTCCGTTGTCGAGGGCATCCGCGAGAAACACGCGCGCCGACACAGTGTCGCCGCAGAGCGTAGGCTGAATACCCACCTCAAGTTCCGACTGCTCGATGTCGAGGTACTCCTTCGCGGCGTTCCTGAGCAGCTCGGCGAATGACAGCAGTGCCCCCTTTCCTGCAGGACAGGCCCACGGCAGAGTTGCGATGGCCCCTTCGGGGAGCTGAAGTGCATCGAGTTCGAGCAACAGGACGTCAGTTCGACGCACTTCCCCGATTGCGGCCGAGCCGAGCGGCTGACCGCCGGTCCTCAAGAATGGCGGCAGCGGGCGCCGGTACAGGCCCTGGTTCCTAGCGATGACGGACCCGTCGGGCTGCCTGGTCAAATCGAACAGCTTCCGATTGTTGTCGTTCACTGTGACGACTTCGGCCTGCTCCATAAGGCGCAGTGAAGCGCCATGCAGTCTGGTCTCTCGCCCTAGTTCGGTATTGGCGGAGAGTTCGGAGTACCCCGCATACATAGGGGTGATGTGGGCGTCGTCGTAGTCGGGCTGGCTGTAGATCGTTCGGTAGCCCTCCGGCTGGTAGAGCGAGAACGCACTCATGTCGGCGCGGCAGACCGAGCATTGGGACAACTGTCCAGCCGGCCGCGCGTCGAGGCTCCCGCACTGCCCGCAGCGGCGGACCGGCAGGGGTGTACCGAGAGGATCTTTGGCCTCAGCGGCTGCACCGACGAAGTCGTATGCAGCGAACCCGATAGCGAGGTGCTCGGCGCCATCCTTAACTACCACCGCTCCCGGCGCGAACGCCGTGATCGACATGCGGAGGTCGCGGTCGGCGACAGTGCTGGACTCCGTATCGTCAGTGCTGCGAACCGGCTTAGAGTAGAGCGGACGCACACGAGTCGGGAAGCCGAACATCGGGAGCACACCAGCGTTGGCAAGAAGTTCGCTGAGTTCCGAGTGGCCGAAGTACGGGTTACCAACGGCATCGTCAATCTCGCCTGTCAAGTCCTCGCGCGCCCACACCTCCAATCCGTCCGCATCCAGGGCAGTGAACGCGCTGAACCGCTTGCAGACAGCAGGAACCTCAGCTGACGTGTGGAGCCACTCCTCGACGCCCGCGCGCCGCTGAGGCCAGTCGTCCGCAATCCCGAACGTGCCATGGATACTTTCGCCGGTGCGCCGTGGCGGGTTCGGCGAGGCGAGGAATGCGCGCCGCAGCAGTTCCGCGGCAATGACCCGGCGCACGATCCGGGGGCGGGACAAGTCGATGAATGGGGGTGGCGGGTCTGCCGCAGTCATCTTCTCGGGGGCCTGGAAATAGTAGTCGTCGTGCGCTCGATCTCGTGACACGGTAACAGCGAACGAGAACGGTTGGCCGGATCTCCCGGCGCGGCCCACGCGTTGCTGGTAGTTAAAGCGCTGCGGCGGCATGTTCGCCATTGCCACCGCCCGAAGAGAGCCGATGTCGACGCCGACTTCCATCGTGGTAGTTACCGAGAGGAGGTCGAGCTGGTCAGCCAGTTCGCTCTCCTCCGGATAAGGGAGGACAGCGCCTTTGAAGAGCCGCTGGCGGGTTCGCTGGCCCGCGAGCCCGGTCTGGCCCGTCAGCTCGGCGATCCGCATCCGGCGAAGTGGCTGCGAGGCCAGCCAGCCATAGTAGTCAGGCGTCTCTGCGCGATCCTCCTCGCCGAGAACACCATTGAGACATTCCTCGTTCGTGCAGACGCCACCCGACGGGTGCAAGTGGACTGAGCCGCAGTTTCCACAGATCCATGCCTTATCGCTGGGCATGCGCAACTCGAGCGAATCTTGACCGGTCTGCGTCCTAAGCGTCCACACGCCGTCGGTCAGTCCGTTCGACCTGAGGAACTCGCCGACGTTTACCGTTAGCTGCTTCCAGTCGATCCGGTGCCTCGCGGCGACCCGCTTAAGATAGGTACCAATGGCCTTCGGTGCCGCATTGGACCGGGCCACGTACCCGCCCTCGAATCGCTTCGCGATTCCTAGTAGACGAATCACGCTTGCCAAGACCTCAGCGGCAGTATTCGCGGAGAACCCCCAGTCGTCCGGGGCAGGCGGTCTAGCATGGACAACGCCGAGTCGGGTGGATTCCAGGTCGCGAGAGGCGCGGTCAAAAACGGCTTCGGCTACCGCCGTTGCAATCAGACGGCGTCGGTCGTGTCTGATCGGACGTGCGACTGCATCCGCAAGCGGCTCCCAGGCGTTCGGGGCTGGGGGATCGTAAGCGCGGTACCAGGGTGCGTCGCCTTCGCTGTGCTCCACGGATGGGCCGGACCCGGCGGGATTCACGCCAGCCTCGATCATCACTCGTTCGGCCTCGTGGATCAATGTCGCCCAGGGCAGCGACTCGGCTTCGCGTTCTGCCGCTGCGATCGTCGAAAGGTCGGCAGGGTCTGCTGCGCCGACATGATCGAGCCGCAGCTTGTCGTAGAGTTCTTTCCGGGTCGAGCGAAGCTGTTCGGCCTTGTCGCGGTCGGCGCCGCCGAGTTCTCCTCGAAGCAGCGCGCGCAACGTCGGGACCGGGTTCTCGCGGCTGTGGAGTAGCTGGCGCACGACCTGTCGCACCTGGTCCCGGAAGTTGTTCAGCGCGATGCCCGCCGCGATCCGGGCCGAATCGTCGCGGCTGTCCGTGAAGACAATCGTTTTCGACTCAGCCGCTTCGGAGCCAAGGCTGCGGAACAGCTGTGACACAGCCATCTGGTTCAGCTGGGACCGGCCAGAGGTGTGGGCTCGGATCGGCGACCGCACACTGCCGGAGAAGTAGACCGTAGCGTCGTGGTTGCTCTGGCTCCCTCCGCATCGCGGACAGGACTCGGGCAGTGCCGGCAGCGTAAGTCCGCTGTCCTCTCCGGCGTTGTGGCTCAGGATGACCGCGGGGGTGCCGTCGCTGGACCCACCGAGAGTCAGGAAACCGAGCTTCGGGTTCCAAGTCGCGGCGCCGAAATTGGTCACTACTTCCCTGCGGCTCTCGTCCAAGTCTGCGGGCAGTCGGTGTCTGATCGGCGCGTCGGGCACCGGCGAGCCGAGCCAGAGCCACCGGTACTCGTTGTCATTGCGCCGGAAAACGAAGTCGCCCGAGTTGTCGCCCGGTGCCACTGGAGTGGTCGAGAGCACCACTTCACCCAGGCCCGGTCGGTCGACGAGGTAGCCGCCGAGGCTTACGTCGCCACATTCGAAACAGTAGAGGAGCTCTAGAACCCGCGCCCCGCAGTCGGCGCAGGTCGACCGCGGGGTGTCGTACATCCGGCCAATGCGACGCGGCTCCGAATGGGCACCGCCAGCGCAAGAGGGATCGGAACAAGCCCACATCCCTCGCATGCCGCGCATCATCACATGCCCTCGGAACTGCAGGACCGGATCAGGGACTGCAGCGAGGCCTTCGAGCATCACAGCAAGCGCCTCGTCACGCATGGGGTCATCGCCGAACAGGCGGGCGGCGACCAAGTCGACCCGCGTGGCCTTCAACCTCGAATCTTGCGGGTCCGTGCACGCCGCCGCAACCGTCTCTGCCCAGCGTTCCCGTTCGGCAGCTGGGGCCAGGTCCGCCGGTCCGACCCGCAGCACTTCGTCTGCCCTCGGCCTTCCGCCTGGGATCGGAGTCCGGGGCTGCCCCGACTCGATCACGAAGGAGGCGCGGTCGACGCCGAAGAAGCGCTCAAGGTACTCGAGGCCGGAGTCGTCCCCAGGCAGTGATGCGCTGGTCGCAATGATGCGAAACTGGTCGGACGACGATTCCAGGCCGAGCCGTGAGGCGAGGTTCCGCACGACCATGCCGACCTCGGCTCCAGTGCTCCCTCGGTAGAGGTGCAGTTCGTCGACGACAAGGGTGAACACATGGTCTGCGGAGAGCTGGAGCCAACGCCGTGTGGACTCGAAGACCGGCTCCTCGATGTCGCGCATGAGCATCACGTTGAGCATTGAGTAGTTCGTTACGAGGACGTCTGGCGGCGTCGTGATCATGTCCCAGCGGGTGATGAGTTCGCCAGCACCGGGATCCTGGAACTGGCTCATGAGGTCGGCGTTGCCGAGTCCGGCCAGGCGCGAGTTCAGCCTCGCCAGGTCCCGCATGTTGCGGGCGACATCGGACGTGCGTTGCGCTGAGACTCGCCCAGTCGGAGGGGCCCCTGAGCCGGGGGTGGCGCCGGTATAGCGGCCGAACCAGAGATCGATCGGCGTCTCCTGCTCGCGCAGCGCACGCACCGCGCGGCGCAGGCGCGCAACTTGGTCTTCGACCAGAGCGTTCGTTGGGTACATGATCACCGAGCGCACCGCTGCCGGAGCCGGTCCCGGGCTTCGCGCAGGCTGCCACTGCTGGGATTGGCGCTGCAGGTCCCACCACTCGTGAATCGGAGGAAGCGCTGTCTCCGACCGCTTCTCGGTAGCGATACGTGTCAGCAGCGGAATGAGGAACGACTCGGTCTTCCCTGACCCAGTGCCCGAGGTCACCACCGGGTTATGCGCGGCGCCAGCGGCGAAGTGTACCTCCAGCGCGGCGGCCTGATGTCCGCGGAGTTTTGCGCCCGCGAGCGATGCACCCTTCAACCCAAAAACGGCTCTCATGACATCGCCGAGATCGCGGGCGTTGACGCCTGCGCGCTGCGCAGACTCTTCGGCCGAGGCAACACCGTCGTAAGCGAGTACCGGCTCGAGCATTAGGGGAGCGAACAGGTTCCCCTGACCGTCGAGCAGCAGACGTCGTCGCTCTGCGGCGAGCTCCTTGTGCCGCAGTGCATATGCGGTGTCGATGTAACGGAGGAACGCGTCCTGGAGGTCGGCGGCGATGTTCACCGGAGTTGGAAACGACATGGCACCTCACTGTCTCACGCGGTCGAAAACGATGTCGGCGACCGCACGCGGGACGGACTGATACTGCAGCATCCAGTGGGAGCGAATTTCTCTCGGCGCGCGTCCCGAGCAGAGCGACAGCACTCGACCGTAGAGCCCGGGCAGGCCGGCGTCGAGTGGAGCGACCACCGAACCGCTGCGTGAGTTGTAGCCGACGAGTGGGTCGCCGGCCCACATGTTTGCGATGTGCTTGACGATCTGGGCGTTGCCGATCCCGAGGGTGCCGCGTTCGACGTCCTCCGCTGATCGGACCGCATAAGTCGAACTGAAATCCTTGAGCCTGTATGCACCGACGCGTACGAGGTTCCCTGTCGGCTGCCACGATGCCGAAGCCGTATCCCAGAACTCGGCGGAGCGGTACTTGGGGACGGCAGTCCGGTGCAGTGACACAGCGACCTCGCCGAGGCGGGGAAGTGAGGCAGCGATGGTCACCGCCGGTGAACTCTCCAGCACGTCGATGCCCAATTCTGCGAGCGCTGGACCAGGAAGCGCGCCGGCGACCTCGACACGGACGAGACCCGCGTCCACACCGGCGACGACCTTGCCCTCCGCACCGAGCATCTCGGCAAGGCGATTAAGCAGTCCGGCTGATCGGCTCCCAACCAGGACCCATTGCGACTCCGCGATTGGAAGGAGCGTCGAGGCGTTCACAGCCCACTCCTGCACTTGGAGGTAGTCGCCCCGCGCAACATCTACATGTCCGACTGTCTCCAGCCGGCGCAGGAGCTGGTCCGCGTACAGTCCCGAACCTTCGACCTGCGCCGCAATACGCTCGAAGGCTCCGAATGACCCCTTGCCAACATGGCAGAGAGCGTCGAACGCCGCCTCGAAACGAGGCTCTGTCGAGTCGGCCACCGGCGGAACCTCCGCAGGGACAACCACCTCCCTGCTCGCCGACTCCTTCTTCCTCGCGGCCCAATGTGTACCTGCGAACCGTTTGACGAGTCCACACAGTTTGCATTCCCCTGCAATGCTCCTGGTGAGCGGCAGACCCGGAACGAATGGCGGGAGTTCGAACCGGTGGCTGCCCGTCACCAGACAGGATTCGTCCGGCATCGGGACTCCTACGCGGACCGAGGCGTAGGCGGCTGCTGAGTCGCCTCGCTGCCGGGGCATAAATTCGCGCATCGGCACGGCTAGCCGCTCAACCGGAACAGGAAGTGCGACGGTTCGCGCGCCGTTCACGAAACGGGGCCACTTCGCCGGACCGGCGGTGAGCGGCCATCGCAGTCCGGTATCGGGTGAGTAGACCAGGCGGATGTCGACGTCTTCGACTCGATACTGCGGTGTTTCCGCAGAACGCAACCGGAGCAGCGCTGTCGAAGCGGCCCGGCTCGCCCCGTCGGTGAACATGGCGACGACATACTCGCCATCAGAGAGCCCCTTGCCAGCTAGCGGCAGGACCAGGAGCTCTCCCTCCTGCGACGCCAGAACAGCTCTCTGGCTTTGGTCGATCCGCGTGCCTTGATAAACCGCGACCTCCACAGATCCCGCACCTGCAGCGAACGCCACGATCTCCGGCGGGTCCGATGCGGACCACTTGCGTAGCAGACCGGGGAGCGCGAAACCGCCGCGCAGGGTAAGGCTCGTCCGAGCACGCGGCGCGAGTGGAAGTAGATCATTGGGCGCCTCAGTCGGCGCAGAGATAATTTGGACATGCTGGTACACGCACCATCCCTCGGGAGTTCCCGGCAGGTCCACGATTTCCCAGCCGGGCCGGGCATGAGCAGCAAGATAGTCATCCACACTTCGCCGGGCCTCTTCGCGGGCCACGACGATGCTGTCCTCTCCGAACGAGACACGCTCAACCTCAACAAACGCGCCCTGAAGGTCGTCCCAACGCAGCGGGGCGACACGTCTGGGACGGCGGCCGAACGGGCGGCTGTTGTTGTCACCGAATTCACCATCAAGCCGCTCCCCCACAAGCGATACCGCACTTACGCCCTCCACTGCGGAAAGCCGCGTTGAGCCGCCTGGCCCCGCGACGGTGGGTACGGTCACCTCACTACCGCAAGTACGAAACCGTGCCATACCTGGACCTTCCGAGCGGTGCGGGAGCATCAGATTGAACGCAATCGACCTGCGGGGGAAGGTCCGCATGAACGCAAGCAAACGCGTCGCGGCCACCTGCCGATCGGATCCGATGGTTTCAACCCCGGACCCGTCCCAGACCTCAAGTTCCAGGCATGCAGCGTCAACGATCCGCTCGCGGGCGGCTGCCACGCGCCAAAGACCCAACAAATGCGAACTCAGCGGGCTCGCCGTTGCTGCTGCGTAGGGATCTATTGCGGTCGTCATATCGGCCGGTGAAATGCGAATTCTCGGCGTCATTCCTTCGAGTGCGAAGACCTCGTGCAGGCCGCCGCGGTCATGTTGGCGAACAACCGCTTGCGACATCGGAAGCCCGACGTACGCGTGCCCTCCGACGGCGTATGCGGTCGGGATCCCGCGCTCGCCTTCCCAAGCCTCAAGCCAGGAGTTGAGCGAGTCCCAGAGCAGTTCAGCATTCTGGCGGTAGTGCTGCTCGACTCGTTGGCGGTGGAAATCCGGAACGCGGAGGAGACCATGAAGACGTGAGTAATAGTTGTGCGAAGCGAGGTTGCCATCAGCGTGCATCTGCTCGGCTGCCAGGGACAGCAGGACGAGCAGAGGGAGAGCAAACGGCGTCTCAAGCGGCTGGCGCCTGTGACGGTGAGCGGCCTCAGCCTGTAGACGAAATGGGATGATGCCGGATTTCTCGATCTGTAGCGTCGGCCTGACGACTTCCGCCAGGGCATCGACGTCGAGGCGTTTGACTTCCGACTCCACGAGAACCTTCTGCAGCGTCGCAGCATCAGGCAGCGCGTATACCGGACGTCCGGCCTGAGCAGAGCCGAACATGATGTCGGCGATTGATTCGCACAGGCGCTCATATTTAGTTTCCATGGTTGGGCTGTTCGAATACCGGTGGATGCGCCGCCGGAGTGAGGGGCTCGGTCATAGCGTCTCCTTGCGTGCTCGCTGGCCGGGGCTAGTCCTTGGCCTTCCGCCCGATGCCTTCACCGATCGGAAGCCCGACCGAACTGCTTAGTCCGCGGAGCAACGGTTCAGCGATCGCCTTGACGACGCTCGCATTAACCGCGTTTCCCAGCGCCTTGTACGCATGAACGTCGCTGTCGGGCAACTTCAGGGAACCAAGGCTCTGCAGGACCGCGCATTCCGCAGGGGTCATGTAGCGTCGCACTCCAACCAGTTCCCGACCGAGAATCGGGACCTGTGTGCTGGTCATCGCAATCAAGCTCGGCGCCGTCGTTGGACGTTTAACTCGGACCCCGGACGCTCGAACCTGCAGCACGTACTCGTCGATCTGCCGCACTCCGCCCTGGACGTTCCATTCGAACTTCTGCAGGCTCGACGGAAACGACCAGGGACGCCACTGCTTCATCCAGGGCGCTATCCACTCATCGTTAGCAAGGTAGAAATCGCGGTTCTGACGGATAAACGCCTGCTTCCAGGATGGAAACTTGAAGTCGCCCCGGCGACGGGAATGACTCGGAAGCTGCTGGTATTGCGATTCCTCTGGTAGTCCACGGAGCGGGGAGCCGAAGCTACCCAGATAGTGATCCAGCGCCTGGGGTCCTTGCGCTTTCCAGAGGGCAGGGGGTGTCGCATCGTCGTCGAAAGGATACGTTGCACCAAATTCCATCGACCAAATCGGGAATGACGGCAGTTTTTCGACCTTGGCGACTTCAGACAGACGCAGGAAGTCGTCCCACATGTCTATCGCCTGGAGCGTTCGCGGCTTGATCGCTCGCCCTGCTTGCGCGGAGCGATCGAGCACAGTTTTGATATTGGTCTCACGGCGGGTCGGGACGGGCCACTCGAATTGGTCGAGACCATCGAGAGATCCAACAAAATACGCGCGCTCCCGGATCTGCGGAATACCGAACTCATGGGGCGAAAATTTGTGCACTTTGACTGCATAGCCAATGCTCTCGACCTCCCTCTTGATGGTATCGAGGGTTTCACCGCCCTTGTGCTTGAGAATGTTCGGCACGTTCTCAAGGATGAAGCGGCGCGGCTTCTTCTCCTTGAGAATATCGAGGACTTTGAAAAACAGCTGCCCCTGCAACGTGTGCTCAAAACCGAGCTGCTCACCGGCTTTGGAGAACGGCTGACACGGAAACCCCGCGGTGAGAACGTCATGGTCTGGGATTTCGCGAGCGATCGTCTCCGCATCGCTGAGGTGGTTCAGGTCCGACCAGGCTTCCAACTCGAAGTTTTCCTGGTAGAGAGCGTTGAGCGTTGGGTCCCATTCGGCCGCGAAGACGCCCACACCCCTGAGGTCCTTAAGCGCAACGTGAAAGCCGCCCAGGCCGGCGAAGAGGTCGGCGAAGCGGAAGTCTGCGTTGGCCTGGTCCATCCGACCTCCTTTTAAGTCCGAAGTTGCTAGATGTGGCTTAGGTAAACCCGTCCGTCCTACGCGACACCGAGGTCCGCTGGTACTGCGATGAGTACCGACGGGAACGCTCCGGGTGCCGGTTCTGCCTGTCGAAAAGCAAACGCGCAGAATGAAACGAGTCTAAATCTAAGGTCTTCGAGAAGTGTAGAGCACCGCCTGAATGCGACACAAGACCTCCTGGCCTCATTGTCGACGTTGCAGGCGAAATTACGCGGGGTTACGAACGGTTTTGCCTGGTCCGTGTAGCGATTACAACCACCAGCAGGGGCGTAACCAAGCTGCTTGGTGGATTCGGCGATCACTCGGTCCAGCGCCAGGGACCTAGCCGACAAGCCTCACCTCCTCAAAGACAACCTGTGACTCGATCTGCACCTTGGCTGCGACATCCTGGGTGCGTGCTGCTCTGCCGGTGTCGAACGAGGTGGCACAGGTTCGGCTGATGCGCTCGCAGCTCCCGGCCAATCGAAGTACTCGATTGGAGATTCGAATCGGGCCGAATTCATATGGTCCGTCTTTGATGTCTGGGCACCCGGATCAGCGGCTATAGCCCCTGCCAAGCATTCTCTTCACTGCATCCGAGACCGGGAGGATGCCGAAGATATTCGCCCACTGGTGCTGGTCGTGTTCAGTAAGGGAGAGTGGTTCGATCGCGGTGGTAGTAATGGCGAAGTTGAATTGGCGGGTGGGTTTGCCGCTGCCGCTGGTGTAGTCGAAGTGGCCGAGGTAGGTGGTGATCTCGGTGAGGTTAAGGCCGGTTTCTTCTTTGACTTCGCGGGTGAGGGCGGTGTCGAGGCGTTCGCCGGGGTCGACTTTGCCGCTGGGGAGTTCCCAGAGGCCGCCCATGAAGTCGTCGGCGGGGCGTTTGAGGAGGAGGACTCGGTCTTCGGTGTCGGTGATGACGGCGCCGACGACGAGTTGGATGATGCCGTCTTCGGCTGCTTGGGCGGTGAGTTTGTCGATGAGTTGGTCATCCATGCTGGGCTCCTGTCTCGATGAGGTCGGTGTGGTGGGTGCTGACTTTGCGGAAGGCTTCGAGGTATGCGTCGGCGGTGTGCTGGTCGTCTTCGTGGTGCCAGACGGGGAGCTTGATGGTGTTCGCGTGGAACGCTTCGGCTCGGGGGAACTGTCCTGGAGCATAAGCGAAACGGCGGGAGAGAGCCGGGAACAGCGGGCCGGGTTCTTGGAAGAGCGGGAGCAGGTTCAGCGGGCAGGTTGAGCCGGGACGGTCGGCTTCAAGGGCGCCTTCGGCCTGGAGAGCTTCGAAGTAGCGGTTGAGGGTGAGCCCGTTGAGCTGGTCGGGGCGGTAGCGGAGGATCAGGCCGTACCAGGAGGACCGGTCGCTCTCGGCGGGAGCGATCAGTTCGATACCGGGGACGTTGCTGAATCGGTCGCGGAGGTAGGTCGCGGTCTTGTCGCGGCCGGCGAGGTAGGTGTCGAGGTTGCCGAGTTGTTCAAGGCCTATCGCGGCGGCTAGCGGGTGGATGCGGTGTTTGAGGCCCATGCCGGTGACTGCATAGCGGTAGAGCTCGTCGGTCTTGGGGATTTCGTTGCGGCAGCGCTTGTTGTACTGGCCGTGTAGTAGTGCGCGGTGGTAGATCTCGGGGTCGTCGATGAGGAGGAAGCCGCCTTCGCCTGCGGAGAGAGGCTTGGGACCGTTCATGCTGAAGGCCGCGGCGTCGCCGAACGAGCCGATCCTGCGGCCGGAGGCGGTGGCGCCATGGGCGTGGGAGCCGTCTTCGAAAAGGCGCAGGCCGTGGAGGTCAGCGATCCGGCGCAGTTCGATGATGTCGGCGGGGATGCCCCACATGTGGGTGACGGCGATGGCTCTGGTGCGGTGGGTGATCCGCGTGAGGACGTCGGCCGGGTCGAGGTTGCCGCGCTCGTCGCACTCGGCGAGGACCGGTGTCGCACCGAGGTGCAGGAGCGGCGTGACGGTGGCGAAGAACGTGTAGGCCGGGACGATGACCTCCATGCCGGGGCCGATCCCAGCGGCCGCGTACATCGAGTAGAGCGCCGCAGTTCCTGAGCTGGTGAGGAGTGCGTGGCGGACACCGAAGTACTCGGCGAGGGCGTCTTCGAGGTCGGCGATGACGCCGGAGCGGTCGTAGATCGAGACGGCGCTGTCGAGCTGGTCGGCCACGGCTTTGCGCGTGGCGTCGGTGATCGGCGGCCAGGTGAAGTGCGGGCCGGGCCGATCGATGGCGGGCGCGCCGCCAAGTAGGGCGAGCGGGGAGGTCACAGGAGCTCCTTCGGGTTGACGGCGATGCGTCGGCGGACGGACTCGTAGCAAGCGGTGATGAAGGCCAGGTGCGCGAGGTGCTCGGCCGGGCCGCTCGGGTTGGTTCTGGTGCCGTTGATGACGCGGGCGAAGTGGTCGATCTGGGCGGTGGCCGCGGCCGGCCAGGACTGCTCGCGGGTGAGGGATTCGATGACGTTGCCGTGGTTGTCGAGGCGGCGGATGCGGCCGCGTTCGAGGGCGACGATGCCTTTGGAGCCGACGAGGCGGATCTGCTCGCATTTGGGACCGATGAAGCGGGACAGGAGCGCGGAGCCGTAGAGGCCGGAGTCGTACGCGAAGTGGACGAGGGCGGTGTCCTCGGCGTCATAGGCGCGGTCGGGCCGGGCGGAGGCCGAGGTGTCGGCGATGATCCGGTCGGGGAGGCCGAAGTACCAGAGGATCATGTCGACGAGGTGGTAGCCCATGTCGATGACGCAGCCGCCGCCGGCTTGGGCGATGCGGCCTCGCCAGCCTTCGGACGGGTCCTCGATATGCAGCGTGTACTGGGCGTCGATGACGATCGGCGTACCGACCTGGTCGGCGAGTTGGATGAAGCTGGAGTAGATCGGGTTGAAGCGCCGCTGCAGGGTGACCATCAGCTTGATCCCCGCGGCGTCGCAGATCGTGGCGAGTTCGCGCGCCTCTTCAAGACTGGTCGCGAACGGCTTCTCCTTGAGCACGTTCACGCCGTGCTCGGCGGCGCATTCGACGACATCGCGGCCGACATGATGCGGCACGCAGACGACGACCAGGTCGAGGGCTTCTGACGCGAACATCTCGCGATAGTCGGTGTAGCCCTTGACGTGCAGTTCGTACTGCAGTTCGTGGATGACGTCGGGGTTGTCGTCGCAGATCGCGACGAGTTCGACGGCGTCTGAGGCGGCCAGGCCGGGAAGGTGGTCTTCGCGGGCCTGTGCGCCGAGGCCGACGACCGCGGCTCTGAGTGTCATCGGGTCAGTCCTCTCGGGGGTCGAGTGACGGAGCTGGTGGGGTGGGCCGCCGCGCCCACCATGCGCGGCGGCCCAGGGGGCGGCGCCGCCGGATCGGCGGCGCCTGGGGAGGCGGGTCAGTCTGTGGGGATCGGGATGTTGCCCCGGGAGACTCGTTCGGCTTCTCGTCGGCGGGCGCGCTGGAGGTACCACTCCAGAGGCCGGCGTGGTGCGGAGGCCGGAGGCTCGACGTCCCATTCGGGGCGCTTGCCGAGTACCAAGGCGAGTCCGTGGCCCGTCATCGCCGACGCTCCGTGTAGACGTGCGCTGCTCGGACCCGCTGGACGTTGAGCCATGTCGTCGGGCGGCCGAGGTCGCCTGACCACTCGACTTCGAAGCGGTTGTTGGCGTCTGAGATCTCACCGGACGTCTGGTCGTCCTCGGAGAACAGGAGGATGAACCCGTCACCGAGCTGGGGGTCGACGTAGATCTCGACGTTGACGTGATCGTCGGTGGTCCAGAACCTGCAGAAGGTCATCCGGTCCGGAATCTGCAGCTCGACGGTCGAAGTCTCATCAGACACCATGCCGTCGTGAAGGCCGGTCTCGCCGTTCATCTCGACTCCCGTTTCGTTCGGCGGAGGCGGATCGGGAAGCGGCGTGCGCGCCTCGGTGATCCGCCATTGCATCGACAGCGGTCCCGTTCCGTTGGGGTTCCGGCACAAGCTGTCACATGTGTAGCCTGGAGCAGGACATCAACGTGTTCAAGCACTTGAAACGGACAAGCCAACCCGTCCAATTGCTGGTCCGATTGGGACCGGATCGGAGGCGAAGTGCCGAAGCCACTCAAAGCTCAGGACCCCGGTCGCAGTGTGGATGCGTGGGTCGGCGCCGAGCTGCGCCATCGCAGGTTGCAGGCCGGTTTGAAGCAGGCGGAACTCGCCGACTTCGCCAAGGTCGACTCCTCGCTCATCAGCAAACTGGAACTCGGGGTCCGCGGGCTGCAGGCCGACACTGCCCGCCGCCTTGATCAGGTGCTTCGCACCGAGGGTTTCTTCCAACGAGCCCTTCCGCTCGTGGAGCGGGAAAAGGACAAGCGCGCCGAACAATCGGACAACCTCGCTGAAACGGCCTCTGACACAGGCGGAGCGCCCCTCCTCAGAGGCATGCTGGAGTCTCGCGTTTCTGACGATGTCAGGGAGGACAGTGTGCATCGACGTGATCTGCTGGTCGCGGCAGTCGGCTTGACCGGACTCGCCGCCCAGGTGGCGCAGTCCTTGGAGCAGCGGCTCGAATTCTTCGAGCTGGACGTCGACGACGATGCGCTGCAGCAAGTCGAACAGGCCGTCAAGGCACTCGCCCGCAGCAATCGCCCCGCTGTGGAGACGCTGCAGTCCGCGCAGCAGGTGGCAGCTCGCGTCGCGGTCCTGGCCGACCTGACACGGCGTCCCTCGAAGCTCACTGCCGCGCATCGATCCGCTGGGCAGCTGCATGGGCTCATGGCCTCGTCTGCGTTCGACCTCGGGGAATGGGACGCCTGCGACCAGATCAGCATCGCGGCTCGCACCTACGCCTCGCTCGGTGAGGACGACTCGCTCCAAGCCTGGGTGCTGGGCCTTCAAGCATCGGCCGCGAACTGGCGGTCCGATCCCGATGCGGCGCTGGTCTTTCTGGAGGAGGCGTCGGTGCTGGCTCCGAAGGGCGAACCTGCGCTTCGTGTTCGGGCGATCATGGCCCGCTCGTTCGCTCTGCTCGGCGACGTCAGCGCCCTGCGCAGGCTCCTCGGCGATATCGAGGCCGAGGGGACCCCGAACTCCGAAGACCGGCTGGCCGGCCGGATCGGCGGCGAGTTCGCTTTCGGCGAGGCCAGGGCGGCGGCGTGCCTGGCGACCGCCTGCCTCGACTCCGGGCTCGGGGCCGAGAGCGAACGCTGGGCAATGAGGGCGCTCGAAGCCATGGACGCCACGCCGTTCTCGAACCGGAGCGTCTCCCAAGTCGCCGGAGCCAGGATCGACCTGGCCGCCGCGCAACTGCTGTCCGGCCGGGCCGGTGAAGCGGTCGCGCTGCTGGAGTCGGTCTTGAGGTCCTCGCTGATCGGCAACGCCTCGATCGCGGGTCGGCTGCGCCGCGTCAGGGGCATGCTTGCCCATCAGCGGTATCAACGGGATGATCGAGTCCGCACCGTCATCGAGGTGATCGATGGCTCCACCGGTGCCGACCAGAAGGGGTGACGACGTGCGACTGCTCGTCCTCGGAGGAAGCCAGTTCGTCGGGCGGGCGATCGTCGCCGAAGCGCTCGCACGCGGCTGGGACGTGACCACGTTCAACCGAGGCCGCTCCGGTCTCGATCTGCCCGGCGTCGAGGCGGTCCGAGGCGACCGCGGGAACCGCGCCGACCTTGAGCGCCTGGCAGCGTCGGGGACATGGGACGCGGTGGTGGACTCCTCCGGTTACGTGCCACGGAACGTCCTCGAAGTCGCACGCGTCCTGCAGCCGTCGGTGCAGCGGTACGTCTTCGTCTCGACCCTCTCGGTCTACGAGGGATGGCCGGTGCAGCCGCTGACCGAGGAGTCGCCGGTCCTGCCATGCCCGCCCGATGCCGACGAGACGTTCGGGACCAATACCGAGAACGGCCCCACGCAGTACGGCTACCAGAAGTCCGGCTGCGAGGCCGCGGTCCTGGAAGTGTTCGGGACCGCGAGCAGCACGCTCCTGCGCGCCGGCGTCGTCCTCGGCCCACACGAGTACGTCGGTCGCCTCCCCTGGTGGTTGCAGCGCATCGCCCGCGGCGGACGTGTCCTCACCCCGGGCGACCCTGCCCGGAGCATCCAGCCGATCGACGTCAGGGACATCGCGGGCTTCGCGATCAATGCGGTCGCGAACGGCGTCGAAGGGGCGTTCAATCTGACCGGTTCGGGTGAGGCGACGTTCGCGGACTTCCTCGACGCCTGCGCGAAGGCAACCGGTGTCGTTCCTGAGCTGGTCTGGACACCTGATGAGGTGCTGCTGGAGTGCGGGGTGCGGCAGTGGTCGGAGCTGCCGCTGTGGCGGACTTCGCCGGGGACCTGGGACGTCAGCTCCGCGAAGGCGCGGGCCGCGGGCCTGGCGACCCGGCCGATCGCCGACACCGTTCGGGACACCTGGGAGTGGATGCACGATGCGGCCCTCGAAGTAAACGACAGGTCGGCCGAGATCGGCATCGCACCTGAGAAGGAACAACGCATCCTCGACCGGTGAACGCTCAGTTCCTGCGGGGCTCGGGTTCGAGCAGTGCCGAGTCAGGCCGGTGCGCGGGGATCTCGTCGGACACGTTGTTCGCGTATGTGCAACTTAAACCATGCTGTTCAGGCCACTTGGCTTTCAAGTGACAATCCAGTTCATGCGTTGCGTGGCTCGGCCGCGGTCCGCATCAGGGATGCAAGGTAGTCCTGGGTCTCGGGGTCGGACGAGTACAAGATCGTGCCCCGCAGCCCGCGTGTGAGCAGCACCTTGTACGTGTTCCGGATAAGTCGGTCGGCCTCGGCGTCAGCAACCTTCTTGGTGATTGCCGGGTCGCGGTTCGCGGCGCGGTTGGTGATCAGGCGGCCGTCGCGATAGATGAGGTCAGGCCCGATGATCACGCCGTTGTAGTCGTACTCGAACCCTTGGGCGGTGTAGACGCAGCCGACCTGACCGAAGCCACCCTCATGCGTGGCCCAGAGAACGGACGGAGGTGCGGTTCCCACCGAGCGATCGCCGTAGACGTTCCACGGCCTGGACCAGTCACCGATCTCCACATCGTGTACGAGCGTGCCGTCTGTCTTCGGTTTCGACCACTTCCAGCAATAGCCGGCGGTCATGCGCGCGGAGTAGCCCTCCTCAATGTGCATAGAGAGCCGGGATTCCAGTGCATGCGGGGTTCCCACCGTTTCGACGGTGAAGTTCTCGTCGCCGGACCACACAACCGGCTGCTCGCCCCCCAGCTCGAGAAGTCCTAGTACCCAGTTCTCATAGAGGCGTGATCCGCCACAGCGGTACTGTGCGTCGAGTTCGACCTCATGGACATCAAGGCCCCGCGCGATCGCATGGGCGCGGATGTCGCCTACAGTCCCGAGTTCACCCGGGCGGACGATCTGGTGCTCATCAAGCAGGAACACCGGCACACGCGCAGCCGAGATCAACTCGTCCAACTGCGCCCGACCGGAGCGATCCTCGGCACGTGTGTAGCGGTTCGCAGAGGTCTCGCGGATTCGGTGCGCTTCATCGCTGATGAGCACATCAAGGTCGTTCGGGGTCGCCTTCATGAAGCTGTTGAAGTACTTGAACAGATTCTTGGTCCTGGTCGATCCCCGTGCCACGTAGCGACGCAACGTCTCCGTGAAGGACTTGGATCCAGTGGCGTGCATCGCGGCATAGTCCCGGGCTGCCATATCGGCGAGCAGGGAGAGAGCGATGACGCTCTTGCCGGATCCTGGGCCTCCGGTAACGATCACCACGGTCTTGTGGTCAGAACGATGCGCCTTCTCCACGGCATGGCGGACCAGCTCGAACGCGAGACGCTGCTCGTCGAGCAGAACGAAGTGGTCGCGCCCCTTCAACACCGGCGCGGCGTGCCGAAGCAACTGCTTCGTGGGTCTGATGCGGGCCGCTTCGAGACGGTCCGCCGCAGCCGCACCCGAAAGCGGCGCGAACACGCTCGCCAGATACTTCAAGAGCTCGCCTCTTCGGCTGGCGGTGAACATCCGCGTCGGGGCGGCTCCCGAATCACCGAGGAGGTCGAACACATCGCCGTCCTGCGCGTAGTGGAGGTAGGCGATACTGTCGACCTGCGAGGGTTGCAAGCCTTCTGTGAAATCAAGCAGGTAGTCCCGGTAGGTGTTCGCCTGCAATGCAGGGTGCAGCTTCGGCCCACCCCGCATCCCTGGGACAAGTACTAGATTCGGATCGTCTTCGAACAGCTCCGCCGAGCTCCACTGTTTGAGTTCCACGATGACGTAGCGGTCTTCACCGCCGTGCCCGATTCCCGCCAGGACGACATCGGCGCGTTTCGCCGTGAGCGGCAGTCGGTGTTCAATCATGAGTTCGACACCGTCCAGGCCAACGTCTGCCAGGTCTTGGACCAGCATCGGAATGCTGCGCTCCCAGGATCTGATCTCGCCCTTGTTGGGCTTCGCCCCGCAATGACGAAGGTACTGGTCTGTGATTACCACGCTGAGCTGAGGACCGGGCAGGAACGCAGGGTCGACCGGAGTCAGGCTCTTCACGGACCGTCGCAGAACCGCCAATGGACTTCCCCCAGGCACACGAGAAACTCGTGCGGTATGGGGGCATATCCGTCCGTTCTCGGCGGAAGCCCGGCGGGCCGCAACTTAGGTACCGCGACATCGTAACCGGAAGCTGCCCAACATGGTCGACGCCGATAGGTGGATTTCGTTGCCGGTACGGGCGACAAAAGGGGATCCATGGGTGATGCCTCGCCGACCAAGTTGGGCGAAGATTGACTTGCACTTGAGAGAGTGCCCGTCCCTATCCCGGCTCCGCGTGCCTCGCCGGCCAGAACCTCGACAGGACAACCCATGGACAGCAATCCCCTCATCTCTCGTCTCGAAGCAGTCGAACTTCGCGAAGTCTGGCAGCACGAGGCCCACCACTTCACCCCGTGGCTGTTGAACAACGCCGACACCTTGGCCGAGGCCCTCGGTATGGATCTGGAGCTTGAACGAGCGGAGCACCCGGTCGGCGACTTCTCGCTCGACCTCATCGGCACGGACCTCGCAACCGGTGACCGCGTGATCATCGAGAACCAGCTCGCCGACACCGACCACAACCATCTCGGCCAGCTGCTGACCTACGCCGCCGGGACCGACGCGGCAGCCGTCGTTTGGATTGCACGCCACTTCCGGGAGGAACACCGCAGCGCACTGGATTGGCTCAATGAACGCACCGACTCGGACACCCGTTTCTTCGGGGTCGCTCTTCGTGTCTGGCGTATTGGCAACTCAGCCCCTGCACTGCAGTTCGACGTGGTCGCTGCCCCTAACAACTGGGGAAAACGTGTCCGATCGACGGCCGCCGCTCAACAGCGAGGTGAAGGAAAAGGTCCGCTCTACCTCCAATTCTGGAGCCGATTGACCGATGGGATCATTGAGCGCGGGCACAAGTGGTGCAGGCAGGGACGCCAGCGCTCGGCCAGCTGGATCAACTTCTCGATCGATGCTCCACGTGGCGCTGTTTTCGGCATGTGTTTCACCAAGGATTCGCTGCGATCAGAGCTGTACTTCCACTCTCCCGAACGAACCGAGCCGTTGGGCGATTTCGAGTTCTTTCTTCAGCGTCGGGAAGAATTGGAGGCTTCATTTGGCACAGCGCTCGAATTCGAGCCGCTTGAAGGAAGGAAGGCCAGCCGGATCGCCGCGTACCGACCCGGTTCGGTCGAGGACCCCGATGCCTGGCCCGAGTTCATCGACTGGTTTATCGACACGCAAGTGCGCCTTCGGGCAGCAGTTGAGAGCGTCAAGAAATCGTAGATACCGTCCGACGATCAGCTCACAACAGCCGACATCACCAAGTCATCCAGGGGTGAGGCTATCAGCCACCGCCCTGACCTGCGGGTATAGGTTCCCGTACGCCTCGATCATTTCTGCAAGACCGGCATTATCCGAAAACCGGGTCGCAAGCAGCGGCCCGGTTTTCGTCGTTTCCGGCCTCAAATGGTCGCAATCTCATGGGAATGCGGTGCGGGGCCTCAACCATGCTCAACCAGCTGGAACACCTGGGGGGGGAGGCGGTCAAAGACGGACCGCATGGGCCGGGCCCGGCAGGCTCGACATGGACTTACGGCTGGATGGCACCGTTCCAGGCACCGCTGATGAGGAACTACTCCGCGTTTGCGAACGCCGCGAACTCGGTCCAATCACCGTAATCCGCAGCGATGTCGTCGGGTGCTCCGGTGGGGGGTGCCCAGATCGGTTTGAGGTGTCGCATCCAGAGCCCGTACGCGCGTGCCATGGCCGAGGCGGTTCGATCGATCGCTTCGAGCGCCTCGATGACTTGATCTGTATTGCCGACACTGGCGGCCCATGTGAGATGACCGCACTGGTCTCCAAGGATTGCCAACTGCTCCTCAAGGACATCGTGACACCTGCCGACGCGATGCCTGTTGACCTCGCCAGGTTCGCGCTCCTCCTCGGTGACGTCGTCGATCCCTTCGAAGGGGAATTTCTTCTCGAGCTCGGCGAGCGTCAGCAGCGGAGCTTCAGTGATCTTCGATCCTGCATGCCCGCGACCGTCGCGCAAGGCGACCAGCTCGGCCCACGCGATCGCGCGTGCATGGAAACCGATCGTCGCGAGTGTTTCGACCTGGCTGATCCATTTGCCTACGATGGCGTGCTTATGGTCGGAGAGGTAGTCGCCGAGCGTCCAAGCGTCGATCGTCCAGCTGGAGGCTTCGGTCGCCGCTTCGACCGGGATTTTCACATCGCCTTCGGCGATATCGATGGCTTCTTGCAAGCGCTCGTGCAGGTCGGGGCCGTTCGGGATGTTCATGAGGATGTCTCATCTCGGTGGGGTGCGGCGTCCGGAGCGGACGCGATGCGCGAATCGGGCATTTCATCGATATTCTAAGCAGGGCAACGTTTTGCGAGTGAACTCGTCAAGGAGGGGCAGGCCACCATGGCGGCTACTGCGTCCCTAACCCGATCGGCACGATGTGCGATGCCCCTGGCCCGTCCCACGATGCCCCGCTCCTCCAGGCGACCTTGACGTTGAAGACGTTGCTGAGGGTGTTCGGAGCCCATTCCTCATTCGGCGGCTGCTCGGAGACCAGGACCATGATCGCTCCCTGTCCAGCCGTGTGAAGGTAGGCGACCTCCATCAGGTCAAGAGCGGCCCTGCGGAAATCCTGGTACTCGTAACCTCCAACCTCCAGAACCTCGAACACCACCGACTCGTTGTCGCTCTCATACCAGGCATCCACATAGGTCCCGTAGTTCGCGGCGCCGCCCTCGTTCTGAGCTCGCTCCTGCAATGCGGCGAGCACCGCGTAGCGCAGCGCCTCATGGCGGAAGTCCTCGCGCTCCTTCTGGATGCGCTCACCTACCATGGCGTCGAACTCGGCACGGGTGATCGGCGTTTTCGCTTCAGGTTCCATACTGATGGGCTCCAACTCTGCGAAAGGCGAAGTGTCCGAGTCGTTCGATGAGGTCTGCTCCGGAGCGCGGGCGAGCGCTCGTGTACCCGCCTGGTGAACTGCGAGCACGGCCGGCTCGGTGGCGGCGAGCACCCACCAGGTCCGCTCACCGAGGAGGGTCAACTGGTCGCCGTCGTCGATCACTTTGCCGGATTCGAGGTCCGCTCTGAGGGTTGCGTACAGCTCATTGATGAAGTCCTGGTCACCTAGGGATTTGGTCGAAGCGTTGAGCTTCTCGTAGCCGATGCAGGCGAGCGCGGTCACCGCGAACTGTTCCGCAGCGACATTTCTTACTGTCTCGGGGTCGACCTGTTCGGGCGCCGGCGCATTGGACTGCGGGGTGAGGAGGAATCGCCGCTCGGCTCGGGCCCGATGGCCAAGGCGCGAGGGAACCCCTGCCTGCGCTTGTGCCCAGGAGCGTTCAGCATGCATGTTGTCGTAGCCGGCGATGATGTCGGCCCTTTCATTCAGGATGAGGCGGAAGCCGTCGCGGTCAAGAATCCATGTGCCATCAGGCATCTGAAAGTGCGTTCCTCCGTCGAGGAACGGTCGGAGCATCGCGTGGAGTTCCACTGCGGCTTCCTTCGGATCGCCGCGGTGCTTCGAGATGAACGCGTTCCGGGCGTTCGCAGCGACCTGTACCTGCCCGATGTCGACGTCCGATGGATACAGCCGAGTCTTCGCGTTTCCTTCGCTCGGCGCATGCAACGACCGAACCCGCACCGATGGATCAACGAAGGTGGTCCGAAAACCGCCGCACCCGGGACTGCGGCACCAGCCGTCAGGGCTGCGGGTCTCCCTGCCGCATGCAGCGCCATCGGCATGAAACCGCGAACACTTCGCCAACTTCTCGTCGTACGGGCCTCCCGAATGCAGCGCGTGTACCTGTGCGGGGTTGGGCACCGTTCGCTTCGTGTCCCGGGGCATCGGCTCCGGTTGTACTGAGTCAGAGGCGCGGAGGGTCAAACCCTCGGTGCTCAGCGTGTGCTGCTCGAACGTCGTCCAGTCCGCGGGCTTCTTTCCTCGGCGGGTCCCGACAAGGACCCGTCGGGTATCGGCGTCGGTCTCGCACTTGAGCACGACGGCACGTCCGGCTTCTCTGATTTCGATCTCCGCAAGCAGCGTCGACTCCACGACTATCAGAACTGGATCGACGAACTCTTGCGCGAGCTCGGACCTCTGTCGACGCCAGTACTCAGCTCCAATCGCTAGCAGCTGGACGTGGATGAGGCGCTCCCGCAGCGCCCCGAAGCGAACCTGCACCGCGATCGCCCGACCGTCAGCCCTTCGAGGGTATTCCGGTGCGTCATGTCCGATTCCGGAGGCCGTCAACCAACTCCGCAACGCTTTGCCGATGAACAGGTGATCCGCACTGTCCTCACCGATGCGCGATCGACTGCAACGCTGACCTCTCGACGTCGACTCATGTGCGAAGTGGCAGACACGGTCCTTGTAGCGTCGAGGCTTCAAACGTCCGCCACAGCCGCCTAGCTGGTGGCCGCAGAAGAAGGCGTGCCGGTTGCGTGTCCGCAAGAACCGGTCGTAGCCGACGGGTTCGAGCGGCAGGAACATGGGGTCATCCGAGTCAGGGCCGCCGTACACGGCGGTGTGAACGGTACGGGTGTCACCGAACCATTGAGAATCCAAGGGGAACATCCATCGAGGGTCGTGGCAGAGGGGAGCCAATCCGAACGTTCGCCGAATATACGCTCGCAGAGGTAGTCAGATCCTATCTGGCGCAGCCGGATTAGTTGAGCCCTCATGCGGTGAAGCCAATACAGCGTCGACGGCGGGCACCGCGGTCACGTTCACAGCTCGCCGGTTTGTTAGGCACATGCCGGTTTCATATCATTGATTCGCGACCACCCCTTCAATGCCGTCCGCCTGGAGCCGCTGATGCAATCCGAGACCCATGTGCCCACCATGTGGGAGCTGCTGTTCCCCGTCCTCGATGCCCTTCGTCGGCTCGGTGGCACCGCCTCGAACCCGCAGATCGACGAGGCGGTCATCGCCTCCGAGCGGTACTCCAAAGCACAGCTTGAGACGGTCGGTTCGAATGGTCGCGAACTCATTCCTTATCGAATGGCTTGGGCTCGCAGCTATCTCAAGAAGGCGGGTCTCTTGGAGAGCACTGAACGGGCAGTATGGACGGTCACTGAAAGAGGGGATGCGATCGGTGTCGATGAAATGCTCCAGCTCGTGAAGGCGGTCTCCGATCGGTCACGCGGAGAGGAAGTTCAGAAGGGGCGGTCGGTGTCGATCGTGACCGTGCCCGACGACAGCGTCGACAATGTCGAGCAGCTCGCCGAATATCTGTCGCAGTGGCATCGCCTGGTCGGTGAATCCCTGCTCGACCAATTGCTACGGCAACCCCCGGAGTTCCTCGAACGGGTCATTGTCGATCTGCTCGCGGCAATGGGATATTCGGGTAGCGACGGGTGGTCCAAGACTCTGGGAGGCAGGAGCGACGGAGGTGTGGACGGTGTGGTAATCGAGGATCAGCTCGGCTTGCGCAAGCTCTACTGCCAGGCGAAGCGCTACGCGAAGTCCCGCCCGATCGGGCCCGGCGACATCCGAGACTTCATCGGCGCGTTGGACATCAAACGACGACATGAGGGCGTGTTCGTCACGACCAGCAGGTTCACCGACGAGGCCCGGCAGGCCGCCGAGCTGAGTTCCAAGCACATCAGCCTGATCGACGGCCAGTATCTGAGCGAGCTGATGCTGCGCTATGACATCGCGGTTGCATCTCACTCGTTCGTGTTCAAGCAAGCTGATCCCGAGTACTTCAATTGATCTCCCTCCCAGGAGTGCGCCGCTGCGGAAGCCGCGGAACCCGACCGTCTTCGATACGATGTGCGAGGCTCGATTCGAACCCCCGCCCCGATGCTGGAGTCGCCGCATATGCGCCTGTACAAGGACACCACGTATTCAGTTCACCACCTCGTCGAAGACATCCGCAACGGACGTCTCGCACTCCCAGAGTTGCAGCGGCCGTTCGTGTGGAACACGACGCAGGTACGGAACCTGTTCGACTCCATGTATCGCGGCTACCCGGTCGGGTACCTGCTGTTCTGGGCCACCGGCGCCGACTCCTCCCGTCGCGGCATCGGCGAGAACGACGCTGAGCGGGCCGCGCAGCTGATCATCGACGGTCAGCAGCGGACCACCGCGATCTACGCGGTGCTCACCGGCCGCGAGGTGCTGAAGAAGGACTACACGAGCACCCGTATCACGATCGCGTTCCGACCCACTGACGCCACGTTCGAGGTCGCGAACGCCGCCACCAGGAACGATCCCGAGTTCGTGAATGACATCTCGCACATCTTCGCCCCAGGCTATGACCACTTCTCGGAGACGACGGCGTTCATCGCGCGCCTTGTCGAGCACCGCGAGGTCTCCGCCGACGAGCAGGGCCGCATCGCCCGCGCACTGAACCAGCTGCAGGACTTGGCGAACGCCGACTTCAAGGTCATCGAGCTGTCGGCGTCAGCGGGCGTGGAGGAAGTCTCGGAGATCTTCGTCCGGATCAACTCAGCCGGCACCGAACTCAACCGCTCCGACTTCCTGCTGACGCTCATGAGCGTCTACTGGGAGAAGGGCCGTCGCGACCTCGAACGGTTCTGCGCGGACACCCGCGTTCCACGCATCGACGGGAATCCCTCGCCGTTCAACTGGCACCTGCATCCGAAACCGGTCGCGCTGCTGCGCGCCGACTTCGCCTTGGCGTTCCGTCGGGCCCGACTCGAGAGCGTGTACACCCTCCTGAGCGGTCGGGACATGCCCGAAGGTCCCGAGCGGGCCAAGCGTATCGACGAGCAGTTCCACCGGCTCTCCGAAGCCCAGGACAAAGTGCTGAACCTGCTGCACTGGCATGAGTTCCTGCAATGCCTGGAATTGGCCGGATTCAGAGGCCAGAAGATGATCACCTCCGACAACGCGGTGGTGTTCGCCTACGTGATGTGGCTGATCGGCCGTATCGATTTCAAGCTTCCGATCGACCGATTGCGACACTTGGTCGCCCGCTGGTTCTTCATGGCCCATACCACCAGTCGGTATTCCGGGTCGTTCGAGACGCAGGTGGAGCGAGACCTGTCGCAGATCTCCGGGCTCAAGGCCGGGGACGCTGAGGGCTTCGAGAACCTGCTCGGCCGGCTCATCGACGAGCGGATGACCAGTGACTGGTGGACGGTGACACTTCCCGGTGACCTCGAGACCTCCGCGAGCAGGTCTCCCGTGCTCAGCGCGTACATCGCGGCGTTGAACATCCTCGACGCCGACGCGTTGCTGTCGAAGGTGAAGGTCCGCTCTCGGCTGGATCCGTCGATCAAGGCGCGCAAGGGCATCGAACGCCACCACCTGTTTCCCCAGAACTACCTGAAGAGCACCCTCAAGGTTCAGGAGACCCGCAAGATCAACCAGATCGCGAACATGGCGCTGGTCGAGTGGGCCGACAACATCGCCGTCTCGGACCGTCCCCCGGCCGAGTACTGGCCGACGCAGGTGCAGGCCAACCGGCTTTCGCAAGCGGACCTGGACCGACACGTCTACTGGCACTCGCTCCCCGAAGGCTGGACCGACATGCCGTACGGGGAGTTCCTCGCGCAGCGTCGGCGGTTGATGGCCGGGGTCGTGAAAGACGCCTTCGACCGCCTCGCCAAGGACGACTACCTCGCGGTGTATCCGGAGCCGGCGGGAACCGTGCCGGAGACCACGGAGGATCTCGCGGACTTGATCGCCGAGGGCCTGGTCGTCCCCGGCGAATCGCTGCTCAACGAGACCGATCAGGTCCAAGCCATGGTGCTGGCCGACGGCAGACTCGAATTCGACGGCGCAGTCTACGACGGTCCGGATGATGCCGCGCGGGTCGCCGCGGGTGCAGCGCGCGACGGCTGGACGTATTGGTCGGTCGAATCACCGGGGGACGGTGTCCAGACGCTCGACTCGCTGCGTCAGGGTGCCTAAGGCTCACTTCGATGCGATGTGGTCGAAGGCCCAGCGGTCGTCGCCCATGCCGAGCCCGGCCGGGAGCGGAACTTCTGGAAGGATGATCCGTTCGGACCAGGAAATGCCACCGCCGTCGTCCGACAGATTCTCAGTGTAAGAGAGTTCCGAACGCAGGCTCGACTTACCCATGCGGTAGAGCAAGAACCAGGTCTTCAGCTCCCGGAAGCCCGATCCCGGATCCAGCTCATCGAAGAGCGATCGTTGCGCATTCATCAAGATCAGATCTCTCCGAGCGGATCCACCTGGACGCTCTGGAGCAACTTGTGCGGATGGATCTGGATTGCCCGTCTCGACATTGCCGGTCACATGGAGGACCCTGACGCCCGCGTGAAGGCTCCATACACATTGCTGGTTGTGGGGGCGTCCACCGATCCAATCGAAACGGGACAAGCGCTCTTGGAGCCTACGTCCCAGCCTCGAGTAGAGCATGACGCCTTTGCAGAACCCCGCATCGCGATCGGTGCAAGTGCTGGCTTCCTCCAGGCCGAAGGTGAACGCGTCATCAAGGATCTCCCAGTCGAGACCGAGGGATCCGAGCCGGTTGTGGATCGCTTCGCCGACATGCGTAAGGGGGTGGACCATTACCAGGCTCCGTTCACTACGGACCGTTCTCCTGTAACCCCACCGAGTGATATGTTATGGCATTTTAGGTTGCAGCACAATACTGCCGAGATCAGGCAGTGCGCTCGAGACTCAGCAGCGGGCTCGGTTCGTCGGCCCAGGTGAAGACGACTTCGTCCCGGGCTCGGGTGACGGCCACGAACAGCAGGTTGCGGGCCTTGACGAGTTCCTGCCCGTGACGGTGCGGATCGGTTTCCGCCAGCTCGCGAACGAAATCGTAGGGAAAGTACTCCGCTCCGATGCAGCTGATCAGCATGAACCGGTATTCCAGGCCTTTCATTCGGTGCATGGTGCCGACGTGAACGGTCTCCGCTTCGGGCTCCTGATCGGACCCGAGCTGGAAGCCGTCGATGCCCACTTCGTGAAGGGCGCTGAGCACCTTGTTGATCAGTCGCTTCTGCGGCACCGCGACGGCGATGCCCCCGGGTCCATGCGCGTCGGTCCAGGCCCGCGCTTGGGCGGCGATCGCGGCGAGTTCCGCGTCTTCGTCGGCCTGGGGCCGGAAATCGGGTGCGGCCCCGCTCATCACCGATCGGTACCCGGCGAGGCTGTCGGCTTCTCCGTCGAGGTTGTCGGCCTCCGCGCCAGCCTCGATCGCGAGCGCGGTCTTGAGGATCTCCTTGGTGGTGCGGTAGTTGAGGGTCAGGCGCTTCGAGCGGCCCCGGATCTCGATGCCGAGCTGTCCGAGCGTGACGGGCCGGCCGTAGATGCGCTGGAACGTGTCGCCGGCGATGAACAGGTCGTCGCTGCGCTGCGGCGCGAGCGCCCGAAGCAGCACCCAGTGCGCGGAGGTGAGGTCCTGCGCCTCGTCCACGACGATGTGCCGGTAGCGGTAACCGCCGTCCGAGCGGTGTCGTTCGGCCAGTGCAGTGGTCGCTCGCATCTGCGGCCAGCACCAGGTCTGCTTCTCGACCAAGCGGGCGCTGAACCGTTCGGACAGCTCCCACACTCTGGCCCGCTGGAGTCGGTTCAGACGGCGCGGGCGCTTCACTCGTCTGGCCTGAAGATAGTCAGAGCGCCGGGTGAGCAACTGGGCGCAGATGACGTCGGTCCACTCTTCGAGCAGGAACTCGGGAGTGAACTCGGTTTCTCCCTGCTCCTGGCAGACGAGTCGCCACCACCCGATCAGGTTGTTGTCGCCGACCGCGCTGCCGAGCCCGCCGGTCTGCTCGGCGGCGAGCCGGTAGACGACGCTGTCGAGATGTTCGACGTCGATGCGTCCCATGGTCTTCTCGTCGACCAGCAGGGCCAGTTTGCTTCTGAGGTCCACGGCGAGGTTGCGGGTGAAGGTGGTCAGCAGGAGCCGGTCGTCACCGTCGGGGTCAAGGCTCTTGGCGAGGCGCGCGGCGCGGTGGAGCGCGACGACGGTCTTGCCCGTTCCCGGCCCGCCCCCGATCCGCGCGGGACCGTTGTAGGTGCGCTGGATGATCTGCTTCTGGGTGGGGTGGGGCCACAAGCGCCATTCTTGGAATCGGCCGTCGAGCATGGCCGCGACGGCTGCGTCGGAGCTGGTGACGTAGCTGGCAGGGCGTTGCACAGCGGCCTCGAGGTCGGCGGTGTCGACCGGTTCGGCGGCCCTGACAGGGTCGGTGACGATCTCCTCGACCTCTTTGGCGGAGAAGCCTTCGTCGAGGGCTTGCAGCACTTCAGCGGTGTGGTGGGGCGCCCACTCGCAGAACGACATCAGCTGGTCGAGGGTGCTGATCTCCCGGATCAGGGGCAGGAGCGGCGCCGGTACGCCCAGGTTGATCAGCACCTCGTCCGACTGGTCTTTGAACCGGTCGTCGGAGACCGGACCGGAACGAGGTGTGAACGCTTGCGGTGTAACCGGTTCGGCCTGGTCTGTTCCGCGGACCGCGGCGCGCAGTTCCTCGAAGTCGGTGATTTCGAAGGCTCCGGTGACCGCGTTGACGGCCGCGCCGTAGCGGCTCTCGATCCCGTCGTAGGCGGATTGCCGGGGCACCACGTCGAGCAGCATGTATTGGGCGCTGGTGATCTCGTAGAGGATCGCCCGGTAGTCGTCGGTGACCCGCGCCGACCAGAGCCGCCTGTCGCCTTGGAGCCGCTTGAGCCGGAGACCGGGCTGGTTCATGTTCGCGCAGAACTTCTTCTGGAAGTCCACGAAGCGGGCGTAGATGTTGCGGTCGAGCTTCGCGAGCTTCCGCGTCGCGCCGCGGTCCATCGACAGCACGGCTTCCTGGGACTCGGTCATGCATGCGCTCCCTGAGGGGGACGGGTCAGATCTCTGCACCGAATACGAGGTGAAGATATTACCGTCCGTCATCTTTCCAGTAGTACCGGCTCCGCACACGCCCCGTCCGGGCCGCGGTTACCCGATGCGTTCGAGCGTGCCGTTCCCGACGAGGGCTCGCAGGTGCTCGGCGGCTCGCTGCGGTGCCGGGCCCCCTTTGACGAGCACGCCCGCCTCAATATTGCGCCCCAGTCCGGAGCCGGTCAGATTCGCGCTGGTCACCAGGAGCGTCGTGGCGTCGGCGAGGGCGAGTTTGGCGTGGAGCTTGGCGTCGTCGGGTCGCGACGCGGGCGGCCAGCCGTACAGTTTCAGTCCGTCGACGCCGGCGAATGCATGGGCCGGTTCGGAACCGCTGATGGCCGACCCGGCGCCTGCGAGCGTCTCGACGGCGATCGCGACTGCCACACCGCGCCCGATCGCGCGTCTGATCGCCTGGAGCAGCGGCTCGTAGGGTTTGGCCGAGTAGGTGGTGAGCCAGAGTTCATGCCTGCTGGCGTCGACCACGGCGAGCAGGGTCGGGCCGGTGGCGCGGACCGGTACGCCGTGGACGGACGGACCGGTCCAGATGAGTTCGGCGGACTCCCTGTCGCCGGTCCGGCCGTCGGCGAGGCCGAGCAGGTAGGACTCGGCGCGGTCGACGCCCCATTCGCGGCAGGAGTGGACGAGGTGGGCGATGCTCTCGACGGCGTCGGGTCTGCCGAGCCGGTCGGCGATGATCGCCGGTTCTCCGCCTGCCGCGATCTCCTGGGCGCTGGCCGCCAGCGCGGTCGGTCCGATGAGGTCGAGCAGTCGAGGTGCCGCGGTGCGGACCTCGTTGCCGTTCACGCCCATGACGGGAAGAAGGCGAGGTCGTCGCCGAGGTCGGTGACGAAGCGGCGGTCGAGGAATCGGTTCCCGCGTTCGCAGGTGGTCTCGGAGACGAACAGGCAGGAGTGGCAGGCGGCCCCGTGCAGCGAGTCTGCGGGATCGGCGGGGAGGTGGTCGGCGCACACAGGGTCGCCGGAGCAGCGTTCGGCTCCGGTGAGCGCCTTGCCGACGATCCGTGTGAGCTGGTTCGGTTCGGCGAGGCTGACCAGGCCGCCGAGGGTGCCTTCGGCGTCGGGGACGGCGGTGTAGATGAGGATGCCGGCCTGGTCTCCGTTGCTGTAGATGCGTTCGGCGAGGCTGGCCGAGTTGTAGCCGCATTCGAGGGCGATCGAGCGGATGAGCAGGTGTGAGAGCGTATGGAGGACGACGTATCCGGTGCCGGGCCAGCCGGCCATGGGGTCGAAGCCGCCGGTGAGCCGGTTGGAGTGGCGGTTCTCGCGGAACTGGCGCCAGGCGCTTTGCAGGCGCTGCACGGCGTCGCTGGATTCGACCTTCGCCGTCCACTGCTGCAACGCGTCGGCGTCGATGCGGAGGAAGAGTCCTTCGCCGAAGACCTCACTGGTGGGCACCCAGGTGGGTTCGCGGCGGCTGATGGGCGCGGTCGGCACCAGGTCGGGCTGCTCGGGGTCGGGGGCGTCGAGGCGGGTGAAGCCGTAGAAGGCCCGGACTTCGCGGAGGCGTTCGGCGCGGACCACATCGGTGAAGAAGGGTTTGAGCCGTTCCGGGACCCCTTCGGGGTCTCGTACGGCGGTGAAGTTGCGGCCGTCGTCGGGGAGGGTCTTCGCGGTGAGGGCCTTCCATTCGGGTTCGAGCAGGTCCCGCCGCTCAGTGTCTTGAGCGCCGGGAATGTACGCGTCCATGGCGGCTCGCAATTCGGCGGCTTCGAACTCCCGGAAGGGCTTGAGGTCCGGCATGCCCAGCATCATCTTGCCGAGTAGGCCATCGGGCGCTTCCTGGTACTCCTTGACCGTCTCCCAGTGGTCCGCGACGAGTCCTGCGAGCTTGTCGGCGCTGTCGGGCGGGACCGAGAGCACCGATGCCGTCTGCGGGAACCAGAGGTTGGAGGCGCCGACGATGAGCGGTGAGAGGTCTTCGAGGCAGTCGTCGAAGGTGTTCAGGTGCGGGTGGCGTCCGCGGCAGCCGGGCAGGTTCGCTTTCCCGAGTTCCCCCATGGCGTCGCGGAGGTTCCGTTCGGAGCCGCAGTCCTCGCATTTGATCTGTACGTTGACGGCCCGGTTTCCGGCCCGGTCATGCATCGTCAAGCGCGGCTTCTCGGCTTTTGGGCACGGCGCGGCGCGGTGGACGAACCATGCGTAAGGGAACTCGTCGAGGTGGCCCGCGCGGCAGGCGAGGAGGAACCGCGCCGGGACCGCTTTGTAGTCCTTCTTGCCGCCGCAGTTGCGGTGCTCGAATCTGGCGAGGTCGGGGCGCTTGCGCTTGTCGTTGACGTAGGTGAAGTTCTTGCTCTCGATCGAGTCGAGCCGGTTGCATTTGGTGCATCGCAGCCAGGCGGGGAAGGGCCGGGCCGGCACCCCGATGTTCGCCTTGTCATCTTCTTCGGACAAGGGGATGAGCCGCAGTTCGCCGACCTTGCGGCCGACCTTCCTGCGCACCTCGTCGAGCAGGCGCGGTTCGAGGACGACGCGGGTGTCGTTGCGGTAGTGGGGTTCCCAGTCGTCGAGTCCGCCTATGAGCGCGGCCATGTTCGGCAGGTCGACGATCGCGCCGATCCCGCCGGTGAACATGAGGTGGCTGGGCCGGGCCGAGCCGACCGCCCTGATCGGTTGTTTCGGGGCCATCGCCTACACACCGTCCTTCGCATCGCCGGGCCGCTTCTTGACTCCCCAGTCCGGTGTGCCCGGCACTCGGGCGTAGACCTCGTCCTGCACCGGGAACAGGAGCTTGGCCTCGCCTTCGGTCTCGCGCATCGAGTTGGCGACGGTGCGCGTTCCCCATTCCGAGCCGTCCGCGGTCTCCAGGAGGCCGTTGCGGTTCGTCTGGCTCTGGCCGGCACGGTAGACCAGGTTCCCCACGGCCCGTTCGTTCTCCCAAGCGTCGAACAGGGCTTCGGCCCGTTCGCGGAGGTAGCCGCCGGCCTGACCGGCGACGTCCTGGGCCCGCTCGGCGAAACTGTCGACCACGTCCCGGACCGCGGTCGAGGTCCGCTCGAACGCTGCTGCGGAGGGGTTCGCCGATGAGGCGATGTCGCCCTGCCGGATCGCCGCCACCAGTGCGCCGGTCGCGCCCCGGTCGAGGGCGCGCCTGGTGAACGGTGTCACCGACAGCGCTTCGACCTGCCGGTAGAAGTTCGCGTGGTAGTGGTAGAAGTCCTCGAAGTGGCCGAGGTCGCGGGGCCGGGTCCAGTTGTAAAGGGCCACAACGAGGCCGGGACGATTCGCATCGCGGCCGACTCGTGAGGACGCCTGGATGTACTCCGCGGTGTTCTTCGGCTGCCCGGTGACCACCATCAGACCGAACCGGGAGACGTCCACACCGACCTGGAGCATCGACGTGGCGAGGACCGCTCCGGTGCGCGGGTCGCGCTCGCTCATCTCCCTCGCCCGCGGGTCGACCTCGCGCCGCTGCTTCCTGGCCACCGAGTACTCACCGCGCCACCCGCGTTTGCGCTGCGTCGTATCGCAATCGGGGTCGAAGCCGACTTCGAGGTCCGCGAGCGTGGCCGCGACCTCGCGGGAGGCGATGCGGGAGGTCAGCTCGGTGATCTTGAGCGTCTCCCCGCCGACCAACCTGCGGGGGAAGCCGTCTCGGGGCCGGCTGATCCTGATCGAGACGTCGTCGTCGAGGTAGCGGCGCATCCCGGCGAGCTCCCGAGTGGCGTTGAAGTACCCGACCGGAGTCATGTACGGGTCGGCGGCCGTCCCGTGCTTGTCGAACAGGGCCTGCCCCACCAGGAGCATCGTGTCCCACAAACGGATCTCGGCCTGCTTGAGCCGCACTCCGTGCGCGCACAGGCCCAGGTAGCGGCGGCCGGGCGTCTGCTGGGTGACCGCATCCTGTTTGGAGAAGAACGTGTCCTCGATGTCGAGCACCGGCGGCGGGAACAGCGCCACCCCCCGGTCGTAGATGCCTCGCACCTGCGATGCGGAGCGCTTGGTCGTGGCCGTGGAGGCGACGATCTTCGGGCCGACGGTGCGGCCGTCGTCGAGCTCCCACTGGAGCAGGTAGTCCACGGCCGACTCGAACAGGGCCACGCTGGTACCGAGCGCACCCGAGATCAGGTGCAGTTCGTCTTGGATGATGAGGTCCCACGGACGCGGCCGGACCACCGGCACGGCCTTGACCGCGGGCCAGCGCCCCTTGGCCTTGTGCTGGCCCGTGCAGTCGACCTTCCCGTCAAGGTCGGGGTGCTTGTAGCCGTGCCGAGGGCAGCGGCCGCTCACCCGGCCGAACAGCATTCCCGCCTCGCCTTTCAACGGCAGCTGCGCGAGCTTGTCGACGGTGGCGATGACGAACGCGGGCAGGAGCCGGTAGATCTCCTCGTCCACGCTCACGATCGGCACGCCCTCGTCGGGGGACTCCCGCCGCGAGAACGGGCAGCGGTCCTCCGCGCTGTTGCTGCGCGGGCAGTAGACGAGCACGCGCTGGCGGTCCCCGTCGATCTCGACCGCGTTGGGGTCGAAGGGCTCGCCGCACCACGGGCACGCCTGGAGCTGGAGGACCTTCGATCCGGCGATCTTGCCGGACTCGCGCATGTCCGCGATGTCGTCCTCGGCGTCCTGGAAGGAGTTGGGCGTGACCTTCAGGCCCACCCACAGGCCGATCCGGTACGGCTCGTCGCCGAACACCGCAGGTTCGGCCCGGCGCAGCAGCTCGGCGGCGCACACCAGTGCCGAGGCCCGCTGGAACTGCTGGGAGGTCAACAGCCGCAACGTGTACCGCATGAACACGGCGACACCGGCGGCGGCGTCCCGAGCCTCCTCCCCCGTGCCGGTGACGCCCTGAAGGCGCCGCATCGCGAGCGTGAACGCCGCCAGACCGAGGTAGGCCTCGGTCTTGCCGCCGCCGGTCGGGAAGAACAGGAGGTCCACCAGACCGTCATGGTTGGCCTTGCGCTCCTCGTGTCCTGGGTCGGCCAAGCTGGAGATGTTGAGCAGCAGGAACGCCAACTGGAACGGACGCCACGACGCCGCGCCCGGGCCCTTCGCCTCGATCGCGGCCTTCGCGGTCGGATAATCCTCGCCGGTGGCGGAGCGACGCGCCGCGATCTGGGTGTGGAGCCGCTGCTCCTTCATGGCCGCCTGAGCGAACCTGAACGCCCGCAATGCATCGGCGTGGTGCTCCGCGCTTTCATCGGTGAGCAGCCGCACGCCGTCTCCGATGCGAGCGGCGATCCGGTGGGCGTCCTTCAACGACGCCTCGGCGTACGGACGAAGCTGCGCGGGAAGCCCTGGGAGGCGGCCGGCCTGCTCCACGAGCCAGTCAACATAGCCTTCGGCGAGCGGTGCGAGACCGGCGCGCAGCGCCGGAGTCTCGGCCTGGGCCAGCGCCGCCATCGACAGTTCAAGACCGGCCAACCGGGGAGACTCCTCCGGGGTGGGCGCGGACGTACCGGGCACGTCGGTAGTAGGCAGCCACTCGGTGCGCAGCAGGTTCGCACGCCGGGTCCCGTCGACTTCCTCAGCGGCGACGGCCACGTTGCGGCCCATCACATATTGGAGCTTGTTGCGGTAGAGCAGCCGCAGGCGCATGTCCTCGGCGTCCTCGACCCAGGTCGAGGGAATGTCGTCGATGAGCGGGTCGTCGAGCGGCAGGAAGATCGGGGCGGCCCCGTCGAGGGCCCGGATCGTCAGCTGCGGCTGGAACAGCCAGGCCTCGTCGCCGTTGGAGCGCGGTTCGCGCTGGCCGTTGACGAGGCTGACGTCGACCACGGTGCAGTCGTTCTTGACCTTGGTCTCGACCTGGAGGATCACGCACGCCTCGTCAGCAGAGGAGCCCGTGAGCGCGATGCGCTCGGTTCCCGCCTTCAGCCGGACCTCCGTCGGGCAAGGGACGGTTTCGCGCTGCCACACTCGCTTGGACTTGCCGTCCTCGTCCTCCTGTATGACCTTCAGATAACGGCCCCAGGAGGCGGTGACGTGGATGGTCTCGGTCTCGGGCGAGAGTTTGAACGACAGGCCCATGCTGGAAGCCCACAGGCGCCCGGCATCGACAGGGGGCGTCTGCTCGGGGAGTTCGGTGTCCTCGGTGGAGGCGATCGGGCCGGTGCCGTCATCAAGCTCGGACGGGTCGTTCTCGGGATCCTCGGCGTCGCGGGGCTCCCCGACGGGCCGGAGCGTCTTCGGCCCGAGCTGGCCGACCAGGTAGCGGTCGCGCGGGGTGTAGTGCGTGAGTTGCTCGGTCTCGCCGCCCCAGGGTCCGAGGAGGTCGCGGGTGAGGTACTCGATCATGCCGTCGCGGACTTCGTACGAGGTGGCTTCCTCGAAGTCCTGGGGGTCGTGCAGCAACTGGGCCGGGGTCGGTCCTTCGGGTGCCCCCGAGGCGCGGCCTGTGCGGCTGGACGGTGTGACCATGACGCTCCGATCTGCCCTGATCCCGCGAATAGCGGATCTGAACATTCTGCCCGACCCCACCGACACGCGGGGCGCCCGTGGTCGAGATCGGGCACCCCTCGTGGATGAGCGCTCGTTCAGGAGACGGGCGGCGGGTCCTGGGCCGACCGCGCCTGTCTGACCACCCCGATGGTGTTGCCGTAAATCACGCGGGCCCAAGGGTCGCGGGCGTCGATCCAGCCTTTGCGCCATTCGACCTCGGGCGATGGGCTGAGGCGGCCGAGCCCTTCGATCGTGAGGATCGGGTACGGGTCTTGAATGCCGTCGTCGAGCACCACCCGCGCGGCCTTCGGATCGCGCTCATCATCACCGAACACGGTGAAGGTCATTGTCCTCGCGAACCTGAACTCGCCGAGGCGGTGGCAGAACCGGTCTTTATCGGTCTTGCCGCTGGCCTCCGGCCCGCCGACGGGTACAGCTCGCAGCCGCGACCCCTCGTTCGCGAAGCGACTCATCGGCGGCTCCTCCTTCGTCGGACGGCGTCGGGCACGAGTGCCGCCCCGTACCAGAGCGCGGCGACCTGTTCGATCACGAGCAGGCGGTCCTCGACGTCGAGCAGGCCGGCATGGGCGGGCTCGACCCGCAGACTCGGGTCGGTTTCAAGGTCCACCACGATGCCGAAGCGGACGCGTTGACCGGTGAAGTCGAGCCCGACGGCGTCCCCACCCAAGGGCGAGCTGACCGTGGCCGGGCTTCCGGCGATGTCGATCTCGCCGAGAATTTCCACGAGCGATTCGTTCAGGGTCTGGTGTTGCGGCATGGCCGCCTCCGTTCGATCCTGGAAGGACCGGCGAGAGGAGGCCCACCCATCGGCAGCGCCAACGCCGCCTCCCCTCGCCGAGCCGGTGCGCCCCACCGCGCGCCGACTCGTTGAACGTACGGGAGCACAGAGGCGTTTCCAAGCCTCTGACCTGGGATTTAATCCGGAACAGCTGGGCAATACGGCTCCACGGAAGACGTTGAGAGATGACGCTGAACGACGACCAGGGTTGGTGTCGATGAGCGACACCTGATCCGAATTTCCCTTGGGTGGATGACGGCAGCGACGAGGAAGCCGGGACTCGCGGTTGCGGGTCCCGGCTTGGTAACGGTTGATGCTGTGTTGTTGGCGCTGTTGGCTTCTGCCGCTGGATGCCCGGTTTGCTCGGGCTGGCCTTGTGGCACCTGCACGGGTTGTCAGCACGGGGAGGTGTCGGGCCATGAGGTTGAACGCGGACTCTCGGCGCTGTGGCTCAGCGCTGAGCGGTCCCAAGCAGGGCGGTGAAGTCGCCCTGAGTGAGTCCGAAGACCGGGGAGTCCTCAGACAGTTTGGAGTCACGAACCTCGAACCTTGACCCAGCGGCGCGAGCCTCAACACAGTTACTGCTCGTCTGGTCTGCGCCAGAACGACTCGACTTGCGCCACTTCGAAGTTGTCATGATGGTGTGTAGTCCTTGATCAGGTCGGCCTTCTTCTCTGAATCGTCGAAGGCGAGCTGGAACGAAACGACCCGCTCAGGTCGCTCGATGTAGCGCGCCCCTTCAAGGGATTCTAGATAGACCGTCTTGGGGAACTCCCCACCCTCGAACTCGAAGATCTCAAACGCCCCACCAAGTGAACGATGTTTCCCGGCGGAGAACGGCACCACCTTGAAGGTGAACAGGGAGAACTCCCGGGCCAGACGCTTCAGGTGATCAAGCTGCGAGGCCATGACCTCCGGCCCGCCGATCTGCTGCTGAAGGGCCGCTTCAGAGGTCACATAGACGACCTCCGGGAGCCAGTCGCGTTCCATGAACTGCCGCTGACGATCGAGTCGGAATCCCGCGCCGTTTGCTGGGCCTCGGAACTCGGGTTCGACCCCATCTCGAAGCGCCTGCATGTACGCCTCGATCTGGAAGAGCCCTGTGACCAGCTCAGTCTCGTAGATCATGATCTTCGAGGCGACCATCTCCATCTGGAGGAAGGTATAGAAAGCCGAGGGAATGTCGAAGGTGTGGAACAGGTCCGGCTTCTCAGACTCCTCCGCGAGACGAACCAGGTTGCTGGTCTCCTCCGGGCTGAGCTTGTAGATGTGGGCGAAGGTCAGCATGTCGCCCCAACGAACCTGAGTGCATCGAGCGTGTTCGAGGTCGCGAATCTTGGTGACGCTCATCTGAACCTTGTCGGCGACCGCCTTGTGGGTCAGCCCGGCCCGCTTGCGGTACTGCACGAGCAACCGTGCAATCTGGATGATGGTGAGGAAAGCCTTCGCGCTCATGACACGCATAGTGGCAGGCTCACTACATCGGACACAACCCTCGGGTCGCCGTTTGCCACAAGCGAAGAGACGTAACACGCCTACGTAACCCCTGTTCTGTCAAGAATCCGACAGCCAGCGAGCTCGACCCCGAACACTATTCGGACAGATTGTCAAACAACGAACCCTGCCCAGGAGCCTCAGGCTTTGCCTTGGCGGCCTTCGAGGTCGCCTTCTTGGCAGCCTTGCTCTTGGAGTGCAACCCTTGCTCGACCTCAAGGGCATATCGCCGATGGTTCTCCTCAAGCAGCCGGTCAAGGATCTCCTGCCGAGGCCCAGGGGCGATCGTGTACCGAGTCCCCTGCCGGGTCTCGTAATGGTCATGGGCCAGTTGGGGAATGAGATCATCCCAGCCGTAGCACCGGCAGACCTCCTCATCGATGAGCCGATGAATCTCCCGAAGGTTCAAGACGTCGGCATCTGAGTTCAAGGGATCATGAACCAGGTTGTAGGTGTCGGTGAGCCCCGCCTGCCGAGCCAGCATGAGATCCCGCCGCTCAACATCCAACCGCTCCCCAAGCCCTCGAAGCGCTGCATTCAATTCCGGCCGAGGCAAAGTTAGATACACATCAGATGGCGTGTAAACGAGATCATTCTTGAGCGTCGAACCTTGCTTCGATATCCACCAACGCTGAACAGCACTCGAAAGATACGCAAGGTCAGCAGTATCTTCCGTCGCAAAAACCACGAGCTTCTGATCAAAAACTTGACCATTCGGGACCAATAGTGGAATTTGGGTGGAACTCGACTGAGTCAGTGCAATTACGCGACTCAGTCCCGAGATGGCCTTAGTCAATCGAGGTGCTTTTTCGGCATAGTGCCACCAATACCTCCTCCTCGCTTCCCTGTTATTTTTCAATCTCTCAGGGCGCACAAGACGATACACCTGATCAAAACATCTTGTGTACCTTCTGGCTCGCTCTTCATCCCAATCATGGAAGTTGATTATCCATCTACTGGGCGAAGCACCCGGGCGCTGATTGAGATCCTTTCCATTCAAGTATGGAAACACTACATCCGAGTTTCGACTGTCACTTTCAAGAAGTAGCTGCGCCTCCTCGGGAGACATAGTGAAGCCAGTCCCGAGCACACAAGACCCCTTAAAGGCCTGTTCCTCATTCTCATGCAAACGCTCCGCGTTTCCAGCAACACGCGATATAAGATCCAGCGAAGAGTTGATGCCCTGCTTTACTAGGCGACGATCATACAATCGTTGTGCCGAGTCCAGAATTGACGAGTTTGACATCCAGATCGCGCAGAATTCCAACATCGCACTTCTCGACGGCCAGGCTTCACTCTTGATTGCCGAACGCATATCGACTCCTTGTCGTACAAGAGAGTCCAAACCTACCTCCCTTGTATCCCCTTGCGCCAGAGTATTAGTTGCAATCAATCCCAACTGGCCGTTAGTTGACAACAACTTGGCCGCCCTTAGGACGAAATAGGCAACAAGGTCTGCGCTCCCCCTAGCCTGATTTCCTACAAATTTAACGATTAGTTCCCTGTACGCAACACCAACGCTATTGGTAACCTTATTGCCACCAAGAAATGGCGGGTTGCCAATCACCGCATCAAAACCGTCTCTCTCAAAAACCTCTGGGAAGATCAAAGGCCAATGAATTGGCAGTCGGTCAAACGCGCCTTCAGGCCTGTCGATTCTTAGCCATTGGGCTGCTTGCCGGTCAAGCTCGGCTCGGCTCTCCTCCGTCCGTTCGCGACCAAGGTTTGCCGCTCTCAGCCAGGATTCGCCGGTGCCAGACAACCCTGCACCGACCAGCAAGTCCCCATACCGGCTTGCTTCAGCAGTCAGGTCGTTTGCGAGGGAGAACAGTTCGCGCTTCTGTTCCTGCTGCTCAGCGCTCTTATCGCCAATTTCGGCGATCTCCCTGCGGGTCTCGGCCGCCTCCCTCACCAGTTCCCTGATTTGAGCGGTGAAATCGAGGATCGTTCCTTCATGAAGCTTCCGACCTTCGGCCGGATTCAGGTGCATGTACTCCAGTTGCTCCACGCTCGTGATCCCCAGCAAGCTGTCGCCGCAGACCAGCTTGTCATCGAGAAAGGTAAACGGTCGATCCTTGTCCATAGACACCAGCCACAACGATAGCTTCGCCATTTCGACCGCTGCCGGGTTGATATCCGCCCCGTACAGGCAATGTTCGATAACAAGCCGCCGAGCTTCGATCAGGTTCGGGTCCTCGCCCCCAGCGCCAATTCTTCCCTCGGCGACCGCGCCGCGCGGGTCGCCCTCGAAGCCCCAAGCTTCGATCAAACGCTCTGACAAGTACCTGCAAGCCGCCACCAGGAACGCCGCTGAGCCCATCGCAATGTCAGCAACCTTCAGACTCAGAATGTCGGCACTCCCTCTGAGCAGCCACGCATCCGTGTCCGCTGTCTGTAGCGGCCCTGGCTCATGCACGAGCGGATCCAGTGCGCCTTGTACAACCTCATCCGCGAGCTTCCTCGGCGTGTAGTGCGCGCCCGTGTTCCCTCGCAGCTCCGACTCGGTCATGTACAGCGTCTCGGGCAGTACCACCGTCGCCTGGCCGCGCAAATCCGCCCGGATGACCCCATAGAACGGCATTAGCCGAGCCGTCAACTGCGGGTCATTTCCGGTGACCGACAACAGATCCCGCTCAGCGCGCTCCCGCTGCTCAGCGTCCATCGGTTCAAGAAGTTTCTCGATCGCTTTGGCCGTGCCGATGCCAGACTTGCCGTGCTTCTCGAAACGTTCGTACAGCGCTTCCGCCAGCGCCGCCACATCCTCGCCCGCGCGAGCCCACATCGCCTCCAGGTCCCTCAGTGAGACCTCGGCTTCCTTACTCTCCTTACCGACGAGCCCTACCACAACCTCGGTGGACCAGCGGCCCTCCCACGCCAGCAGGCCCTCGTACACGTACCCGATCTGCTCGACTCCGAGGCGGTCGAAGTTCAGCGTCCGGTATTCGCCTTTAGGCCTGCGCTTCGGGTCGGCGAGCTGAATGCCGTTGAGGGACTTGGGGGTCTTCTGTTTTCCGGCGCTCATCCACACCGTGGTGACGGACTTCAGCACGTTATGCAGGGTCCGGTCGTCGATGACGAGCGGCTGCTGCTGGTCGAACAGCCACGGGTATGCCTCAGGGTCGAACAGGGAGCCGCCGTAGGCCGGGATGGACAACTCTTCGGTGTCGACTCCGCGGTGGACGGCGTTGAACAGCGCCAAGAGCCGCAGCCAGGCGCGGTGGCTCTGCTCCAGGAGTGCTTCGCTACCGGAGTCGACACGCTCTTGAAGGACCTGCGCGGATTCGGCAACGGAGTACGCCTCGGCGTAGAGCGGGTTGTCGGCCGGCAGGAGTCGGCGTTCCTCGGCGAACAGCAGGAAGACCAGGCGCATCATGACGGTGACCGCGCCGCGGTAGGCCTCGTCGGCTTCGACGAGGCGGCGGGTGCCGTCTTCGCCGATGACGGTGATGCCCATGCCGTCGCGTTCTTTCTTGGCCTTGTGGGCGCGGCCAATGGCTTCGACCAGGAGCTCCACCGCGCGGCGGACCTGAACGCCAAGGGTCTCGGTGAGTTCTTCCTCGCGGTCGGCCGACTGGTGGAACAGGTTCGGGAGCTGCTGTTCAGTCTGGTAGTCGGTGAAGCGGCGGCGGTTCAGGAGGCTGAACAGGGCGCGCAGGACCACCAGGTCGGAGTGGTCGGTGATGGTCATGGTGTCGAAGACGCCGTAGGCGCTCGGTCCGTCGGCGGGTGCGTAGACGAGCGCGAGGAAGCGACCGTCGGTGACGAGGCCGAGTTCGATCTTGTTCGCGGCGCACAGGCGCAGGACTCGGTCGATCGGGGTGGCGGCCCAGGTCTCGCCCTTCATGCGCTTGGCGGGGTGATTGTCGGGCGGGGTGATGAGGCCGATGATGCGGGGCGCGTCGGCGTCGTGGAGGGTGAAGTCGGGGCTGACGGTGGTGTCGTGCTGGCCGATGTGGACCGGCTCGATGCCGTCGACCGCCGCTCCCGGCTCAGCGGCCCAGTGCAGGCCGTCGCCCCAACCGAGGAAGTCGGCGAGGAGCGTCTGCGTCCAGGCGCGACAGCGGGTGGCGTCGCGGGGGTCGTCGGCCCATTCGCCGTGGGCCGCGCGCAGTTCGGCGCGTCGCTCAGGAGTGACGGCGTCGAGGTCGGGCCAGGTCTCAGTGAGCACCGGCAGGGACAGCCAGGGTCCGTCGGTGTCGATGAGCTCGATCCAGTCTTGGTGGACCTGGGTGCGGTCGGAGCCGGTGCGGCGCTTGCGGTTCATGATGCGGCTCAACGGTTGTCCCTCTCAGGTACGACGCACACGATCGCCAGCGGCGTGCGGTGGCCCTTCGGATCGGCGTAGCGGTCGCGGGCGGCGGCGAGTTCGCGTTCGCTCTCGGTCTCGAGCTGTTCCAGACGCTCGGCCCAGTGGCCCTCGTCGCGGCGGGCCTGGTCGAGTTCGAGTTCGGCGAGGCCGAACAGTTCATCCTCGTTCGTCTTGCGGCCGTGGATGGCCTCTTCGAGAGAGGCGCGGAACTGCCGGTAGGCGAAGCGGATGCGCTCCTGCTCCTCGGCGACGCGCTGCTCCAGTTTCTTCTGGAGCGACTCGTCGCGTTCGGCGGTGCGGCGGGTGAGCGCGTCGCGCAGGCCGCGGTCGACTTCGGGCCAGTGCTCGGACAGGCGCAGTTTGGTGCCCGGTCCGGCCTCGGTGCCCTTGTCAAGGGCCGCTTCGAGGATCAGGCCCGTCCGGGTCAGGTTCTCGCGGCGGAACCGGCCGGTGCGGGCGTCGAGCCAGCCGCCGACGGCCATGATCTCCTGGTGCAGCTGGGTCGAGCCGCCGCCGGTGACGGTGTACTTGGCGTAGGCGGCGACGAACATGTCCTCCAGGTCGTCGGGGCCGACGACGGCCGTCACGCGGTGGAGGTCGATCCGGTCGGAGTCGGCCGCGGCGCGCAGCAGGCGCGATGACATGTCGACCAGCGGATGCGACAGGTGCGCCAGGACCACGTCGTCGCGGCCGTGGGCCACAAGCGGATCGAAGGTGACCGGGCGCTGGTGCGGCTCCTGCCCCTCGGGGGTGAACGGCGCTACGAGGTTCTTCGTGGCGCGCACCCATTCGCCGGTCATCACCGGGACGTCGAACTCGGTCGCGGGGTGGCCGTATCCGATCGGGCGTGGCTTGAGCGGCATCTGGTGGGCGAGGCCGAGCGCGGTGTCCACGACCCGCCGGATGCGTTCGGGGTGAAGGTGGAGTTCGTCGACGCTGTTCTCGTACTTCTCGCCGAGTCGTTCGACCTGCTCGGAGACGTTCGCGGCGGCCTTGACCTCGCCGGCCTTCTTGCCGCGTGCGGCAGCCTGCTGGGCCAGGGTCTCCACGTCCCCGACCGTGGTGTCCCCGGCGAGGCGCCGCTGGAGTCCTTCGGCCAGCACCGGGTTGACGGAGCCGAGGTCGGTCTGCATCTGGCTGACCTTCTCCGCGACGCGGGCGAGGAATTCGATCTCGCCGAGGAACGCGGAGTCGCCCGCGGTCGGGGCGGGCACGAAGTTGTAGACCTCGGGGCTGTGGCGCTGGCCGTAGCGGTCGATGCGCCCGGCGCGCTGTTCGAGCTTGTTGGGGTTGAAGGGGATGTCGTAGTTGACGAGCCGGTGGCAGTGGTTCTGGAGGTCGATGCCCTCACCGGCGGCGTCGGTGGCGAGGAGGACCCGCACAGTGCTCTCTGTGGGGTCGGCCTGGAACGCGAGCCGGATCTGCTCGCGTTCGTCGATGTCCATGCCGCCGTGGAGCAGTGCGACGCGGTCGCGGTCGAAGCCGCGGGAGTCGAGGAGGTCCTGCAACCAGTGGAGGGTGTCGCGGTACTCGGTGAAGACCACGACCCGCTCGTTGGTCCAGTCGTCACCGGCCTTGCAGACCTCGCCGAGGTAGGCGAGGAGGCGGGCGGCCTTGGTGTCGGGCGCGGACAGGTGCTTCCTCGCCCAGTCGTTGATACGGGACAAGAGCTCGTGCTCGGCCGGGTCCAGGCGCTCCTGGTGGGAGGCCGATCGCCGCAGGTGCTCGTCCTCGAAGTCGTAGAGCTCGTCGTCGTCGAGGGTGGCCTCCTCGTCCCACACCTCGTCGTAGAACTCCGGGACCTCGTCGCTGGCGGCGGCCGGGGCGGCGGGCAGTGCGCCGGCGTAGGTCTCGTAGGTGTTGGCGAAGGCCTGCGGGCTCGACAGGAGCCGCTTCTTGAGCAGCAGGGTCACCAGGTCGGCGGCGGCCCGGCCGCGGCGTCCCTTGACGCGGCGGGATCGGCGGGCCTGAGTGAACTCGCTGAACCAGCGGTGCACGTCGATCTCGTCTTCGGCGTAGTCGAGCCGCAGGTCCCGGACCTTGCGTTCCGGGAACTCCGGCTTGCCGTCGGACCCGGTGATCGTGGATTTGAGGCGGCGGATCACGACCTCGTCCTGCGCCTGCTGCGAGGGCGCGACGCCGCGGGCGAAGCGGGCCGGGTCGAGAATCTCCAGGAGCGCGGTGAACGACTCCGGGTAGCCGTTGTGCGGGGTGGCAGAGAGGAACAGGCGGTGCGTGAAGTGCTTCGCGAGCTCCCGCATGGTCTTGGTCTGCTGGGAGTCGACGGCGTAGCGCTGCTTCGGGGCGGACGGGGCGATGTGGTGGGCCTCGTCAAGGATGAGCAGGTCGAAGTACGGACGCGTGTCCTCCCCCGCGCCGCGCAGCAGCTCGCCGAAGAGCAGGCGCTCGGCCTTGGGGCCGCGCAGCCACGGGAGGCTGACGATCGTGTTGCGATAGACCTCGAAGGGGTTGGCGCCGTTGCCCCGCTCGCGCCGCAGGTCGGTGTAGGTCTGGGCGTTCACGATGGTGAACTCCAGGCCGAAGAGCCTGCGCATCTCGTCGTGCCATTTAGTGGTGAGCCCGGCCGGGCAGACGATCATGACGCGCTTGGCGCGATTGCGCAGGATCAGCTCGCTGGCGACGAGGCCGGCTTCGACGGTCTTACCCAGGCCGACGTCGTCGGCGAGGAGCTGGTTCACGCGCGGAGCAGACAGGGACCGCCAGACCGGTTCGAGTTGGTAGAGCTTGATGTCCGCTCCGGACCGGAACGGCGCCTGGAGGTTGCGGGTGTCGGCGCTGGTGAGGGCCGACCATCGCATGGCGTCGAGGAAGGCGGCGAGCTGCGCGGGTTTGTCGAAGCCGTCGCGGGTCACCTCGGGCAGGCCGGAGGACGGCAGCACGCGGCGTCCCGGTTCGAGTTCCCACACGAGTCGCAGCTGCTCGCCGAAGGCGTCGTCGGCGAGGCTGTTCACTTCGACGATCGTGTCCGCGCCGGACACGATCACGTCAGCGACCATCCACCTGGACCCGCGCACTTCGACCCGGTCCCCGACCGACGGCACTCCTTCACGCTCCGCGGACTGCTGTGCGGGCATAGAACGGCCTCCCGGTGTCGACGTCTCTGAGCAACTGTCAACCCTGCTCAACGCCCTACGAGACTACCAGCGCCCCACTCATATCGGAGTCCGGCAATGCGATGGCGGCTCAGACCGACCGAAGGCTTCGAACCGGCCTTTGAACCATGCGAGTGACACCGACTCATTTATCGCTTGAAATACACATATAGTGCAAATTTTCAGATCTCGCGTGAGGAGTTCCGCTATGGCCTTTCAAGAGTTCTTGCGACTGCTGGTCGGCTGGCTGGTCGGAGGATCGGCGATGTTCGGCATTCCATTCATGCTCGTCCTGGTCGTCGACAGCGGCGCCCGCCGATTGATGAGGCTTGCACATCCCCTGTCTGCCGCAATCCTCAGCCTCATCGGAACCGGATTCGCCGCCGCCGTCGTCTACGGCTGGGCGGCGTGGCCGATCCAGGTGAATCGAGGGCACTTCGGGTCACCCGTGCTTATTGCGATCTCGGCTCTGTATTTCTCTTCACTTGTGATGCTCAGCGTCAGTTCGTCGAGATGGAACTTCGAAGGACCCCAGATGAAGCGGTACTTTCCCGGGCTACACGATCGTATCGAGATCAGTTCGGATGACGACCGGCGTGAGAAACGCAAGCGCGAATACGAGCTCGGTCGCTACTGGTTCACGAGATGGGCCGCGGTGGCAACCGGATACGTCCTCGCGGCAGAGTTCTTCTATCTGACATTCGCCTACGGGCGTTTCAGCAACACAGAGCTTGAAGCGTTCGGATTCGGCATCGCGCTCGGAGCGTTCACCGCCGCATTCGTATGCTTGCGCTGCTGCCGCCGGGGGTATGCACGATCCAGAGCGTTGAACCTCGCATTGCAGGAGCTTCAACGCCCGAGCGACGAACCTCTCCGAAAGGCCCACTCGCGACGCGATGAGCTGCCGGTCCTCCTCGGCCGCGAGGCCCGTCGTCTTATCCGAACACTCCGATTCTCAGGTGGTAGCGGCAACCGTGCAGATGTGTTCGTCTTGCTCGGGTCGGCCCGATTCCTCGGGGAGTACTCGAGATCATCAAGGAGTCTCGACGCCGATCTGCCCGAAGACGTCAGATCGGTCCTGGAAGACCTCACCGTGGCATTGTCGAACCCGTCCAGAGCAGTGGCAATGATCGCGCTCGGAAGCAAGGTAGGTGCATTCGGCGCCGACTGCCGGCCCGATCCCGACCTCGAAATGATGAGGCCGGAGGGCCTCGAAGGCCGGATCCAACGCATCCAACCGACCGTACGCGGCCTGATTCCCATCGTCGTCCTCGCATTGCTGATCTTCGCGACCCTCTTCGCAATGCTCGGAATCACCGCCGTCGACTGGCCCCTGATCTAGGGTCGCCGATCGCCGGCTTCTGGTCCCGACCGAACGTGATCTCGGTCGGGCCTCACCGCAGTTCACGGAGTTGCTCGGCGAGATGGTGGTGGCCGGCCTCGGCGGCGAGATCGGCGAAGCGGCCGAGGCCGATCGGGTCGAGTTCGAGCTGCTGACGGAACAGGGTGAGGCGTGCTTTGGCCTGGTCGGGCTTCGGTGAGTAGGCGGAGGCGAGGTAGACGGCGGCGCGCGCCAGGAGCGCCCTCGTTCGAGCGTGCGGCGAGCCGCACCACAGTTGCAGGATCATCTCGCGGGTCACCTCGTACTGGCCGATCTTTCTGGTCGCCGGCCGGTCCTTGCCTCCGAACGTCTTCTCCGGGAGCTCCACCCGCCACACGCCCCGGACCCGCTTGACCGGAGTCCGCGAGCTGAAACCTTGGCGGTCGAGCCATTCGGCGATCCGTTCACGGTCGAACCCACCGACACCCTGTGTCTCCATCTGCTCAAGCCGCGCTGCCAGGAACGCATGACTCGTGCAAGCCTCGGAGAGTTCGGGGTCGTGTTTGGCCCCGACTTGCGAGTAGACCAGGCAATGGGGCCGTCCGCCGCCCTGCGGTTCGGCGCGGATCACGTACGCCGGCAGATACACCTGCCGATCGGCACCGAGCGCCACGAGGTCCTCCACGCCGCCGGGAAGGTTGAACCGATCGCGGTCGGGCCGCCGGGCGAGGGCTTGGAGCGCATTCGCGTGCAGGCCGTCCACGGGCCCCACCGGCTGGAACCGGACGCCTTTGTCGGGCTTGGTGAAACGTTGAAGTTCGTGCGACTCCACGATCGAGACGCTCTTGGTGTCGTAGTACTCGCGGGTCAGGGGCTGTGACGTCAGCGCCTCGAAGTAGAGCACCCTGCGATCCCCTTTCTTGCGCTCGAAGCGTTCCCCCTCCTGGATCGAACGTCGACCGAGATCGGTCAGCCGATAGCGCCCGCGGTGCTCGACCAGGTGGTCGATACGGACGAGGAACCGCAGCGCCCGATCGACGAGGATGTCGTCGAGGGAGTAGAAGTCGGCCAGCGCGGAAGCCGTGTCGAGTCCGGCCGTGGCGATCGCCTCCTCCAGGAAGCGGTCGATGAGGTCGTAGGGTCGGCCCAGGGTGACCGTGGCCTGGATCTCTACTCGCCACAGCGGCAACAGGCAGGCGAAGATCCTGGTGGGTGTCAGGCCCAGTTCGTGGCGGGCGTGTTCGATGGCCCTCCCGCGCCGATAGGTGAACGCCGACTCACCGCCTGCCATGTGCGCCGCCTTCGCCGCGGAGGTCCTTGAGGAGCACTTCGATCTCCTTGTAGGGCCGGATGTCGCCCCGGCTGTTGAGGTGCAACTGCATGTCCTCCATGAGGTCGCGAAATCCCGGGTCGGTGCTGCGGGAGAGGGTGGAGAGGTCGCCGGTGATGATCAGCTGCGAGCGGGCACGGGTGAAAGCCACGTTCACGCGCCGCAATTCACGCAGGAATCCGACGCGGCCGGCTTTGTTGCTCCGGGTGAACCCGTAGAGGACGACCTCGCGTTCGCCGCCCTGGAAGGCGTCGACGGTGCCGGTGTCGCGTTCGATGGCCTCGGGGTCGGAGATGAGTCTGCGCAGTTTGGCTCTGATCAGTTGCAGTTGGGCGCGGTAGGGAACGATGACGCACCAGTCCCCCGGTTGGTCGTGGTAGTACGCCGCGAGTCCGGCGAGCATCTCGGCCTCGGCGTCGTTGGCACTGCCGCTCGACGCCCACCGTTCGCGCACCTTCCCGGACTGCTCGAAACGCCGGTGCGGCGGCAGTCCGGAGGTGTCGATAAAAGTCATCGGAGTCTGCATGAGCGGGTCGCGATGGGGCCGTGCGTGTTCGGTTTCGAGCCGGGATTGGTAGAAGTTGCGGGAGATGAAGTCGGCGAGCACCTCGGGCATCCGGCGCTGTCGGATCAGCGAGACCTGGTTGCTCGGAGGCAGTGCGCCGGTGAGGACCTCCAGGGCGCTCTTGGAGAGCAGGGTTCGGATCTGCGGGTTGCGGAGGCCGGCGCCCCAAGCGTCGACCTCGGTGTCGAGGAACGGCGGGAGCTGCTGGTGGTCGCCGACGAGCACGCCTCGGCGGGCGCGGGTGAGCGGAACGAGGACGTCGGTGATGCCGATCTGGCCGGCTTCGTCGATCACGGCGAGGTCGAATTCGACTCCTGACAGCTCTGGGCGGGAGGCGGATCCGGTGCAGGTGGCGGCGATGATGTCGGCGTAGCGGATGAGTTCGCCGTTCAGCTGGTCCTTTGCGGTGTCGACGGCCGCGTGCCACCTGGTGAGCAGGTCTCGGCGGCCGCGCAGGAGCGGGAGTTCGCGGTGCAGCCGTTCGCGTTGCGTGCCGGCCCAGGCGGCCGCCGCGCGCAGATCCGTGTCTTCGGCGGCGGGCCGTTCAGGAGGTCGCGGCGGATGGTCGACTGCGATGAGTCCACGCAGGGCCGTGCGCAGCGCCTCAGCGGCTTTTCGCACTTCGTGCCAATCGCCTTGGCCCTCGCTTTCACACGCGGTGCGCCGCTGCCGTGCCTCGATAACTCCGGCATCGATTGCGATCGCCCGGTCTCGCGCAGCCGCGGCCTCGGCGTGCAGCGTCTCAAGTTCGTGCAGCTCGGTGTCGATACGGTCGCCTCGCCCTTCGGCGGAGGATTCCATACGCGCCAGCACGGCGATGACGAAGCGCAGCATCCACCCGATGAGCAGGTTGCCGGCTCTCGCTTCGGCTCCGCTCTTCCACGTCGCAATTCGCTTCTGGCGGGCGCGAACGCGCGCGAGGCGGCCCGATACCGACGCGATCTCGCGCTCGCATTGCCCGATCTGCGGTTGGAACGGGGCTGCCGCGGCGGAGGTGCGCGCCGCGACCGCCTTGTCGGCGTCCGCCACCAGGCCTGCGGCCGTGCTGAGCCGGTCGGTCCGGGCGTTGAACTCCGACACCCATGCCTCGGCCGTGGCAAGGTGTCCGTAGGGCTCCAGTTTCATCGCCGCCGCGACCCGCACCCGTTCGCGAAGTTCGGCTTCGCGGTTCTCAAGGAGGTAGGCGTGGCCATCGGGAGTGACCGCCTCCCGGTAGCCGACGCGAATCACCTCGACGTCGTTCGGCAGCGTGGCCAGGACGTTGTCGACCGCCCGGTTCGAATGCGACGAGATCAGTACCTTCTGGCCGAGGTCGTGGACGGCCGATCGGGCCGTCTGGCTGATGGTCCGAGTCTTCCCGGTGCCTGGGGGGCCGTGCACTAGCAGCAGGTCCTCCACGTTGAGCGCCTTCGTGAACGCGAGCCGCTGCTCCGCGTCGAGCGGCTCATCCGGAGTGAACGAACGTCCCGGAATCGGCCCGACTCGGTGGTCGACGACGGTTCGGAGCAGATGCGGGTTCTCGGATCTGCCCGCACGCAGGAGCTCGACCGATTCTCGCTGGGTCCTGAAGACCGTGGCGTTCGGGGTCTCTCGCAGCTCGCCGACCTGCGGTAGCGCATCCCAGTCGATCGGCACGTCGAACTTCACCGTGACGGTGCCGCCGCTGACTCTGGTGACCTGGCCTTTGATGTCGGGCCGTTCGACGTGATGAACGTACTTGCCCTCGCCCAGCTCATGCTCGCCCGCCATGTCGAACCGGTACACCGAGTGGCGGCCGAAGCGCTGCTCGCCAGTGGAGTGCTTGGCTCGGTACAGGGCAGCATTGGACTTCTCGGTCTGGTTCCGACTGATCGTCTCAGTGGCGTCGATCATCTCGTCGAGCATGTCCAGGAACCCGGTCTGGCGCGGGTTCAGCGGCGCTGACCCGCGTGCGGCGGCTCGCTCGGCTTCCAACTGCTTCCACGCGTCCGCGATCTCCCTTGAATAGGCCACCGAACCGTAAGGGATCTGCGGCGGGCTGGGCACCGCCGTCCAACCGGGTGCCCGCAGTTTGAGGCAGCCTTCAGCAAGGCGCTGATGATCGTCGTATCTCAGGGACGCCACGAACGCGATCATGTAGGCGTCCCGATCCCGGGTGAGGAACAGGCGGATCTTGTAATCGGGGGTGTAGGCGAACCATCCCCAGTCCTGGCCCTGCTTCGGTGCGGGAACGGTCGCCGGGATCCCGCTGCCGTTGTTGAGCTCGACGAGTTTCCGGAGGACCTGTCCGACATCGCCGGGCATTCGCGGGTCGTCACTGGCGGCCGTGCGGAGTTTTCCTGGGAGGTTCTTGCCGGGGACCAGGACGATCGGACGCGGGAGCACGAGGGTGCGCAAGCGGTCTCCTTATGCGAGTTCGTCGGCGATTGCGCGGAACGCGTCACCGAGGGCGGGAGCGGTGGGCCGGTCGGCGGGCCGGGCGGAGAGCGCGCTGTCGATCTCGGAGGCGAGCTTCCCGGGTGCATCCGGAGCCTGCGTACGCAATGGCGGTGCGGAGACGCCGGGCGGCGGGTGTCCCGCCGCGAGCTGGTAGGTGAGCGCGGCGAGCTGGTACACGTCGGTGGACGGCCCCGGCGGTGCTTCACTTCGGCGCCGCTGTTCCGGTGCGGCGTAAGGGCTCTGTGTCTCGCCGTGGGCGGGTGCGCTCCCTGTTCTGCCGAGATCCCGCAGCGCCAGTCGCCGGGCCTCTGCCAGGAGTATGCCTTCAAGCGTGAGATCGCGGTGGCTGAGTCCGCGACGGTGCAGGATTCCGAGCGCATCGCACAGACCGGCGAGACCGGCGAGAAGTTCGGCGAGCGCCCATTCGCTCAGCGGCCGCCCATCGTCTGGGGCGAGGCCGTCGAGTCCATCACAGGGGGCGGTGCCGCGCCGCTGCGTCGGCCATGCCAGTGCCGAAGTCATGGTGGTGCCATCGGTCTCGAGCTGGACGGCTTTCGGGAACGCCCGAGCGACTCCGCGTTCGGAGCCGATCTCGGCCAGGAGTTCGTGCTCCCGTCGCAGCCCGCTCTCGGCTGCGCGGGCCATGAGCCCGGGCCGCAGCCGTTTGAGTTGCCGGAGCCATACGAAGCGGGCGCCTCGGTCCCGGGTCGGAGCAAGCCGTTGTGCGAGAGCGGCGCTGAGTCGGATGGAGCTGTCCGGTGCGAGCCGCTCGGCGGTCTGGCGGTCGTAGAGCAGATAGCGCTCCCGGCCTGCGGTGATCTCGGCCCCTGGGGTCCAGGTTTCGAGCTGCGGCGGTGGAAGGGCGATCTGCACGGACGGAGACAGGTCGTCCGGTTCGACACCGAGATTCCCGGCCGGAAGCGTCGGCGATGCCGGCAGCCGGGATCCGTGCGAATACCGCTTCTCGAACTCGTCGAAGCGGTCGATGAGATGAGTCTGCCCGGCTTCAATGTCCGCCAGTGATTCGAGGATGTCTCCAGTGCGACCCTCCAGGGCAGCGAACTCGGCGCGGAGGCGGTCGTGCAGTTCGCCGGCGGCGCCGTCCAGGGCCGCTTCGAACCCGTCGACGCGCTCAATGAACTGCACGACCTCGGCGAGCAGGTGTCCGGCCTCGGCGTCACCGCGATCCAGTCGCGTCGCGATCTCGGTCTGGATCGTCTGCTGGATGAGTTGGGGGAGATCGGTGTCGGGAGTCCCTGGGCGCTGCCCGCGGATGCGATCGGCGCTGCGTTGCAGCAGCGTCACGAGCTGGCCTCCGCCGACACCGCCGATGACCCCGGCGACCGCGAGTGCGATCGGAGCCGAACCGGCGCCCGCGGCGATGACCGGCGCGAGGGCCGCGGCCCCGATGACGGCGACGAGGGTGTTCGAGGTTGCGGTCCGGAGCCGCGTCGACTTGGCCTTGACGGCACGAATGATTTCAGCTCGGGATTCCTGGTGCGGAATCGAGTCCATGGGCCGACTGCCCTTCGATGAGGGGGCGTGCAGTAGTGGGGATATTACCGACTTCCATCGAATCGGGCGTCCCTCGAACGTGTCGCATACCGGACACGCCCCCGGAACGCGGACTTCTGGCAGAGTTCGGCTTGTTCGCAGTGAGATCAGGTCATTGATCCGGCAGGATCTCCAGCGGCGGGAGGGCGTCCACGATCGCCATGGTCTCCAGGCTGACGGTCACGATGCGCTTGAGTAGGTCGACGATGTAGCGCGGATCTTCGGACCAGTCGTTGGGGTCGTTGACGATGCCGCTGGCCTTGTCGGTGCGGACGTAGTAGCGGTCCATGATCCACTCGACGGCCGAACGGGAGCCGATCTGGTAGCGGTAGGCGGCTTCAGGGATGTCGGTGAGCGTGACGTGGGAGTTGTAGACGATCCGGGTGCGATCCTGTCGGGATGCGAATCGCATCTTGCGGTCGACACGGTAGAGGTCCGCAGGGGCGGCCGCCTTGGCTTCGCCAACGATCTCTCGGATGCCGGAATACGGCTCGACCGACTCGTAGGCGAGGTGCAACCCCATCAGTCGGCTACCCAAACGAGCGAATTCGTGGAACTGCGCGACTTTGGGGACGCGAGGCAGCGACTTTCGGAGGTCCGCTTCAAACTCAGACCGGTACACCGGCGAGTGCAGGATGCCGTAGACGTAGTGGAAAATGTGGTCCTTCGAGATCGAGCCGTCTCGGTAGGTCTCCCGGTAGTCCGCCAAGGCGGTGTCACTGATGTTGTCTTCTCGTGTGTACCGGGGAGGATTCTGATCGAACAGTGTTCCACCCGGTGCGTTCTTGAGGTAGGTGAATCTCGGGAAGAACTTTCCGCCGCTACCGGCTCCGGTCACATGCAGGTTCGGAACGGCGTCGGTCGCCAGCACGGAAAACGGGACCGCCGAGCCCGCTCCGACGGTATAGAAACCCACGTTCCCGAGGTCCGGTTCGGGAAATGATCGTTCAAGCTGGTAGACACAATCACTGGTATCGGCCGTGAAGTAGACATGTTGTTTGGTGAACGGCCGGTAATAGGCCTCGAATACCCGGTGTTCATTGAACCGAATCCGCTCTCCTCGCCGCAGCCTTCCTAGATCCGCTCTGTTCCAACTGAATCGGCTTTCGCCGGCGACGATATCTTCGCTGGCTACACCAGCGGCCGAGACGTTGTCGGTCTCGCCTCCACTCGACCATTCCAGCCGGTCCACCTGGCCGTTGTAGAAGTCGATCATCGGCTGCACATTGCTGCTCACAGTAGGACCGGAGAAGCTGTACATCCATGCGTCTCGCCCTGTCTTGAGCCCGCTCGTATGCGTCTCGAAGATCGGTGCCATGGCCCCCGCATTCTTGTCTCCCATCGCGAGGAAGCCCTGAAATCGCTTGTCTCGAACGTTGATCCAATCGCCGTCCGCTTCAGGGTCGAGTTGCTGCCATCCGAAGGCATCCAAGCCTTTCGCCCGGATTAGGTTGGTTCCGTTCACCACTATCTCCAACTTGCGCTTTCGATCGTGATAGTCACCGATGTCTCCGTAGAAGAGACGGCACGCGTCGCCCTCAGCCGCTCTGCCGCCTTTGACAAGCAGAAGGATCGCAATCCCTGCGCGAGTGCTGGCCCCGAAAACATTGCCGGCCTCTGCTCTCCGCTGTTCGCCTCCTGTTCTCGCGTTGCCTCGGAGATTGAAGCAGTAGATCGCGTCGAACTCCTCGGTGAGGGTGCGGCGCAGCCCTGCGGCGGTATTCCCGTCGATGAACCCGCTGTTCAGGACAAGACAGATCACACCATCGTCCTCGATCCGGTCACTCGCCCAGCGCAGTGCCCGCACGTAGGAGTCATACAGCGAGTTCTTGTTGGTGGCGGTCGATCTGGCTGCGTATGTCTCGCGGATACGCCGATCGAGTTCCGGATACTTCAGGTTCTGGTTGCCGTCGTTCTGGTTGTTCTGGCCCACGGAGTACGGTGGATTGGCGGGTATAACGATGATGCGGACGCTCTGCTGATGCACCGCGCGGTTGATGTTGTCCCCAAGTACGCCGCTTGAAGCCTCAGGTCGGCTTTCATAGAGCTGGAATGTGTCAGTCAGGACAACGCCATCGAACGGCCGGTACTCAGCATTCCCAGACCGACTGTGGAACGCCTCTTCGATGTTGACTGCCGCGATGTAATAGGCGAGCAGGATAATCTCGTTCGCGTGCAGTTCACTGCTGTACTTCCGAACGAGGTCCTCGGGCCGGATGAGTTCTGACTGGAGGAGCCTGACAATGAACGAACCCGTTCCCGCGAACGGGTCGATGATCTGAACCCCTTCGTCACTCAGCGAGGCGCCGAGGTACTTGCGCAGTGCCTGGTCGGTGAGCTGGAGAATGAAGTCGACGACTTCAACCGGGGTGTAGACGATACCGAGCCGATCAGAAACCTGCGGCATGGCGTTCTTGAAGAATTGCTCGTACAGCTCCAGGAGAATCTTCTGGCGTCCGGCGGGATTGTCGATGCCCTCGATCCGGACTCGAATCTGCTCGTAGAACCGTTTGAGCCTATCGCGTTCCGAGTCCAATGCCTGATCGTCCAGCACATCAAGCACAGTCTCCATGGCTCGGGAGACCGGGTTGTGCGTCGCGAATGCGTACCGCTCGAAGAGAGCGTCGAAGACCGGCTTCGTGATCAGATGCTGGGCGAGCGTCTCGATCGCGTCTTGTTCTGAAATGGAGGGGTTGAGGTTCGCGCGCAGGGCGGCCACGAACGCGTCGAACGCTTCTCGCTTGCTGGGGAGAGCGAGGGCTGTTCGGATACGGGTCATGTGATTGCCCGCGATATCCGCTATCTCCTTGGCCCACTCCTTCCAGTAGACCCGCGTGCCCACTTTCTGCACGATCCGCGCGTAGATGGCGTCGCGCCATTCCTCGACCGATGCCATGCCGCTGCGGGCGGCCTGCACAAGGTTCCCAAGGTCGCTTGGGTCGTCGGCGGCTATGTGCCCAGTCAGGATCCTGTCGGAGCGGGATTTGTTGAGTCCGATGCGGTTGACTTCGGCGTTGAATCGGTCGTCATGAGAGCGGAGGGCGTTGAGGACCTGCCATACGGCCCTGTAGCGCTCATTGTCGTCGAGCGCCTCGTTCGGGGGTACGCCTTCCGGAACGGCAATCGGCAGGATGATGTAGCCGTACTCCTTTCCAGGAGCCCGCCGCATTACTCGGCCCACGGCCTGGATGATGTCAATGACCGAATTGCGCGGGTGCAGGAACAGCACCGCGTCGAGCGCTGGCACGTCCACGCCCTCGGACAGACATCTGGCGTTGGAGAGAATTCGGGCGGTTCCCTGACCCGGGTCGGACTTCAGCCATTCGAGCGCCCTGCCGCGTTCCAGCGCGTTCATCGTCCCGTCGACGTGCTCCACTTCGCAACGGAGGCTCTCCTCGGAGGTCCTACCGAGCCGCTCGGTCACTTGGGAGAACACCTCGGTCAAGTGCTTCGACGCGGCTATGTTCTGTGCGAAGGCGACGGCTCGCCGCATGGGAACCTCATCTGCGCGGAACCCGCTCTCCTCGATCGAGGGCCCGAGGCGCTTGCATAGTCCGTTCCAAACCCCGATGAGCTTTGCGGCGTCGGCGACATTGAGCTCCATGTTGTCGTCGGCGAGTTCTACCTGCAAGGTCTTGACCGCATATCCCGCATCGACGCTCAACACCAAGACCTTGTAGTCCGCGAGCAACCCGGCCTGGACCGCCTCTCCGAAACCCAGCTTGTGGAACTCAGGTCCGAACCTCGCCTCGTCGTCCATCGAGCAGAGCTCGACGCTCGCCCGCTGGGCGTCCGCTTTGGCGGGCTCGGTGAAGATCCGCGGCGTCGCGGTCATGTACAGGCGCCGCTCGGCGGCGATGTACTGCGGGTCGTGGATCCGGGTGAAGCTGGACTCGTCCCGCCCGGCAAGCATTGCGCCGGTGGTGCGATGCGCCTCGTCGCAGACGACGAGGTCGAAGGCGTCCATGCCTGAAGCCTGAGCATCGGCAATGACGGGAAGGGACTGGTACGTGCAGAAGACCGCGGTCATTCCGGGCCCGTAGTCGCCACCGCGGATACGGTCAACGAGCTTTACTGCGTTCGTGGTGGCGGGCAAAGCGAGGTCGTGCACCGCCTGGTCCCCTGAATCGGCCTGCTTGGGCTGCTTCGAGACCTTCGAGTCCGAGCAGACCGCGAAGGGCCGCAAGGCGGCCTCTGCCTCGGAGACCCATTCGCGCATGGTCTGGGCCAGGAGGGCGATCGACGGCACCAGGACCAGCACGCTGATGGGATCTTCATGTGCAGAGGCGAGCCGTTCGGCGATCTTGAGCGAAGTCAGGGTCTTGCCGGTGCCGCAAGCCATGGTCAAACGACCACGGTCGTGGGTCTCGAACCCGGCGAGCACGGCTTCGATCGCCTCGTCTTGGTGCGACATGGGCGCCTTCTTGGCGCGCAGATAGCGCGGCCCGAGACGCTCCCCTGCGGCCCACGCGTGCTCGGAGGCGACCTTGCTCCAGTCGATCGGGCTCGTGTCGAGCTGGGACATACCGACCCTGGTCACCTCGACCTGCTGGTCCGCGAGGGCGGCCTCGGCGTTCGGGCCCCATTTGTCGGTGCTGGACACGATGATCCGTCGGTTGATGCCCTTCTTGCCCGAGGCGGTGAAGAAGGAGTCGAGGTCGACTTTGCGGATCACCTTGTCCGGCTCGTAGAACTTGCACTGAATCGCGCAGAATGCTTCGGATCCGGGCTCTCGCGCCACGAGATCGATGCCGATGTCGGTGGCATTGTCCTCGGCAAGAGGGGAGTCGGCCCACATCCACACCTCGGAGAACTGCTGCTGCCATTGCGGATCGGTACGGAAGAAGGCAAGCATGAGCTGCTCGAATCGTCTGCCTCGTTCCGCATTGGTCTGCGACGCGACTCGAATGTGGTCAAGGATGTCCCGAACGCTTCCGGTCATGACGCTGCCTCCCTTGGGAAGGAACGGCGTCAGACTTACCCCCACTTTGCGTAACGCCCTCACTACATGAAGGACGTTAGCGTATCCGCACTCTCTGTACAACCCTCAGAACAAGACTGAGCAGATGGACGGTGTGTGGATTCCAGAGCGGCCTCCCTGGCGGAGCATCCGGTCGGCGACTTCTCGCTCGATCTCATCGGTACTGATGCCGCCACCGGAGATCGAGTCATCATCGAGAACCAGCTCGCCGACACCGACCACGGCCACCTCGGCCAGCTGCTGACCTACGCCGCAGGGACCGATGCGGCGGCCGTCGTATGGATCGCGCGACACTTCCGCGAGGAGCACCGTCGCAGCCCCGAATGACTGGGGGAAACGAGTCCGGTCGACCGCCGCGGCCCAGCAGCACGGCGAGGGTAAAAGACCGATCTACCTTGAGTTCTGGGAACAGCTGACCAATGCGATCAGCCAGCGCGGTCATGGATGGTGCCGCCCCGGTCGTAGGAACTCGGTCAACTGGATCGACTTCTCGACCGGGGCTCCTCGTGGAACGCAATACGGGATGAGTTTCACCAGGGATTCACTTCGCTCCGAGCTCTACCTGCACAACCGGGAGCAGATTGAGCCGTCAACGAGCTTCGAGACCTCTTACGGTAGTTCGCTCGAATTCGAGGCGCTGGAGGGCAGGAAGGCGAGCAGGATCGCCGACTACCGACTCGGTTCGATCGAGGACACCGACGCCTGGCCGAAGTTCATCGACACGCAGAAGCGGCTCCGAGCCGCAGTCGAGACCGTCGGGAAAGCGTGAGCACCTTGCTTTTGCTGGTTCATGCACGGTCGGACGAGCCGGTTCAGGCCTCGCTCTTGCGGTACTCGGCGGTCACTTCGATGCGGCCGATGATGTGGCGGTTGAAATCGTCGAGGTCTTCGGCCGGGACCCAGAGTTCGAGGATGGTGCTGCCGCCGACCTGCTGGACCGGGTAGCGCTCGACGAAGGCGCCGTCGAGCTGGAAGCGGGTCACGTAGCCGATGCCATCTCGGGGCGCGTTCCAGTCGCGGGCGATCTTCGTCGCGTAGTCCTCGTTGAGGACCGGGTAGAAGATCGGCTGGTCGGGCAGGCGGGGAGGCCATGCGGTCCATCCGGACTCGCGTACCAGCGCAAGCTCGGCTGAACCGCAGGGGCGCCACAGGGTCATCGTCTTCGAATCAGGCATCGTGCAGGTTCCGTTCAGCGAGGGGGTGGTCTGACTTTGGCATGCCCAGGGCTCGCCGCGCACCGGGTTTGTGCGTGGGCGCATCCTGGGCAAGGCAGGTCGTGCGCGCTCCACCTGTGTCCGACCGTGCGTGAGAAAGGCACAGACCATTCGGTCCGGGCCATTTCAGTGCCCGTGCCTCCTGACGGTGGTGGGGGTCAGCCTTCGGAGTCGGCTAGGAATGCTGCTAGTTCTGCGCGGAGGTTTCGGGATCTGGTGGCGCTTCGGGTTGCCATCAGGTCGACTGCTTTCCAGGCGAGGTGCCAGTCCTCGGGGGTGGCGGCGTTGGTCAGTGTGGTGAGGTCGGCGCGTTCGCGGATGCCGTTGAATGCCTGTTCGGAGGCGAAGGCGTCCATTTCGGCGAACTCTTCGGGCCGGGGCTGTCTGCCGGTGTCGCCGAGGGTGAGGAGGGTCAGGGCGATGAGGTGGCCGGTGCGGGCGACCCGGAACACCTGGCCGGGAAGGATTTCCAGCGGCTCGGCGGCGGCGGTGATCTCGGCTTCGATGCCGGAGGCGGCGAAGATCAAGTCCACTTCGAGGTCGCGGTCGCCGGCCTCGTCGACGAGGCGGGCTCCGGCGACCAGGCCGTTGGGGTGGTGCTCGATCTCGAAGTTCTCCGGGTTGGCCGGGCGGCCGTGCTCGTCGTCCCAGTCCTTGACGGACATCTGGTCGGTGAAGCTGAGCACGCGGAGACCCGACTCCTCCAGACCGTCGAGGATGCCGTGCGCGACCTGCTCGTCCTTGACGGCCAGGATCACGCTTGCCTGGGCCATGTACGCCGGTTCGACCCGGGCCGAGACCGCGAGGCTCCCGGCGAGCGACCATGGCGCTTCGAGTCCGTCGAATGCTCTGGCGAGGCGGGCGTAGGAGCGTTCAAGGCCGTTCCCCTCGGACGTCTCCTGCGCCTTTGGATGCTCGCCACCGGAGTCTTCGAAGTCCTGGATCCCTGCTCGGCCCATCCAGTCCAGGACGGTGCGATTCAGTTCCTGCGCTTCAATGCCCGGCCGCTCTCGGAGCACGTTCATGCGGAACATGCGCAGCCGGGTCTCGTCCATCTCCCGGGCCAGCCGCAGCCGGTCCTCCGGTGTGAGTGGTGCCATCCTGCCAGAGTATTTCGCCCCGGCCGAGACCTGAAACCCGCATCGCCGGATCACGGGCCCTTGCGGGGGTTATTCCTCGTCGGGGAAGCCCCAGTCGAGGCGGATTCGGGCGTGGGGGGCGGCGGTGTGGATCGCGGTCTTGATGTCGTGTTCGAACCGGGTGCTCCACTTGCCGAATCCGCTGATGATGATCGGATAGGGCTCGCTGCTGGCGGTGAGGGACGGCGGTTCGTGGAGGACGCGGACGACCATCCATGACTCGATGCCGTGGTCCTTCAGGACGAGGTCCACCGCGGTTCCGATGCGGTCGGCTTCGTCCGGCGACTTGAGGTCGTCCACGTCGAGGTACAGATGAATGTTCACTGACATGGGCGTCATCCTAGGCAACTCCCGCAACGGTTCTCGCTAGGACCAGGGGCGGTTGGTCTGGGATTGGAGGGCTTCTTTGAAGACGAAGAAGTTGGGGATGGTGTAGATGGGTTCGCGGGTCTTGAAGTAGCGGTTGTAGGACTTGAAGACCGCGGTGCCGTCGTTGACGGCGGCGTCCTGGAGGCCGGTGAGGGGGATGGCGGTGCCGTCGACGGTGAGGGTGTCGCGGTCGAGGGTGAGGGGGCCGAAGGTGACGGTCTCGCCGGCGGCGATGCGGGCGAGGACGGCGGGGAGCTGGGCGCGGGTGATGTGGGACTGGACGGCCGGGCCCCATTCGTCGGGGCGGTCGAAGGCGGCGCCGAGGGTGAAGTGGTCGAGGTCGGGGAGGTTCATGAGGGCGGAACCGGTGGCGCCCTTGGGGTCGCCGATGCTGATGGCGGCGCCGTCGGGGGCGACGAGGAGGTAGTTGTAGGTCGTCAGGCCGGTCTGGGGGTAGTGGAAGAGGCGCTGGTAGACGGTGGCGTCGTCCCAGTGGTGGAGCGAGACGAGGGCCTTGGGGCCCTTGACGATCAGGCCGTGGTCGAAGAGGTGGAGCTCGTCGCCGGCGCCTGACTTGCGCTTCATGTGGAGGATGTTGAGGACGCCGAGCCCGATGAACACGGTGAAGACGACCAGCATGATGACGCCGAAGTTGTTCTCCAGCATGTTGCTTCCGGCGAGGCAGGCGATGACCAGCGCGTAGATCGTAAGCGCGACGGCGAGCGGGACTACGAAGGGCGTCGGGCGGGGCCGGTATTCGGCCCTTCGGGTGCCGAGGCTGGTCTGCTCGGCCAGTTGGTGGAGTTCGGGCGACAGTGGGTTCAGGTTCATGCCCGGGACGGTAGGGGCGTTCGGCATCGCACCGTCATTGTTCGGTCATCGGTCGCCTTGCCTCGAAGCGGATCGTCTTCATGAGCAACGACCATGGGGCGCGGAACTTCGTGCGGGAGGTGCGCGGGAGGGCCTCTTCCAGGGTTTTGAATGGGGCCCTTTCGAAGTCGTAGTTGAGGAGGCGGCCTTCAGGGCGGAGGACTCTCTTGATTTCTACGGCGGCGGCTACCGGGTTGGACCAGTGGTGGGAGCTGTACGTGGTTACTACGAGGTCGAAGGCGGCGGTGTCGAAGGGGAGGTCCGCTACGTCGGCTGCGCGGAGGTCGACGTCCAGGTCGGCGAGGTTCTTGGTGGCGTGGTCGATCATGTCCTTGGCGAGGTCGATGCCGGTGAGGCGGAGGTCGGGGCGGGTGGCGGCGAGGGCTTGGAGGAGGAGGCCGGGGCCGGTGCCGATGTCGAGGACGGCGGCGCTGTGAGGGGCGGCGGCCGCGATGTCGGCGGCGATGCGGCGGTACTGGGGCTTCATGAGGAGGCGGGCGAGGCGGTTGTAGTGGCGGCTGTGGCCTCCTTCAATGGCTTCACCGTGCCGGTGGGAATGGGCTTCGTGGCCGTGCGGCATCTTCTTACTCCTTCATAGTTGTGCTGTACAACTTTGAGAGTACGCCGATTGGTTGTAGGATGCAACTATGAGTTCCGATGCGCATCACCTGCACCACCTGCTGATGGACGTCGTGCGCACCGCGGAGTTCGCCCTGATGGAGGACGTGGTGCCCGGGCGGGCGATGTCGATGTCGCAGTTGTTCGCGCTCCATGAGCTGGACCACCACGCCGGAATGTCGCAGCGGGAGCTCGCCGAGCGGCTCGGGTTGGAGAAGAGCAGCGTCAGCCGACTGGTCGCCGATCTGGAGGCGGACGGGCTGGTCGCGCGCGAGCGCGACCCGGAGAACCGGCGGCTCTACCGGTTGGAGATCACCGCGGCCGGGCGGAAGCTGCACCGCAGCGCTGCTGAGGTGCTGCACGCGCGGTACGAGGCGTGGGCGTCGGCAATGAGCGCGGAGGAGCGGGACGGGCTTGCCAAGGGACTGCCCGCCCTGCTGAGAGTCATGAAAGCCTAAGCGGCCGTGAGGGAGCGGTGCGCCGCCGGGATCGCGGCGGTGACGTGCTCGGCGAGGGCGTCGAGGGCGGCGGTGTGCTCCCCCGCGCGCCAGGTGAGGCCGTAGCGAACGGGTTCGGCGTCGACGACCTGGACGTGGGCGATGCCGGGCCGAGCCTGGTAGGCGGCGGCGTGGGCGCCGATGAGGAGGGCGCCCTTGCCTGCGGCGACGAAGACCAGGGCCTCTTGGAGGCTGGTGACGATCGGGCCGCGCGGGATCGGGAGGCCGGACGGGGTCGCCTGCGGGGACTGGAGGACGCGGCGGTAGTCGGGGAGGTCGCCGTCGGTGGCGATCAGGTTCACTGAGGCCAGGTCGTCCATGGTGAGCCAGGGGCGCTCGGCGAGCGGGTGGTCGGCGGGCACGGCGAGCATGCGGCCCTCGGTGAGGAGGGTCGGGCCTTTCGCGAGGTCGTCTTCGCGGACGGGGAGCTCCATGAGGACGACGTCGTAGTAGCGGTCGCGGAGCTGCGAGAACGGGTCGGTGAAGGACATCTCGCAGATCTCGACGGCGAGTTCGGGGTGGGCGGCGCGGAGGGCGTCGACGGCGTTCAGGGCGATCTCGCCGGTGAGGGACGCGGAGAAGCCGACGCGCAGCGTCCCGCCGAAGCCGCTGGCGGCGGCCGCGGTGCGGGCGAGGGCCTCCTCGATGGCGCGGTGGTGGGGTTCGACGTCGTCGCGGAAGCGCGCGCCGAGGTCGGTGAGGACGACCGTGCGGCTGGTGCGCTCGAAGAGCGGGGCGCCGACGCGGCGTTCGAGGCGCTGGACGAGCTGGGAGACGCGGGCGCGGGAGAGGCGCATGCGGGCGGCGGTGCGCCCGAAGTGCAGCTCCTCGGCCAGGATCAGGAAGCATTCGAGTTCGTCGCGTTCCACGGGGTCCTCCATCGGTAAGTCTGACTGAATGAACGTTGCGGTCTTCGCCGTTGTTCCCGCACGGCTCCGGACCGACGATTGGCGGGCAAGGGAAACCCGTCAAGAGGAGAAACCCGTGAAAGCCCGTGAATGGGGTGTGCTGCTCGTCCTCTCAGGAGCGATCTTCCTGGAGGGCATCGACATCGCCATGCTCAACATCGCCCTGCCCTCGATCCGCGACGACCTGGGGCTGTCCACCGGGTCGCTCCAGTGGGTCGTGAGCGCCTACGTCCTCGGCTACGGCGGCTTCATGCTGCTGGGCGGCCGGGCCGCCGACATCCTCGGCCGCCGCCGGGTGTTCCTGGCCGCGCTGCTGGTGTTCCTGCTGTTCTCCGGCCTCGGCGGGCTCGCCGAGGACGGGGCCGTGCTCGTGGCCGCGCGGTTCGTGACCGGCCTCGCGGCGGCGTTCATGACGCCCGCCGGGCTGTCGATCATCACGACCGGCTTCGAGGAGGGCCCCAAGCGCGACCGGGCCCTGATGATCTACGGCGCCATCGGCGCCGGGGGCTTCACGCTCGGGATGGTCATCGGCGGGCTGCTGACGGCCCTCGACTGGCGGTGGGTGTTCTTCATGCCCGTGGGCCTGTCGCTGGTGCTGCTGGTCGCCGCGGTCGTGCTCATCCCGCGGCAGGCCCCGCCGGATCGGACCGGCCAGCGGTTCGACCTGCTCGGCGGGCTCACCGTCACCGCGGCGGTCGTGGTGCTCGTGCTGGGCGTCGAGCGCGCCGCGCACGTCGGGATCGGTTGGACGGCCGGGACGGTGGCGTTGAGCGCCGTGCTGCTCGCCGTGTTCGTCGCGGTCGAGCGCCGCCACGCCGCGCCGCTGGTGCGGCTCGGGATCTTCAAGTCCGGGTCGCTGCTGCGCGCCAACGTGATCGGGATGCTGTTCATGGCCGGGTTCTTCGGGTTCCAGTTCCTCGCGGTGCTGTACCTCCAGGAGCTGCGCGGCTGGACGACGATCGAGGCGAGCCTCGCGATGCTCGTCATGGGCATCGACGTGGCGCTGGCACCGACCTTGACGCCGAAGCTGGTGCGCCGCTTCGGGAACGCCCCGGTGCTGCTGGCCGGGCTCGCGTCGGCCGCGATCGCGTTCGCGCTGTTCCTGACGGCCGGGCACGACTCCACGTACTGGGAGCTGCTGCCGAGCCTGGTGTTCGTGGGCCTGGCGTTCACGCTCGCCTACGGCCCCATGACGATCATCGCCACCAACGGCATCCCCGAGGAGGAGCAGGGGCTCGCGGGCGGCCTGCTGTACACGTCGTTCCAGTTCGGGGCGGCCCTCGGCCTGGCGGGCGTGGCCGCGGTGAACGTCGCCGCCACGGCTTCGGGCGAGCCCGGGGCGCTCCTGGACGGGTACCGCGCGGCGCTGCTGGTGCCGCTCGCGGCGGCCGTCGTCGCGGTGGCCGTGGGGGTGTTCAACCTCGGCCGCAAGCGCGTGGCCGCGGAGCCGGAGCTGGTGAGCGCCTGACGGGCGGGCGGCGGGCCGGAGGGCCCGCCGCCTCACCGGTACGTCAAGCGGCGCAGCAGGACCTCGGCCGGGCCGCGGGACCCGCGGCGCCGCATCGCCTCGGCGAGGGCCAGGGACAGGAGCCAGGTCGCGACGGCGGCGAGGGCGGCCCCGGTGAAGCCGGTGCGCGCGCCGAGGCCGGTGGTGAACGGCGAGAAGACGAGCAGGAACACCACCGACTGGAACATGTAGAACGTCAGGCTCCGCTGGCCGAGCGCCGCGACAGCGGTGGCGAGCGGGCCGCGGTCGGGGCCGATCCGGTTGGCGGCCAGGCCGATCGCAGCGATCACGCCGATGCCCCCGGCGAGGCCGGTGACGGCGTGGAGCGAGCCGAGGGCGGCGGCCGGGAGCGGGTCGATCTCGATGAGGCGGCTCGACACCAGGGCCCACGGGAGGCCGCCGAGGACCGCGATCCCGATGCCGCCCACGGCGGTCCGGCGCAGGGCCGGGAGGTGCAGGTGCGGCTCCTCCAGGATGCGGCGGCGCGCGGCCCAGACCCCCAGGAGCATCGCGGGGAGGACCTGCCAGCCGAACGCGATGAGCACGAACGCCCAGCCCGTGTACCGCCACGAGAGCATCTCGCCGAGGTCCGTGGCGCCCGCGGCGAGGTCGAAGCCCATGAGCGCGTTCGAGGTCGCCTCACTCCACGACATGAGGAAGAAGAACGCCGCCAGCGCCGCGGTCGTCCACGCCGTGATGCGCAGGAGCGTGCGGTCGCTGCGGGCGAGGAGCCCCGCGAAGCACAGGAGCGCGAAGCCGTAGACCGAGACGATGTCGACGCCGATGACCGCGGCGTGCGCGAACCCGAAGAGGAGCAGCCACCAGCCGCGGCGGCGCAGCAGCGACTTGACGCTGCGGGGGTCGGCGCCGCGGGCGGCGAGGCGGGAGGTGAGCTGCACGAGGCCGTACCCGAAGAGGAAGAAGAACATCGGGCGGGCGCGGTCGTCCACGAGGAGTTCGCGCAGGAGCACGGCGGCCTGGTCGGCGGGCGCGGGCCGGTAGTCGGCGACGTAGAGGGCCAGGTGGGCGTGGGCGAGGGCGATCGCCAGGAGCATCAGGCCGCGGCCGAGGTCGGGCGCGAGGGTGCGTTTGGCGGTGCTCGCGGCGGCGGGTCGCGCGGTCTCGGTGGCGGTCATGCCCTGAAGGTAGGGAAAACGGAGGTCTCGCGGATCGGTCGGCGGTATCGGACCGGGGTGACGGAAGTATCGGATGCCGGTCCCGCGGCCGAGCCGCGGGACCGGTGGTTCGGATCAGACGCGGGTCCACTTCTGGTTGGTGCCGGTCCAGCAGGAGTAGAGCTGGACGGGGGCGCCGTCGGCGGAGCTGTAGACGTCGAGGCACAGGCCCGTGCCGGTGTTGCGGATCGTGGAGTCGGAGCCGAACGTCCACTTCTGGTTGGCCGCACCGGAGCACGTGTTGATCTGCGCCAGTGCGCCGTTCGCGGTCCCGGACGGTTCGAGGCACTTGCCGAGGACGCGCAGTTCCTGCGCGGAGGTCACGGTGAACTGCTGGTTCGCGCCCTCGTAGCAGGTGTAGAGCTGGACGCGGGTGCCGTTGGCGGTGTTCCCGCTCGGCACGTCGATGCACTTGCCGGCGGAGGTGGAGCGGAGCAGGTCGGTGGCCGTTCCTCCCCCGCCGCCGCCTCCGCCGGAGCCGGTGGGGGCGACGGCGCGGCCGGTGGACGGGGAGATCATCCCGGCGCAGAGGCCGCGGGAGCGGAGGTTGGACGCGATCTGGGGGATGGCGTTGATGGTGGTCTGGTAGGCGTCGTGCATGAGGATGACGCCGCCGTTCTGGAGGTTGCCCGCGGCGGCGACGATCGCGGCGGTGCTGGCGCCGTTCCAGTCCTGGGAGTCGACGGTCCACAGGACCTCGGTGAGGCCGTACTGGGCCTCGACGGATTTGAGGGTCGCGTTGGTCTCGCCGTAGGGCGGGCGGAACAGGACGGGGGTGCCGCCGCCGCCCTGCTGGATCGCCGACTGGGTGCTGGAGATCTCCTGGGCCATCTGGGAAGCGGACATGCCGGTCATGTGCGGGTGGGTGTAGGAGTGGTTGCCGACCCACATGCCCGCGCTGACCTGGGCGGCGACGAGGCCGGGGTTGGCGGCGGCGCGCTGGCCGGTGTTGAACATGGTGGCGCGCAGGCCGTTCGCGGTGAGCGCGTTGAGGACGCTGTTCGTGGTGCTCGGGTTGGGGCCGTCGTCGAAGGTGAGGCCGACGTAGCCGTTGCAGGTCTGGGCCTGCGCGGGGCTGGCGATGAGGATGGCGACGGCGGTCGCGGCGGCGAACGCGAGTGCGGACAGGGTGGCGATGAGCGGTCTGATGCGGCGGCTGATGCCGTGCATGTGCCCTCCTTGGGAGTACGGGCGCATCAGTCGGCGTCGACGGTTCCCGGGGTGAGGGCCGTGGTCGTCATGAGGGGGACGATGGAGCGATGGCGATTGACTTAGACATTGAGAATTATCGATTTAAGGCGGTGCGGCGGCAAGCCCGCTGCGCCGGACGGCGCCCTGGATGCGCCGAACGTGCGCCGAGCGGTCATCCGGCGCGGCGGAGGAGGTAGCGCTGCTCGGGGGTGCTGGTGGTGAGGCGGGCGGCTTCGCGGAAGGCTTGGCGCGCTTCGGTTCGGCGCCCGGCGAGGTCCAGGAGGTGGGCGCGGGCGGCGTGGAGGCGGTGGCGCTGGTCGAGGGCCGGGTCGCCGAGGAGGGGGTCGAGCATGGCGAGAGCGGCGTCAGGGCCGTCGGTCATGGCGACGGCGACGGCGCGGTTCATGGTCACGACCGGACTCGGCGCGAGGGCGGCGAGCATCCGGTACAGCTCGGCGATCTGCGGCCAGTCGGTCTCGGCGTAGGTCTTGGCCTCGTCGTGGACGGCGGCGATGGCGGCCTGGAGCTGGAACGGGCCGACCGGACCCGACGGGAGCGCCTGCTCCAGAAGGGTCACGCCTTCGGCGATGAGGACGGGGTCCCACAGCGCGCGGTCCTGGTCGGCGAGCGGTACGAGGTCCCCCGTCTCGTCGGTGCGGGCGGGCGCGCGGGCCTCCGTGAGGAGCATGAGCGCGAGGAGCCCGGCGGTCTCGGTGTCGCTCGGGAGCCGTTGCGCCAGTTCGCGGGTGAGGCGGATGGCCTCGGCGGTGAGCGACACGTCAATAAGATCGATCCCGCCGGAGGCGGTGTAGCCCTCGTTGAACACCAGGTAGAGGACCTGCCGGGCGGACTGGACGCGGGCGGGCAGGTCGGCGCGGGTGACGTCGCCGAGGCGGGCGCCCGCGGCGGCGAGCTTCGCCTTCGCGCGGCTGACGCGCTGGCCCATGGTGGCGGGCGGGACGAGGAACGCGGCGGCGATCTGCTCGGTGGTGAGGCCGCCGACGGCCCGGAGCGTCAGGGCCACTTGGGAGGCGGGGGTCAGGGACGGGTGGCAGCACAGGAGGAGCACGTGCAGCGAGTCGTCGCTGTCGGTGGGCGGTGCTTCACTTGGTGCGAGGCGGTTCGCGGCGTCCTCGCGGTCGGATCTGGCGCGGTCGGAGCGGAGGGCGTCGACCAGGCGGCGGGAGGCGGCGCGGATCAGCCAGCCGCGGGGGTTGGCGGGAAGGCCCTCGCGGGGCCAGTGCAGCGCGGCGGAGAGGAGGGCCTCCTGGACGGCGTCCTCGCAGGCGTCGAAGTGCCCGTAGCGGCGCACGAGCGCACCGAGGACGTGCGGCGACTCGCGCCGCCACACGTCCTCGACACCGGAATCCATCAGTGCTCCTCGCCGCCGGGCCACATCGCGGGGCGCAGTTCGACGGTCTCGCCGGGGCCGGAGAACGCCAGCGCGACCTCCCGGGCGCGCTCGGGTCCGGACACGTCGATGAGGAAGAACCCGGCGAGGTGCTCCTTGGTCTCGGAGTACGGGCCGTCCGTGGCGAGCGGCTCGCCGCCGCCCCAGCGGTAGAGCGTGGACGTCGACGGGTCGGCGAGCGCCTCGCCGGTGATGAGCTCGCCGTTGGCGCTCATCTCGGTGAGGAGCCGCTCGAACTCGGCGTTCAGGCGTTCGCGCTGCTCGGCGGGGAGCGCCTGGTGCTCGGCGACGTAGTCGCTCGTCGGGTGGCCCCACGGCTGCGGGTTGGAGTGGATGAGGATGACGTACTTCATGGCTGCCTCCTGGTGGCCGGTCGGGTCTTACCTTTCACCGGGACGACGGGGCCGGTCCGCGGTTTTCGACATCCCCGGCGGATCTTTTCCGGATTCTTTTACGCGGCGGCCGGGGCGGTGTCGGGGACCTGGCCCTCTTCGAGGAGTTCGAGGAGGTGGGCGGCGGGCGAGTCGGCCTGGTCCCAGGCGGTGGAGACGACCGAGACGGTCCACTGCGGCACGTCCTGGTCGGCGAGCGGGAGGACCCGCAGCGCGCCCGCCTGGGGTTTGGCGGCGACGTGGCGGGGGACGACGGCGATGCCGAGGCCGCGGCAGACCAGGTCGAGGAGGGTGTGGACGTCGTTGACGGTGCAGCGCACGCGCCTGCGCAGGCCGCGGGCGGCGAACACCGACTCGTTGAGGGTCCGCACGCCCCACGCGGCGCCGAAGTCGACGAAGTCCTGGTCGTCGAGGGCGGCCCACGGGACGGAGGCGCGGGCGGCGAGGTGGTGGTCGGGCGGGGTGACGACGACGAGGGGCTCGCTGCCGATCTCGCGGTGCGGCAGGCCGGAGAGGTGCCGGTCGGTCGCGACGAACGCGACGTCCAGTTCCCCGGCGCGGACCATGCCGATGAGGTCGTGGGAGCCGCACTGCGTGAACATCGTCTCGACCTGCGGGTGGCGGCGGTGGAAGCGGTCGAGCAGGGGGCTGACCTCGATGAGGCCGAGGCACTGCTCCGCGCCGATCGACAGCGACCCGGAGACGGCGCGGCTGGCCTTGACGACGGCGTCGCGGGCGCCCGCGGCCTGCTCCAGCATCATGCGCGCGTACGGGAGCAGCGCGAAACCGGCCTCCGTGGGCTCGACCCGGCGGGTGGTGCGGACGAACAGGGCGGTGCCGAGCTCGTCCTCCAGGCTGCGGATCGCGGCCGACAGGCCGGACTGGGAGATCCCCATGAGCTCCGCCGCCCGTGTGAAGTGCCTCTCATCGGCGAGCGCGACCAGGTACTCCATCTGCCGCAGGTCCATGAATCATTCCCCTGGATTCTCAATATCAGAAGCGTCAGTTGTTGGACTTCTAGATCGAGGATACCTAGCATCGGCCTGGACATCCGTCGGCCGGCGGGCGCGCAGGGGGTGCGCACCGCCGGGGGCGGGCCCAGCAGCAGGGAGTGCATCAATGCAGCAGCGCACCATCGGGAACCGGCAGGTATCGGCGATCGGGCTCGGCGGGATGCCGATGTCCATCGAGGGCCGCCCGGACGAGGAGCGGTCGGTCGCCGCGATCCACGCCGCGCTCGACGCGGGCGTGACGCTCATCGACACCGCCGACGCCTACCACCGCGACGCGAACGAGGTCGGCCACAACGAGACGCTCATCGCGAAGGCCCTCAAGTCGTACGGCCCCGGCGCCGACGGCGTCCTGGTCGCCACCAAGGGCGGCCACCTGCGCCCCGGCGACGGCACGTGGACCCAGGACGGGCGCCCCGAGTACCTGAAGGAGGCCGTCAAGGCGTCCGCGCAGCGCCTCGGCGTCGACGCGATCGGCCTCTACCAGTTCCACCGCCCCGACCCGAAGGTCCCGTACGCGGACTCGGTCGGCGCGATCCGCGACCTCCTCGACGAGGGCGTCATCGAACTCGCCGGGATCTCGAACGCGTCGGTCGCGCAGATCGACGAGGCGAACGCGATCCTCGGCGGGCGACTCGCCTCCGTGCAGAACCAGTTCTCGCCGCGGTTCCGCTCCAGCGAAGGGGAACTCGACCACTGCGCGAAGCTCGGCGTCGCGTTCCTGCCGTGGAGCCCCTTGGGCGGCATCAAGAGCGCGCCCGAACTCGGGTCGCGCCACGCCGCGTTCAACGAGGTCGCCGCGGAGCTCGGCGTCTCCGTCTACCAGGTGACCCTGGCGTGGCAGCTCGCGCTGGCGCCGGTGGTCGTCCCGATCCCGGGCGCCTCGCGGCCCGAGAGCATCCGCGACTCGGCCGGCGCGGCCGAGCTCCACCTGACCGAGGACCAGGTCGCGCGCCTGTCCGCCGCCTGAGACACGAGGAACCGCAGATGAAGACCTTCACCATGCCCGGCACGGAGATCGAGGCACCGAACGTGGTGCTCGGGCTCATGCGCATCCAGGAGAAGACCGACGAGGAGGTGCGGGCCATCGTCGGCGCCGCGCTCGACGCCGGGATCACGTTCATCGACCATGCCGACATCTACGGCAGTAGCCGCCACGGCTGCGAGCGCCGCTTCGCGGAGGCCATGAAGCTCACGCCGTCCGAGCGCGAGCGCCTGGTCATCCAGACCAAGACCGGCATCCGCCACCCCGGCCCGCACTTCGACTTCTCGTACGAGCACATCACCACCTCGGTGGACGAGTCGCTCGCGGCGCTCGACACCGACTACCTGGACATCCTGCTGCTGCACCGGCCCGACGCCCTCGTGGAGCCCGAGGAGGTCGCCCGCGCGTTCGACGACCTCGCCGCCTCGGGCAAGGTGCGGGCGTTCGGCGTCTCGAACCACACCGCGCGCCAGATGGACCTGCTGCGCAAGTACGTGACGCAGCCGATCGTCGCGAACCAGGTGCAGCTGTCGATCACGCACGCGCCGCTGATCGCGCAGGGCGTGGCCGCGAACATGCAGGGCCTCGACCAGTCCGTGTCCCGCGACGACGGCATCGTGGACTACTGCCGCCTCAACGACATCACGGTCCAGGCGTGGTCGCCGTTCCAGGCCGGGTTCTTCGACGGGCCATTCCTCGGCTCCGAGCGATACCCCGAGCTGAACGCGACGGTCGACCGGCTCGCCGCGAAGTACGGCGTCCCGCCGATCGCGATCGCCGTCGCGTGGATCACCCGCCACCCGGCGAACATGCAGGTGGTCATCGGCACCACCAACGTCGAGCGGATCACCGGTTCCGCGCAGGGCTCGGAGGTGCCGCTCACGCGCGCCGAATGGTACGAGCTGCTGCGCACCGCCGGGTACACGGTGCCGTAGTCGACTGCGGCGTAACGAGACTCGATTCCGAGAGGGGGCGGCAGGGGCCCGGGCGGACGTCCGGGCCCCTGCCGCTGTCCGCAGCCGCCGCAGCATCCGGGCGTCGCCGAAACCGACCGTGCGGGCCGCGGACTCCACTTGGGCGCCTTGGGAGATGAGGTGCTCGGCGCGTTCGAGGCGCAGCACCGACTGGTAGCGCAGGGGCGTCATGCCGGTGGCCTCGGTGAACCGGCGGGTGAGGGTGCGCTCGGAGACGCCCGCGGCCGCGGCGAGGTCGGCGAGGCGCAGCGGTTCGGCGAACCGCACGTCGATGAGGTCCTGGACGCGGTGCACGGCGTCCGAGAGGTGCGAGCGGTGCCGCAGCATCGCCGAGTCCTGCGCGGCGTCGCCGCCGCGGCGGGCGTAGACGACCATGTCGCGGGCGATCCGCGCGGCCTCGGCCGGGCCGTGCCGCACCGCGACCAGGTGCAGCGCGAGGTCGATGCCGCTGGCGATCCCTGCGGACGTGACGACCCGGCCGTCGGTGACGAACAGCCGGTCGCGCTCCACGACGGCGCGCGGGAACCGGGACGCCAGCTCGTCCTGGAGCGAGTGGTGGGTGGTGCAGCGGCGCCCGTCGAGCAGCCCGGCCTGCCCGAGCGCGAACGCCCCGGAGCACACGGACCCGACGGTGCCGCCGCGCTCGTGATGCGCTTGCAGCTGCGCCACTTGAGCGTCGGTGAGGCGCGGCCCGCCCGCGGTCTTCGGGGAGCGCCAGCCCGGCACGAGCACCAGGTCCCCCGGGCCCAGCTCGGGCCACTCGGTCCCGGCGCGCAGCGGGAGGCCCTGCGCGGTCGCCACGTCCTCGTCGTCGGCGACGAACCAGGTCCGGTAGTCCAGCCCCAGGTCGGCGGCCGTCGAGAACACCTGGGCCGGTCCGGCCAGGTCGAGCAGGTGCAGCTGCGGCACCAGCAGGAAGACGACGCTGGTCATGCGGGCCCTCCCGATCCGGTCAGCGCGCGGTCACTTCGTCCACGGTACTGATCGTCGCGAACCGGCCCGCGAGCGCGTACACGGTGCGCTCGATGACGTCGGCGGTCTGGAGCGTCAGCGGGTCGGCGAGGACCTCCTCGACGGGCCGGTCGTAGTCCGAGTCCCGGTGCGGGATCGGGTGGGTCGCGGTGGCGTCCACGATGAAGTCCACCGCGTACCCGAAGTCGGAGGCAACGCGCGCGGTCGTCTCGCAGCACTGCTCAGTGCGGATGCCGCAGACCGCGACCTCGCGGACGCCGCGCTCGGTGAGGACCTGCTGGAGGTTCGTGGTGGTGAACGCGTTGTGCGAGGTCTTCGCGAGCTCCGGCTCGCCCGCTTCGGGTTTCAGGCCCTCGATGTAGGTGCAGAAGCCGCGGGCGGGGTCGAACACGTTGCCGGTGCCGGGCTCGTGGTGGAGCACCCACACGACCAGGTCGCCCCTGGCCCTGGCGTGGTCGACCAGGCGGGCGACCTTCCCGGCGACGTCCGGGTCGGAGGTCGCGGCCCAGTTGGGCCGCTGCCGGAAGGACTCTTGGACGTCGATGACGATCAGCGCTCGGTTCATGCACCCAATCCTGCCGCCGACGCGCCCCCGCCGACAGGCACGATCCCGGCCGGGACCGGAACGATCCGGTCAGCCGAGCGCGTCGGGGTTCTGGCAGTGCAGGAGGGGTGCTCCTGCGAGGAACCTGGCGGTCTCGTCGGCGGTGATGGCTGCGGCGTTGTGGGCGGTCTCGCGGCTGGCGCCCGCGAGGTGGGGGGTCATGACGATGCCTTCGGTGCGCAGGAGGCGGGAGGCGGCGGGGATGGGTTCGACGGGGTAGACGTCGAAGGCGGCGGCGAAGAGGCGGCCGGAGTCGAGGGCGTCGCAGACCGCGTCGTAGTCGACGAGGGCGCCGCGGGCGCAGTTGACGAGGACCGAGCCGGGTTTGAGCGCTTCGATCTGGGCCGCGCCGATCATGCCGCGCGTGTCCGGGGTGAGCCGGGCGTGGAGCGACAGGACGTCGGCCTGCGCCAGGAGCTCGGGCAGGTCCAGCGGCTCGGCAACGCCGGCGAGGAGGGCCGGGTCGACGTACGGGTCGTGGACGACGACGCGCGCGCCGAAGCCGTTCGCGATGCGCGCCACCCGGTTCCCGATGGCGCCGTAGCCGATCAGGCCGACCGTGCGGCCCTCCAGCTCCAGGCCCACCGAGTCGTACCGGTAGTAGTCGCCGCGCCAGGTGCCCGCCGCGAGGTCGCCGTGGACCTGCGGGATGCGGCGCATGGCCGCGAGCATGAGCGCGATCGTGTGCTCGGCGGTGGCCGTCGCGTTCCGGCCCGGCGCACTGGAGACCGCGACGCCGTGCTTGGTGGCCGCGTCGAGGTTGACGTTGACGGGGCCGCCGCGGCCCACCGCGACGAATGCGAGGTCCGGGCAGGCTTCCAGGACGCGCGCGGTGATCGGCGCCATCTGCGTGACGCATACCCGGACGCCTTGCAGCGCCTCGATGATCGCGTCCTCCGTGCCCGAGGCCTCCACGACCTCGGCGACGGGGCCGAACGGCGTGTCGGGCCAGTCCAGGGCGAGTTCGCGGATCTCCAGCCCGGCGACGCGCTCGCGGAGCGCGGCGGCGAGCAGGCCGGGCAGGACGAAGCTGTCGCCCGCGGCGAGCACTCGGGTCATCGGTGGTCCTCCTCATCGGTCCAGACGGGGGTGTTGTACTGGAGCAGCGAGCGCCGCCCCGCACCGACCCGCACTTCGGTGAGCCCCACGTTGCGCACCATGGGAAGTCGGCGCCGGTACTCCGAGAGCGGGATGCCGAGCCAGTCGCACAGCACGAGCCGCATGAGCGTCGAGTGCCACACGACGAGCACGCGCCCGCCCTCGTGGGCGGCGGCGATCTCGTCCAGGCAGGCGCTGGCGCGGGCGACGGCCGCGACGGGGTCCTCGCCGCCGGGGAGGTGGTCGCCGACGGGGTCCTTCTCGAAGGCGGCGTAGCGGTCCGGGAACCGCTCGCGCATCTCGGCGCCGGTGAGGCCCTCGCCGTCGCCGAACGCGACCTCGCGGAGGCGGTCGTCGCTGGTGGGGCGCAGGGCGGTCGAGGCGGCGGCGGGCGCGAGGGTCTCGACGGCGCGTGTCAGGTCGGAGGACCAGACGGCGTCGAGTCCGGCGCCCGCGGCCCACGCGCCGAGGCTGCGGGCCTGGTCGCGGCCGCGGTCGGTGAGCGGGACGTCGGTGGTCCCGGTGTACCGGTTCTCGGCGTGCCAGACGGTCTCGCCGTGGCGCACCATCACGATGTCGGTCAGTGTTCGGCCCTCCGGTGGACATGGGCGTGGAACGGCCGGTCGATCCGGCCCCGCTCATGGAGATGGTCGGTGAAGCGCAGGTACAGGTCGGTGAGCGCGCGGTGCCGGGACGGGTCCGGCTCGATCGCGTCGCCGGTGCCGGTCATCCACGCCGAGACGTCCACGATGGACCTCCCGGTGGAGGTGGCGGCGAGGACGGCCATACCGGCCGCGGACTCGGCGTGCTCGGGGAGGCGCGCGGGGCGCCCGAGGAGGTCGGCGCGCAGCTGGGACCAGTACCGGTTGGCGCTGCCGCCGCCGGTGAAGGCGAGGTCGCCGCCGGTCGGCGCGCCGAGGTGGTCGAGGTAGTCGAAGCAGAGGCGCTCGACGCAGGCGAGGCCGGTGAGGACGCCGCTGAGGACGTCGGCGTCGTCGTGCGTCTCGCCGAGCGTGAACGGTTCGAGATCGGCTGCGGCGAAGGGGAACCGCTCGCCTCGCGCCCCGGCGAGCGGGTAGACGACGGGTCCGGGGCCGCGCTGCGCGGCGACGGCGGTGAGCGCGTCGAGGTCGGCGCCCGGGAGGAGCCGCGCGAGGGCCCCGGCGCCGCTGGAGGAGGCCCCGCCGGGCAGCCAGGTGCCGCCGGGGCCGCGGTGGCAGTAGACGACGCCGCCGGGGTCGCGCACCAGGTGCTCGGACACTCCTTTGAGGACGAGCGTGGTGCCGAGGACCGCGTTCCAGGAGCCGGTGGCGAGCGCGCCGCCCGCGAGCTGGGCCGCGCAGCCGTCGGTCATGCCCGCGACGATCGGCGTCCCCGCGGGGATGCCGGTGGCCGCGGCGCCGTCGGGGCCGACGTCGCCGATGACCGTGCCGGGCCGGACCACGTCCGGCATGAGCGACAACGGAATGCCGAGCGCGTCGAGCACGTCGGCGGGCCAGCGCTCCTCGACGAGGTCGTACCCGGTCTTGAGCGCGTGGCTGGCGTCGGCGGCGAGCTGGCGGCCCGCGAGTCGCCAGGTGACGAGGTCCGGCTGGTGGAGCAGGCGGGTTCCGCCCGTGGACCGCTCGACCAGCCGGAGGAGCTTGGGGAGCGCCCAGCCCGGCTGCATGCGCCGGTAGCCGAGCCGGTCCCAGACTTCCGCGCCGGTCTCGTTGACGCGCAAGGCTTCCTCTTCGGCGCGGGCGTCGTCGTACATGAGGCCGGGGGTGGTCGGGCGGCCCGCGTCGTCGGCGAGGAGGACGGTCCCGGAGGTGCCGTCGACGGCGATCCCGGCGATGCGGGAGACGTCGAGGGGCGCGGTGGCCTGGCGGGCGGCGGTGCGGAACGCGGTCCACCACTGCTCGGGGTCCTGCTCGTGGCGGGCGCCGTCGCGGGTGCCGGTGAGCGGGGCGGCACCGCGGCCGAGGACGCGTCCGGCGTCGTCGGCGGCGAGGACGCGGACGCTCTGCGTGCCGAGGTCGGCGCCGATCCAGATGCGGTCAGCCACGGCGCCCCGCCTGGGCCCGCCAGCCCGCGCGGGCGATGTCGCGCAGGGCGAGGAACTCGGCGTACAGGCCGTCGTAGACGCTCGTCTCCTGCGGCTCGAAGCGGTCGCCGGGGCGCACGTACTTCGATGCGGCCGCGGCGAGGTCGGGTTCGGCGCCGGTGGCCACGAGGCCGGACAGGAACGCGCCCTTCGCGCCGATCTCGGTGTCGGCGGTGCGCACGACGGGGACGCCGGTGGCGTCGGCGATCATGCGGCACCACAGGTCGCTGCCCGCGCCGCCGCCGCAGAGCCGCAGCTCCTGCACGTGGGCGCCGGAGGCGGCGAGGCAGTCCTTGATGGTGAGGCTGAGTCCCTCGAAGACGGCGCGGGCGAGGTGCCCGCGACCGTGTTCGAGGGTGAGGCCCCAGAAGGTGCCGCGGGCGGCGGTGTCGAGGAACGGGGCGCGCTCGCCGGCCGGGGACAGGTACGGGAGGAACACGAGGCCCCCGGCGCCGGGCGGCGCGGCGGCGGCGAGGTCGCCGAGCGCTTCGGGCGAGGGGAGGTCGAGCATGGAAGTGGCCCAGTCGATCACCTCGGTCCCGGCGAGGGTCGGGTAGACGCGGAGCCACTGGCCGGCCGAGTCGAGCGCGACCGTGAGACCTGCGGGTTCACCGGTGGTGTCGGTCCCCGCGCGTACGATCTCGGTGCACAGGGTGGTCCCGAGGATCGCGCAGCCGGTGCCCGCGGTGGCGGCTCCGGCGCCGATCGCGGTGGACGCGACGTCGTAGGGCGCCATGACGACCGGTACTCCGGCCGGGAGTCCGAGCGCCGCGGCGGCCTCGGGGCGCAGTGCGGCGGCGCGGTCGGCGTCGCCGAGGACCTGCGGAAGGAGGCGGGCGGCCCGGGAGAGGCCGAACAGCTCGACGAGCCGCGGCGAGTAGTCGCGGGTCGCGGGGTCGAGGAAGGGCGCGGACGCGTCGGACTCGTCGGCCGCGAACAGTCCCGTCAGGTTGTGGAACACCCATCCGCCGCAGGTGAGTGCGGCGTGGGACCGGTCGAGGCGGTCGGGGTCGCGCTCGACGAGCCAGGCGAGGACGGCGTTCGGCAGGCCCGGGAACGTGAGCGATCCGTTGGCGCGGAACGCCTCGTCGAGGACGCCCGCGTCGCGCCACCGGTCGACGATCGGCGCCGCGCGCCCGTCGGACCACAGGACGGCCGGCCCGGTCGGCTGCCCTTCGGCGTCCACGAGCCAGCAGCCGTCGCCCTGGGCGGTCAGCGCGATCATGTCGGGCGGGCCCGGGAGGTGCCGGGCCGCTTCGCGGACGGCCGCGGCGGTCGCGCGCCAGACCTCGGCCATGTCCTGCTCGGCCCAGCCGGTGCGGGGGCGCTGCACGCCGACCGCTCCGCGGGCGACGAACAGCTCCGTGCCGTCGTCGCCGTGGGCCACGGCCTTGATCGCGGTGGTGCCCGCGTCGATCGAGATGGAGGTCATGGCGTCATCCTCTCCCGTGGGCCTGGCGCGAGCGGCGGGCGAACGAGTCGAGCGCGACGGCGAGGACGAGGACCGCGCCGGTGATCATGAACCGGTAGGACGAGTCGAGGTTGAGGAGCGTCAGGCCGCTGGAGATCGACTGGATGACCAGGATGCCCAGGAGCGCCGAGAACGCGGAGCCGCGCCCGCCGAAGAGGCTGGTGCCGCCGATGACGGCCGCGGCGATGGCGTTCAGGTTGACGTCGCCGGTGCCGGTGGACTGGGTGGCGGCGGCGAGGCGGGCGGCGGCGAGCACGCCGCCGACGGCCGCGAGGGTCGAGCACATCACGAACGTCCACGCGTACACGGACTTCACGTTGATGCCCGCGCGGCGCGCGGCCTCGGGGTTCCCGCCGACCGCGTAGATCGAGCGCCCGAACTTCGTGCGCGAGAGCACGTAGTGCATGACCAGGACCACGACGACGAACAGCACGAACATCCAGGCGACGCCGCGGGTCCGGTTGAGGTAGAACGCGGTGAACCCGAGCGCGGCCAGCACCAGGGCCGCGCGGAGCACCAGCAGCCGCACCGACGGCGCGGACAGCCCGGCGGCTTTGCGCGTGCGCGCCCCCAGCAGGCTCGTCCCGAAGAAGCCCGCTGCCGCAATGATGACGTACAGGTACGACATCCACTCGGGCACGAACCACAGCTGCGCGAACTGCACCAGGTCGGAGTCGTAGGGCAGGTTGACGGCGTTCTGGCCGCGCAGCAGCCACAGCTGCACGCCGAGGAACGCGAGGAGCCCGGCGAGGGTCATCACGAACGAGGGCACGGCGAACCGGTTGAAGCCCTGCGCGTACACGTACCCGATGAGGCACCCGCACGCGATGGCGGCGAGGATCGCGAGCCAGATCGGCTGCTCGTACCGGACCATGACGAGGGCGGTGACGGCGGCGGCGACGCCGCTGACCGAGCCGACCGACAGGTCGATCTGGCCGACCAGGAGCACGCACACGATGCCGAGGGCGAGGAACCCGACGGGCACGATGTCGAACGACAGGTTCACCAGGTTGGTGCTGGACAGGAACGTGCGGTTGAGGAGCTGGAACACCGTCCAGATGACGACGATCCCGGCGGCGACGGGGAGCATCCCCAGGTCCCCGTCGCGCACGCGGCGCACGGCGGCGCGCACGGAGTCGCCGAAGGTCTGCGGGGCGACCAGGCGCTCGTCCTGGAGGTCGAGGGTCGGGGTCTCGGGGCTCATCGGGCGTCGCTCCCTTCAGGGGCGGGGGCTTGGGAGGCGCGGTCGGCGGTGCGGGACGCCCGCTGCGACACGGCGTTGTCGGCGGCGCCCGTGATCGCCGCGATGATGTCCTCAGTGGAGACGGTGCGGGCGTCGAAGACGCCGTTGTTGCGGCCCAGGCGGAGCACGGCCACCCGGTCGGCGACGGCGCGCACGTCCTCCATGTTGTGGGAGATCATGACGACGCCGAGGCCCTTGTCCCGCAGGCGCTCCACGAGGTTGAGGACCTCCGCGGTCTGGGCCACGCCGAGCGCGGCGGTCGGCTCGTCGAGGAGGATCACCTTCGGGTCGCCCAGGAGCGACCGGGCGATGGCGACGGTCTGGCGCTGCCCGCCGGACAGGGCCGCGACGGGGACGCTCAGCGTCGGGATCTTCGCCGAGAGCTGCCGCAGCAGCTCCCAGGAGCGCTTCTCCATGGCGACGTCGTCGAGGAGGAACGGCCGGATCTCCCTGCCCAGGAACAGGTTCGCCTTCACGTCGAGGTTCTCGCACAGGGCGAGGTCCTGGAACACGGTCGCGATGCCGAGGGCGTGGACCTGCGTGGGCGATTCAAGCCGCACCTCGCGGCCCTCGAACTCGATGGTGCCCGAGTCGGGCGGGTGGACGCCCGCGAGGACCTTCACGAGCGTGGACTTCCCGGCGCCGTTGTCGCCGACGATCGCCACGACCTCCCCCTCGCCGACGTCGAGGTCGACGTCGGCGAGGGCGGCGACCGCGCCGAAGCTCTTGGAGATCCCGCGCAGCGACAGCACCGTCGCCGCTCCTGTCTTCGTCATGGTCTGGTCATTTCCTTTGCGTGCGAAGGGGTTACGCGATGCCGAGCGCGGTGCAGGCGTCGGCGTACTCGGTGGTGCAGACGTCCTCGGGCGCGAGCACGCCGTCGGGGCCGAAGATCACCTCGGCGAGGTTCTCCTGGGTGACCACGGTGGGCTCGAACAGCTGCGACGGGGTGTCGAACAGGTCGTGCGTGGCCTCGGGCTCCTCGCCCTGCATGAGCGCGTACGCGGCGTCGGCGGCGGCCTCGGCGACGATGCGGATCGGCTTGGAGATGGTGTTGTACTGGTCCCCCGCGATGATCCGCTGGATCGCGGCGAGTTCGGCGTCGTTCCCGGTGATCGGCGGGACGGCGGCGTCGGCGGCCTTGAACGCGGCGATCGCGCCGCCCCCGGTGCCGTCGTTCGCGGCGACGACGCCCGCGATCTGCCCGTCGAATTGCGCGATCTGGCCGCTGACCCACTGCTGCGCGTCCTCGGGCGACCAGTCGGGGGTGTCGTACTCGGCGAGGAGCTCGTAGCCCGAGTCGTCGATCGCGTTGTGGATGCCCTGCTTGATGAGTCCGGCCGCGGCGTCGGTGGGCGAGCCGTTGACCTGGAGCAGGCCCCCTTGCGCGCCTTCGGCGTCGAGGTGGTCCACGAGGGACTGGCCGATGGCCTCGCCGATCGCCTCGTTGTCGAAGGAGATGTAGAAGTCGGCGGGCTTGTCGGGGATGGGCCGGTCGTAGGCGACGACCTTGACGCCCTGGGACTGCGCGGTCTGCACGATCGTGGCCGCGGCGGTCGAGTCGACCGGGTCGATCACGATCACCTCGGCGCCCTGGGCGATGGCCGAGTTGGCCTGCTGCTGCTGGAGGGCCGCGTCCGAGTCGGCGTTCTGGTAGATCACCTCGCAGTCGGCGCACAGCTCGCCCATGCGCTCCTCGAACAGGGGCGCGTCGTACTGCTCGTAGCGGGTCGAGGCCAGGTCGGGCATGAGGAAGGCGACCGTGCCGGCGCCGTCCCCGCCGCCTTCGGCCCCGGGTTCTTCGGCGCAGGCCGCGAGGGCGGCCAGGGCCAGCACACCGGTGAGCGCACCGGCTGCAAGTCTGCTCATCGACGACTCCTTTGTCGGTTCCCTGACGGGAGGGGTTGTGTCGTGACTGCGACCGTAGACCCGCACCGGCCCGGATGTCACTACCGCGCGCGAAACGAACAGCATCGGTGTTGTAAGCGACTCCGTAATTGTGTTATGAAGGTCCGGGGCCGCACACCGCGGCGATCGCTCCTCGTTGCACCGAACCGAGGAAGACGCCGCTCAGCGGGCCCGGACCCCGGGCCCGCGCGGCCGCCGGGGGTTGTTCACTTCACACGGAACGAACAGAGGTCCACGATGGCGCCGGAACCCGATCCCGCAGGCGAAGGGGGCCGCGCCCCGCGCGCCCGCCGCGAAATGATCAGGGCCCGCGTGGTGGACGAGGGGTTCGTGCGCATCGAGCAGCTCGCCGCCGACCTCGGCGTCACGACCATGACGATCCGCCGCGACCTCGACTACCTCCAGCGGGAGGGCTGGCTGCGGAAGGTGCGCGGCGGCGCGACCGCGCAGCCCTCGACCGCGTTCCACGGGGACGTGCGGCACCGCATGGGCGCCATGGCCGAAGCGAAGGAGGCCATCGCGCGGGCGGCGCTGCGCCTGGTCAAGCCGGGGCAGTCGGTGCTGCTGGACGAGTCCACGACGGCGCTCGCGCTGGCCGAGCTGCTCCCCGAGCGCGCGCCGCTCACGGTGATCACGTACTTCGGGCCGGTGATCCAGACGCTCGCGGGGAGCCCGGGGATCGAGCTGATCTCCCTGGGCGGCACGTACTACCCGGCGTACGACGCCTTTCTCGGTCTGCGCACGGTGGACTCGATTTCGAGCCTGCACGCGGACCTGCTGTTCGCGTCCACGACGGCGATCACCCGCGGCTCGTGCTACCACCAGTCGCCGGAGACGGTGGCGGTGAAGCGGGCGCTCATGGACGCGTGCGACCGCCGCGTGCTCCTGGTGGACCACACCAAGTTCGACCGCCGCGGCCTGTACCGGCTCGCGCCGGTCGCCGGGTTCGACCTGGTCGTGGTCGACCCCGGCATCCCGGCGCCGCGACTGGAGGAGCTCCAGTCGACGGCCGCGAAAGTCCTTGTGGCCCCTGCCGACTAACCCAGTCCGGAGGCGGCGAGGATCTGCGCCCGGCCGTCCCCGGTGTGGACGGCGACGAGGTCGCCCGCGATCGAGACGTGCTCGGGCAGTTCGGGCCCGGTGTCCTGGACGGGGGTGCGGTCGCCGGTGGCCGGGTCGAGGACGAACACCTCCCACACGGTGCTCATGCCGGAACTGACCTGGTCGACCACGGCGCGGCCGTCCTTGACGGCGAGGACCGACATGTACGGCTCGTCCGCGTCCTTGAGGGCCCCCGCGAAGTCGGCCACGCGGACCTCGTCGAGGGTGTCGAAGACCTGGTCGCCGTGCAGCACGGCGGCGGGCGTGGAGTACCAGCTCTCCTCGACGGACCAGTCGATGGAGTTGAGCTCCCACAGGAGCGTGCCGTCCTCGGTGTTCACCGCGACGGTCTGGTACTGCTCGGCGGTGCTGTTCTCCACTGCGGCGCAGACGAGGTGCTCGCCGCAGGACTTGACGTTCGTGATGGTGTAGCCCGCGTCGAAGTCGTGCTGCCACGCCTGGCCGAGGTCGTCCAGGGAGTACCCGGCGAGGGCGGCGCGGCCCGGGGACGCCTCGTCGGAGAGCTGCCCGATCGCGAGGCCGTCGAACGCGGTCCACATCTCGGAGTCCAGCGGCAGGTCCCCGCTGACGAGCGAGCCGCCGTCGGCGGCGCTGCGCACGGTCGCGGTGCCCTCGTAGGGCTGGAGGTCCACGATCCGGTCGGAGACGGCGAGGTTGTCGTAGAGCGAGTAGGAGTTCGGAGGGACCGCGCCGGGGTGCTCCTCGCCGTCGTTCCAGACGGTCTCCGCCCGGATGCGGTACTCGTCGATGATGAACAGGTCCTCCGGCCCCTTCTTCTTCCACACCTCCTCACCGGTGGTGAGGTCGATGCGGACGACGGCGTTGTCGTCGAAGCCGGTGCGCTGCTCCACGATCGCGTCGGTGCCGTAGAACGCGACGTCGTTGCGGTCGACCCACGGCTGCTTCCACAGGAACTCGCCGGTGTCGAGGGCGACGGCCGCGCGCATGTTCTGGCCCTCGTCGGTGGCGGAGGCGGTGGCGTCGATGACGAGGACGTTCCCGACGGTGAACAGGTGCAGCTCGGTCGGCTCCAGGTCGTACTCGTTCGTCCACAGTGAGGTTCCGGCGGCGTCGAACGCGTCCACTTTCGTCTTGCCGCCGTTGACCTCGGCGATGACGGCGACGCCGTCGGCGGCGGCCACCGAGGCGGCGCCGGTGCCGGTGAGCGTGTGCTCGTAGACGAGGTCGAGGCCGGTGCCCTCGGTGGCGTCGTCGCCGCCGAGGTCGCCGATGCCGTCGAGGAGGTCCCCGCTGGTGAGGTCGTCGATGACGCCGTTGATGCCGAGGTTGTTCACGGCGATCACGATGAGGATGACGATCACGGTGACGATCGAGGAGCCCACCGACATCGCGACCCACCGCTTCGACGGCCGCAGGCCGGTCGGCAGCGGTCCGGTGTGGACGGTCGGCCGGAACGGGACGGTGAACGGCTGCTGACCGGCCCCGGCCGGCGTCGGCTGCGGCGGCGGGAACTGGGCGTTCGGCTGGGCGTTCGGTTGTGAGGGCGCGAACGGCGGGGTCGGCTGCGAGCCGTGGGGCGGGAGGCCGCCCTGCGGGGAGTACTGCGGCGGGCTGCCGACCGGGTAGGGCGCGTAGCCGACCGGCGTCACGGGCGGGCTCGGGGCGGGCGCCTCCGGTTCGGCCAGCGCGTGCTTGAAGGCGCCGAACGCGACGGGCAGTTCGGGCTGCTCGGGGACCGACGGGGCGACGCCGAGCCGCGAGTGGAGGCGGGTGGCGACGAGCGGCATGCGGGAGGAGCCGCCGACGAGGAGCACGGCGGTGAGCTGCGCGGGTTCGACCCCGGCGCGTTCGACGGTGCGGCGGGTCTCGTCCACGGCGCGGGCGACGAGGGGGTCGGCGAGGCTGGTGAGCTCGTCGCGGGTGAGGTGCAGGCCCATGGGGTTGTGGCCGGGGAGGGCGACGGGCGCGGTGGAGGTGCGCGAGAGCATCTCCTTGGCGGCGCGCACCTCGCCCCAGAACGCGAGGCGGTCGCGTAGGTCGGCGGTGGTCTCGGGTTCGCTGAGGCGCTTCCACAGTTCGGGGTCGCGTCCGGCGATGACGCGGCCGAGGTGCGCGGCGAGGGCCATGTCGACGTCGAGGCCGCCGAGGTCGTCGAGGCCGCCGAACGCGAGGGTGCGCAGGCCCTGGTCGTCGCGGCGGACGACGGCGACGTCGAAGGTGCCGCCGCCGAAGTCGAAGATGGCGACGGTGCCGCCGACCGGGATCTCCTGGCCGAGGACTTCGGCGCAGTAGGTGGCGGCGGCGATGGGCTCGGGCAGGAGCCGCACTTCGCCGAGTCCGGCGAGGCGGGCGGCCGCTTCGAGTTTGGCGCGGCGCACGGGGCCCCAGTCGGCGGGGCAGGTGAGCACGGTGTCGGTGGGCTTCATGCCGGAGGCGGCGGCCTCTTCGGCGACGCGGCGCAGGCCGGTGGCGAGGAGTTCCTCGACGGGGATCTCGCTGTCGCCGAGGAGGACGGTGCCGTCGTCGATGCGGCGCTTGGGGTGCGGCTCGAACCGGCCGGGGTCGGCGGCGGCGAGGCGCTGGGCGTCGCGGCCGGTGTGGAGTTCGCCCGCGGCGTCGAGGAACACGCCGGAGGCGAGGAGCGGGGAGCCGTCGAAGAGCAGGGAGCGGGGCTCGGCCCCGCCGCGGCCGATGACGGCGACGGTGTGGGTGGTGCCGAGGTCGACGGCGAGCCAAACGGGAGCGTTCACGGGTCCTACTCACTCGGGGCTGCGAAGGGACGGGGGGTCCGCGATGGGCCGGTGGACCCTGGGGCCGGTCCGGTGGATCCGGGCGGCCGTTGTCCGGGCGGGCCCTCGCGAGGATACCCGGAGGGGGTGACGGGACCGGGGGCGCGGGCTGCGCCTGAACTGCGGGTTCCGGGCGTTTCCGCCCGTACCGGACCCTCCTGCGGGGAGGGCCCGGGCGGACGGCGGTTCAGGGGTTGAGGGCGGTGAGGATCACGACCTCGGACTCGTCGTGCGGGAGGTACTTGACGCGCACGACCATGCCGGGCTGGATCTGGGCGACGGCGCCGCCGTCGATGGGCTTGCGCTGCTTCAGGTCGAAGGTGGTGCCGTCGAAGCGGGTGATGCGCAGGTCGATGTCCATGACGGCCCGGTCGCCCTGGATCTCGCCGGTGGGGGCGAGCGCGAGGACGACGGCGCGGCCGTCGAGGCCCTGCTCGGCGATGTGGAGCTGGCGGGGGGTGACGAGGCCCTTGGCGACGCGGACGCGGTCGAACGCGGCCTGCATCTCGGCCTGGGGGGCGTCGACGGCGATGGCGACGCGGCCGTCGGTGCTGCCGGGCCGGTAGCGGACGGGGAGCATCGCGCCGGGGACGACCGCGGCGAGTTCGGTGATGTCGACGAGGCTGCGGGAGACCGCGCGGAACGACTGGCCGTCCATGGTGTCGACGTCGAAGAGGATCTCCAGCTGCGGCTGGTCGTTGACCGTGAGGCCGGTGCGGGAGACGGAGACGACGGTGCCCATGGCGATCGGCGTGTTCTCGAAGCCCTTGGCGACCCGGCCGCTGAGTTCGCGGAGCGGGCCGTCGGCGAGGCGGCCGATCATGCCGGTGACGGGGAGGACGGTGAGGAGGATGATCGGGCCGGCCATCCAGCCGTTGACCCACGGGACGGGGCCTTCGCCGTTGAGGCCGGTGATGACGAACATCGCGGTGCAGGCGAGGCCGGCGATGACGAGGACGGTGTTGATGATCTTGAACATCGGGGTGTTCCCTTCTCGGTGGCTGATGAGATGAGTCTCGGGCCGGACCGGCGGCTACCGGTCACAGGTTTCGGTGCGGGTCATTCGATGTCGGGGTCGCCGAGCAGGTCGAACGCGCCGAAGACGGCGCGGTCGACGGAGCCGTCGGCGGCGACGATCAGGAGGTCGCTCTGGTAGAGGCCGTCGGCGGGGGCGACGATGGCGACGGTCTGGCCGCCGGGCGCGGTCATGCTGCGGCCGACGTGGTCGGAGGTGTCGATGGAGGCGGTGACGGTGCCGTCGGCGAGGTCGATGACGGTGAGCGCGTAGTCGTCGCCGCCGGGGGCGCGCTTGTGCTCGACGAGGGCGTGGCCGGAGGCGGCGCCCGCGGCGGTCCCGGCGGGGACGGTGAGGTCGATGGACCCGGTGGGGTCGTCCATGAGTTCCTCGGCGGCGCTCGGGTCGTTCAGGAGGTCGTCGATGAGGCCGTCCACGTCGACGTCGAGGTCCCAGGTCGTGGTGGTGACGGTCTGGTCGAGGACGATCGCGGCCTCGGTGTAGGTGCGGGTGCCGAGGGCGCGGCGGTCCCCGCCGTCCATGACGGCGAGGCCGGAGGTGACGGCCCCGTCGGCGGTCGGCTCGACGCGGATCGTCGCGTCCTCGCCGATCGACGCCTCGGTGGTGGTCATGCCGCCGAGCTGGGGCGCGGCGCCTTCGGCGGCGAGGCGGCCCGCCCAGGTCTCGGCGACCGCGACGTCGGCGGGGGCCGCTTCGAGCGCGTCGAGGGCGAGGGTGCGCAGGCCGCCGTCGAAGCCGAGCGCCACGACCCCCGCTTCGGGGTCGAGACCGTATGCGGCCGTGCCGGTTCCGGCGCCCTCCAGGCCGGGCACGTCGCCCGCCTCGGTGACGAGCGCGCCGTCGTCGAGGTCGCGGATCTCCAGGCCGTCGGCGGTCGCGATGTAGGCGTACTCCTCCCCCGCGGCGACCGCGGCGGCGTCCCAGTCGAGCTCGTCGGCGAGCTGCACGTCCCAGCGGGTCTCGCCCGTGGCGAGGTCGACGGCCGCGAGGCGGACCGCGTTGACGTCGGTGGCGAGCTCGGAGAGGACCCCGCCGGACCCGGCGCGGTCGTAGGGGACGAGCGCGAGGCCGTCGGCGGAGAACGCGATCCCGGTGCGCAGCATGACGTCCGGTGCGGGCGCGGTCAGGTACTCGCCGCCGATCGCGGTGACGGCGATCCCGGCGGTGAGCAGGAGGGCGAACCCGAAGATCCCGGCGCCCGCGCCGCGCGGGCGCCGCTTCGGTTCGAGCGGGTGCTCGGGGGTGCCGTACGGGGAGCGCACGAGCTGCGAGTGCGGCGGGAGCGGACCGGCCGCGCGGAAGTCTTGGAACATCGGGGCCTCCTTGTGGGGGCGTGCGGTGGGGGCGACGCCGTCAGCGTCGCCCCGCGCGCGCACCTACCGATCACAGGTTTCCGTAGAAGTCGTACGGCCCGGCTACACTTCGCGCATGGTCCATGGCCTCGCGGCCTCGGCGGCCGTGCCGCGCGGCATGCTCGTCGCCGACGCCTGGTCCCAGCTCGGCGATGCCGTGGCGCCCTTGAGCAACGCCTCGGGCCGGCCCCTCGCGCGCACCGTGAAGCTCCTGCTGGACCCGCTCGTGCTCCGGCCCGCCCAGAACCCGCGGTTCTCCGGTGGGGTCGTCGCCATAGAGCACGTGGACGCGCTCCGCGCCGCGATCCTCGACGCGGGCCCGGCCCTGGCCGCGACGGCCGCCTGGTTCCAGCTCCTCAAGCGGGCCCGCCGCCGCGCGGGCGTCACCGACGGCCACCCGCAGGACCTGTACTTCCAGCGCTGCTACGAGCTCGCGCACGTCCACGGCGACCCGGCCGCGCTCCCGGGCGCCGCCGAGATCGCGGCCGAGGCCGTCGCCGAGGTCCACGCCGAGCGCGGCGAGGTGTCGGTGGACGGCCTGCGCCGCTTCCTCACCGACCCCGCGCGCAGCGCCGAACTCGCCGGGCTCCTGCGGGACGCCTGGTCGCACCGGCCCGCGCCCGCCGCTTCCGAGGCGCACCCGGGGGTGGCCGCGTTCCTCGACGACTGCGCCACCGCCCCCGACCCGCGCCTGTGGAAGGCCCTCGCCGCCGACTCGGTGGGCACCGCCGAGGCCGCGGGCCTCGCCGGGAGCGGGGTGGCCCGGGACTACGGGCTCACCGACCGCGACCTGCCGTCTGCCCCGGAACTGGGCGAGCGGGCCTCGAAGCGCAAGCTCCCCAGGCCCTTCGACCGGTCCATCATGGAGCGGCTGTTCGCGGCGTTCACCACCTGGTTCCAGCGCGAGTCCATGTCCGACATCCCGTCCCTGGTCACCGGCGAGATCCAGCGCTCGGCCGCCCCCTGGCAGCTCGCCGAGGAGCCCAGTCGCGTCGCCATGGCCCTCGGCCGCGACGCCAGCGCCGGCCTGGGCGCCGACTACCAGCCCGAGGCGGCCTCGGACGCCAACGCCCGCCTGCTGAACCGCTGGCGCCGCGAGTCCTATGTGCACCGCGTGCTGCGCCTCCCCGACCCGTCCGCGATGGGCGTCGAAGTGCGCGGCACCCGGCGCGCGTACCTGCGGCGCCTGTGGGTGCGCCTCCACGGCCGCGAACTCCGCGGCGAGGCCACCGCGGCCGACGAGGTGTGGGACCTCCTCGACGGCGCCCTCCGCTCGGTCGTCATGGACCAGCGCGACCGGCTGAAGCGTTCCCTTGAGCGCGAAGAGGACCGGTCATGACGGCGTTCACGGTCCGGCGGGACGCGGGCGCGGTCCTCGTCGGCGACCGCCCGCCGCACCCGGAGCGGACGATGCTCGTGGAGGCGCGCGGGGCGCTCCTGTACTGGGACGCCCTGGACCTGCGCGTCCACCCGGCCGCGGAAATCTTCGACGCGCGGGCCGCGGGCGACTGGCTCTGGGAGGTCTACGGCCCGGAGGCGGCCGCCGCAGTCCTCGGCGAGGCCGGATCGATTGCGACCGAATGGGCATCGCCCGTCCTCGACGCCGCCCGGAACCTGGCGCTCCTGCGCTGGGCGGGGGCCTGGTGGCCCGCGTCCTACGCGGCCGCGATCCCCGCGCTGCCCGTGGACCTGCTGCGGGCCGAGACCGCCTGGTACGCAGCCGGACTCGACCACCTCCTGGACGACGAAGCCGCGGTCGAACGCGCGCTCGCCGAGGTCGACCTCACCGCGCTGACCGGGCGCACCGACCACGAGACCGCGGCCCTCGCCGCCGGGCTCGCCGACCTCGCGGACGCGTTCGGCGTCGAACTCCGCAGCGCCGCACTGCGGCGGGAGGACTGGGCGCTGGCGGCGGGCGGAGCGGAACCCGGCCTCGCGGTCGCCTCGGGCAGCGCCCCGATCGACTGGTCGCGGGTTCCGGCCCGCGCACTCGACGCCGCGGGCGAAGCGGCGTGGCGGTTCGAGAACCGTTCCGGCGCATGGATGCTCGCGGTGTCCGCGCCAGCGGCACCCGGCGCGGTCCCCGCCTCGTTGACCGCGGTCGTCGACACCGTCGAGGTCCCGCTCCACCTGGACCCGGACACCAACACGTTCAGCGGCGAAGCGCCCGCGCCGCCCGAGTTCGCGATGCGTCTCGGCCGCGGCCGCCCGATCGAGGTCCACTCCCCCGGCTACGCCGCGGACGACGCCGACCCGGATCGGGCCGAACGCCGCGCCGCCCTGATCGCCTTCGCCCGCGAACGCCTCGCCTCCCCCGCCGCGACGCTCACCGAACGGTCCGCCGCATGACCGACGACGACGTGATCGGCCTGCGCGGCAAGGAGACCAGCGGCCCCCGGTGGGCCGGGTTCCGCGAGCTGAACAACAAGGCCGCGAAGCTCGCGAGCCAAGGCCAGGCGGCCGAGGCGATTGCGCTCCTCCACCGGGCCCTCGAACTCACCTACGTCGATGACGTCGACGCGGCGGGTCTCGACGGCCGCGCCCGCGCGCTCGGCAACCTCGCGGGCCTCGCCGAAGGCCAGGGCGACACCGATGCGGCCCTGCGCCTCGCCGAGCAAGCGCTGGAAGCCTGCTACGCCGCGGAGGCCCGAGCGGGCGACCGGTTCGGCACCGTGGCCGTGCGCGCCTCGGTCCTCGTCAACCGGTGCCAGACCCTCCAACTCCTCGGCCGCCTCGATGAAGCGCTCGCCGACGTCAACGGCGCGCTCGACATCGTGGGCGAGGGCGAGGAGGGCGACGGCGCGTACCTCGCCGTGTCGGCCAACAACACCCGGACCGTGCTCCTCATCGGACTCGAACGCCTCGAAGAGGCCGAGGCCGCCGCGCAGCTGACGCTCCGGCTCGCCGCGGCCTGCGACCCGCGCCTGACCGGGTACCCGTACTCGAACCTCGCGGTGATCGCCCAGGCGCTCAACGACCATGAGGCCGCGATGGACTACCTGCGGCTCGCCGAGCAGGTCCACCTGATGGCGGGCGACGCCGTCTCGGCGGCGCTCGCGGTCGCGAACCAGGGCCGGGCGGCGATGCGCGCCGGGGACGCCGAGGCCGGGCAGCGGCTCCTCGCCGCGGCCGAGCAGGCGTTCAGCGACGGCCAGCAGCCCTTGCGGGCCGCGGAGCTGCGCTACAGCCGGGCGCACGCCGCGTTCCAAGCGGGCGACACCGCCCTGGCCTCCGAGCTCCTCGGACCGGCGATCGAGGTGCTGCGGCAGGCGGGCCACGCGGCCATGCTCACCGAAGCCCTTGCGGTCCAAGGCGACATCCTCGCCGCCGCGGGCGACTACGACAAGGCCGAAGAGTCGTACCTCGCCGCCTGGCAGGTCTGCGAGCAGTCCGGCGCCCGCTACCACCTCGCCCGCCTCGACATGCGCCGCTCGTTCGCCGTCGCCGACCAGGCCGCGGCCGCCCGCACCGAACGCCAGCGCACGCGCCTGCTCCGCCGGGCCTTCGACCTGTCCCTCACCTCGGCCCTCGCGACGGACGCGATCCGGCACGGCTTCGCGCCCGGACGCGCCCGGGAGCGCTGGGCCGCAACGGTGGCGATCCCCGCGATGGCCCACGCGCTGAGCCTCGCCGCGGCCCTCCGCGACGGCGCACTCGTGTCGGAGCTGCTGGAGCACATGAGCGCGACCGTGTCGCTCCACGCGTCGGCGCCGGTCGAGTTCGACGCGGTGGACGAGGTCCCGGACTTCCCGACCCTCGAACCGGCCCAAGGGGAACGGCTCTCGTTCACGGCGTCGGCGCTCATCACGGGGAACTCCCCCGACTTCCCGGCGACGCGATTCGCACTCCCGCCGCGCCTGCGCGTCAACCCGTGGCGGGAGTCCCAATTGGAGCCGTGGATCCGCGAGACCGAGCGCCGATACGGGTTCCCGATCCGCTCCGACGAGGTGATCGACACATGGTGAACCGACCGACCGTGCAGCTCAAGCTGGTCGACGCCGACGGCCTGTTCTACTCGTGGCGCTGGGAGCACGACCTCGGCGCGATCCAGAACATCATGGTCGAGCCCGGCCGCGTGCAGCCCGCACTCGACGCGCTCGCCGAGGCCCTCCCGACCCCGCTCCCGGGCGAGACCGTGGACCAGGCCCTCCAGCGGTCCCTCACGGGCCCGCTCACCGACCGCGGCCGCGAGGCCGGGCTGGCGACGGCCCTCGCCGCGTCGCTCATCCCGTTCCAGCTCGCGATGGAGATGAACGCGCTCCTGGAGCAGGGCCTACGACCGCACGTGCGCATCCAGCCGTCCTTGTCGACCGCGCAGGTCCCTTGGGAGGCATTGCGAGTGGACGAGGGCGAGCGGTTCGTGACGAACGCCGACGTGTCGGTCCTCCCGCCCGCCACGGTCCGGAACGCGCCCGAGCGGCGCCGCACGGCCTGGGACCCGGACGGCGAGGTCGTCACCGTCCTGGACCCGAAGATCCCGGGGGCGGGCCGGGACCTCGGCTCGGTCCTGGGCGACGATTCCGGCCTCAAGGACCTGGGGAGCCTGCGCGAGGTGATCGACCGCGACGCCCTGGAGCCCCGCCTCGCCGACGCGGCGCGCTTCCTCTACGTGGGCCACGTGACGACCTCCAAGCACGGCCTCGACGCCCGCCTCCACCTGAGCTGCGGCCCCGGCACGACCGGCCGCGCCGCCGTCGTCAACGGCCACCGGCCCCTCACCGCGGCCGACCTCCTCTTGGGGCACCGGCCCGGCCCCGCCGCCCCGTGGCGGATGCCGAACCGGGTCGCGCTCATCGCCTGCGAGAGCGGCGGCGAGGTCCGCTTCGCCGAACCGGTCGGCCTGGTCGCGGCCGCGATCCACACCGGCGCCTCGTACGTCACCGCCACCCGCTGGACGCTCCCCACTGACGAGGGCCTGCGCCACTTCGCTCCGGGCGCAAGGGAAGCGACCACGGTCCTCCCTGAGGCGATCCGCGCCGTGGACGGGGCCCACGGCGCGGCCGACCCGGTCGCCGCACTGAACGCCTGGCAGCGCGCGAAAGCCGACCGCTGGGAAGCCGAAGGCCGCCTTGAGGACTCCCCCGTGATCTGGGCGGCCTTCGCCACCGCCTGCGCTTAGGCGAGGTCCCCGAGGAGGTGCTTCGGGTCGGCGTCCAGGGCGAGGGCGTCGAGGACGGTGAGCAGTTGCCGCTCCTCGTACCCGAAGTGGGTCTCCATGACCGCGCCGATGCCGTCGAGGTGGCGGTGAAGGGTGTCGTCGTCGGCGCCCGCGTCGAGGGCCGCGGCGAAGCCGCCGAGGAGGTGTTCGAGCATGTTGTGGTCGCGCATGAGGTTGGCGATCACGGGCCCCAGCTCGGGGTGGGCGGCGGTGATCTCGGGGAAGAGGCCCCGGTCCTCGCTCTGGTGGTGGCCGCTGAGGGCGGCGCAGAAGCCGCGGCAGTAGACGAGGAGGTCCTCGCCGTTGCGGTCGTCGAACTCGTCGTCGATCTGGCGGCGGGCCAGGTCGAGGGCCTGCCGGAGGCGCTGGTGGACGGTGCGGAGTTGGGTGCTGAACGCGACCAGGCGGTCGGTCTCTGAACTGATGTCGTGCTCCTTCGGTGATCGGCGGCCCGGCCCCTGGGGGCGGGGGCGCCGTCCGGCATCGTATCCGCTCGGGCGGCGGGGGCCTATGATCCCGGTCATGACCGGACTCCTCGAAATGCACGCCGTCGCCTTGAACGCCACCGTCGAGCTCGTGGACGGGGCCGAGCGCCTCGACCTGCCCACGCCCTGCACCGGGTGGGACCTCGAACGGCTGGTCGCGCACATGACGGGCCAGAACCTCGGGTTCGCGGCCGCGGCCCGCGGCGACGGCTTCGAGGTGCGGACCTGGGCGGAGATGCCCTCGACGCCCGCCGCGTTCCGGGCCTCGGCCGCAGAGGTGCTGGAGGCGTTCGCCTCCGAAGGCGCCGCCGGGCGGAACTGGTCGATCCTGGCCGGGGCCGACCAGGAGATCCAGGTCCCCGGGGAGACCGCGATGGGGTTCCACTTCATCGACTACGTGGTCCACGCATGGGATGTCGGCGTCTCGCTCGGCCGCCCGCCCGTGTTCGCGCAGCCGCTGCTCGACGCCGTGCTGCCGCTGGTCCTCTCGGTCCCGGCGACCGGCCCCGCCCGCACCGGGCCCTACGCGCCGTTCGCCCCCGCGGTGACCGCCGCGGCCGACGCGAGCACGATGGAGGAGCTGCTCGCCTACCTCGGCCGTGACCCCAAGTGGAAGGCCCCCTCGCCCGAAGGCGAAGGGGCCCAGACAGAGACCGACTAGTCCTCGGCCTTCTCCACGTGCGGGTGGCGGCGCTCCAGCGCGGCGCCCTCCACGTCCACGTCCGGGAGGATGCGGTCGAGCCACTTCGGCAGCCACCACGCCTTGTCGCCCACGAGGTGCATGAGCGCCGGGATGATGAGCATCCGCACCAGGAACGCGTCGACCAGCACGCCGAAGGCCAGCGCGAAGCCGATCGGCCGGATCATCGTCGAGTGGGAGAAGATGAACCCGCCGAAGACCGCCATCATGATGATCGCGGCGGCCGTGACGACCGACCGGCCGGCGCGCACGCCGAGGACGACGGACTGCCGCGCGGGGGCGCCGTGGGCGTACGCCTCGCGCATCCCCGAGCCGATGAACAGCATGTAGTCCATGGCGAGCCCGAACAGGATGCCGACCAGGAGCGTCGGCAGGAAGTTCAGGATCGGGCCGGGCGTGTCCACACCGAAGACGCTGGACAGCCAGCCCCACTGGTAGATCGCGACGACGCCGCCGAGGGCCGCGAAGTAGCTGAGGATGAACCCGAGGGTCGCGAGCACCGGCACGACGATCGAGCGGAACACCAGGATGAGGATGATGAGCGACAGGCCCACCACGACCGCGAGGTATACCGGGAGCGCGTCGGCGAGGATCTCGGAGATGTCGATGTTGCCGCTCGCGGACCCGGCGACGCCGATGTCGGTGACGCCGTCGACGGTGAGGTCGCGGAGGGCGTGCACGAGTTCCTGAGTGGACTCTGAGGTGGGCCCTTCCTCGGGGATCACCTGGAACGCCATGGTCTTGCCGTCCTCGGAGGTCCCGATGGGCGCCACGGCGACCACGTCGTCCTCGGCCGCCACGGCCTGCGCGACGGCGACCTGGCCGGCGAGCGACGCCGCGTCGTCGGGGGCCTCGGCGAGGTCCGCGACGACGAGGAGCGAGCCGTTCTGGCCCTCGCCGAAGCGCTCGGCGATGGTCTCGTACGCCTGGTACTGCGTGGTGTCGTGCTGCTCCGACGAGCCGTCGGGCAGGTTGAGCCGCAGGTCCATCGCGGGGAGCGCGACGGCGACGAGCGCGCCGAGGCCCACGAGGACGCGCAGCACGGCGCGGCCGGTGTGCATCGGCTGCGGGTCGGGCTTGCGCTCGGCGGAGCCGTGCGATTCGCGGGCCTTGCGCTCGCGCCTGCTGAGGATCTTCAGGCCCGCGAGGCGCAGGAGCGCCGGGATGAACGTGATGGCGACGAGCACCGCGACCGCGATGCTGAACGCGCCGATCGAGCCCATCAGGCCGAGGAACGGGATGCCCGTGATGTTCAACGCCACCAGGGCGATGAGCACGGTGGCGCCGGCGAACACGACCGCGTTCCCGGAGGTCCCGGTCGACAGCGCGATCGACTCGTCGACGTCGTAGCCCTCTTTGAGCTGGCGGCGGTGGCGGTTGACGATGAACAGCGAGTAGTCGATGCCCACGGCGAGGCCGAGCATGACGCCGAGGATCGGGGTCACCGAGGTCATCTCGACGGCGCCGGAGAGCGACATGCTGGCGAGCGCGCCGATGCCCACGGCCACCAGGGCGGTCACGAGCGGCAGGACCGCGCCGACGAACGTGCCGAGCATGAGGACCAGGACGATCCCTGCGACGACGAGGCCGATGACCTCGCTGACGCCCGCGATGGCGGGGACGGAGTCCTGCATCTCGGAGGAGTAGTCGAACGCGACGCCGTCCACAGGGGAGTCGTCGAAGACCGCGGTGACGTCTTCCTTGGTCTCGGGCGTGACGTCCATCTGCGGCTCGGTGAACGCGACGGTGACGATGGCGGCGCTGCCGTCGGAGGAGACGACGCCCGCGTCGGCGGCGAGTTCGAGGAGGACCGCGCCGTCTTCGAGCGCGTGCGACTGCGCGTCGAGGTCGGCGGCGCCCGCTTCGAGCTCCGCTTCCTGGGCGTCGAGTTCGGCGGTCCCGGCGTCGAGCTGGGCCTGCTGCGCGTCGAGTTCGGCGGAGTCGCCGGCCAGCTCTCGCGCGGCGTCGAGCTGCTGCTGGGACGCGGCGAGGTCGGCGCGGGCCGCGGCGATCTGGGTGCGGCCCTCTTCGACCTGGGCGAGCCCGGCCTCGATCTGGGTGCGCCCCTCGTCGATCTGGGTCTGCTGCTCGTCGCGCTGCGCCTCGGTGGCGAACGGGTCGACCACCGTCTCGACGCCGTCGACGTCGGCGGCCTCGGCGATGAGGGCCGAGATCGCGGCCTTCTGCTCGTCGGTGAACGCGTCGCCGTTCTCGGTGGAGAGGACGATGCTGCCGGTGCCGCCCGACGCCTCCGGGAGCGCCTCGGCGAGGTGGTCGGTGACCTCCTCGGTCGGCGTGCCGGGGATCGAGAGCGTGGTGGCGAACGCGCCGCCGAAGAGGAGGAACGCGGCCGCGGCGGCCGCGAGGATCAGCGCCCATGCGGCGATGACGGTCTTGGCGCGGCGGGCGCACCAGCGCCCGACGCGGTACAGGAATTCTGCCAAGGTGCTCTCCTGGTAGTGGTTTCGGGTGTTCCTGGTGCTCAGGTGCCTGGTTCTCGCAGGACTTCGGTGACGCGGCCGACGAGGCGGTCCCATGCGCGGCGGGATGCGGGGGTGTCCGCGGCGCCGGTCTCCTCGATCCATCTGTGGACGAATCCGAGGAGGCCGCCGCAGAACGCGGCGACGAGGAGGAGGACGGCGAGGGGGTCGGTGCCGGGGTGGCGGCGGGTCATCGCGGCGGTCATCCGCTCGGTGAAGAGGTTGAAGGCGCGCTGCATGAGCAGGGCCTCGCGGTCGCCGGGCTGCGGGCCGCCGCCGAGGATGCCGAAGAGCTCGACGACGACGGGGACGAGGTGCTCGCCGGAGGCGGTCGCCACGAGGTCGGCGAGGACGGTGTCGGGTTCGCGGTCGGCGCTCGCGGCGTGGGCGGACATGCGGTCCACGACCTCGACGAGCATCAGGCCGGCGACCTCGGTCGCCACGTCGTCGAGGGATTTGAAGTGGTTGAAGACGGTGCGGCGGGAGACGTCGGCGGCCGCGGCGAGCTCGTCCACGGAGAAGCCGGTGCCGTGGCGCTCGCGCATGAGGTCGGCCGCGGCGTCGAGGATCGCCTTGCGGCTCTTGGCTTTGAGCGCGGCGCGGCGGTCGACGGGAGGGGCGGGGGTCGGCTCGGCGGGTCCGGTGGGTGCGGCCATGCCGCCTACACTAAATGCAACGATGCACTGAGTGCATCCGCTTGTGCGGATCGCCACAGGATTCCGCGGGCCGGGGTAGCGCTACAAACCGTCCAGTCGGTATGCTGAACGGCATCGGACGGACGACGAGGAGGTCGGCGTGGAGATCACCGGAGCCGTGCTGGAGCGCTGCGGCGCCCCCGCGCCGTACGCCGAGTCGCGGCCGGTCACCGTGGGGCCCTTGGAACTCGACGGCCCCGGACCGGACGAGCTGCTGGTCCGCGTGGAGGCCGCGGGGCTGTGCCACTCGGACCTGTCGGTGGTCGACGGCAGCCGGGTGCGGCCGGTGCCGATGCTCCTGGGCCACGAGGCCGCCGGGATCGTGGAGGCGGCCGGGCCCGGTGCCGGGATCGCGGTCGGGCGCCGGGTCGTGATGACGTTCCTGCCGCGCTGCGGGCGCTGCGAGGAGTGCGGCACGCTCGGGCGCCTGCCGTGCGCGGTCGGGTCCACGGCCAACGCGGAGGGAACGCTCGTCGGCGGCGCGGTGCGGCTCAGCCGCAACGGGAAGCCCGTTGCCCACCACCTCGGCGTCAGCGCCTTCGCCACGCACGCGGTCGTGTCCGCAAGCTCCGTCGTCCCCGTCGAGGACGACGTGCCGCCGGACATCGCGGCCCTGCTCGGGTGCGCGGTGCTCACCGGCGGCGGCGCGGTCGTCAACGCCGGAAGGCCCGAACCGGGCGCGACGGTGGCCGTCGTGGGCCTCGGCGGGGTCGGCATGGCCGCGCTCCTCGTCGCCCAAGCCTTGGGGCATACCGTGATCGGCGTGGACACCGTGCCCGCGAAACTGGACCTGGCCCGCTCGCTCGGCGCCGAGGCCCGCACTCCCGAAGCGGCGGAAGGACTCCGGGTTCCGGTGGTCGTGGAGGCCGCCGGTTCGGCCCGCGCGTTCGAGACCGCGTTCGCGCTCACCGCGCCCGGCGGCACCACCGTCACGGTGGGCCTCCCCCATCCCGACGCGCGCGCGTCGATCGCGCCGCTGCGCCTGACCGCCGAGGCCCGCACCGTCGTCGGCTCCTACCTCGGCTCCGCCGTCCCCGGCGACGACGTCCCCCGCTACGCGGACCTGTGGCGCGCCGGGCGGCTCCCGCTCGACCGGCTCGTCTCCGACCGGATCGGCCTCGACGGCCTCCCGGCCGCCCTGGACCGGCTCGCCGCGGGCGAGGCACTGCGCCAGCTCATCATGTTCTGACCGAAAGGACGCCCATGACCTCACGGACCGCCATCGTCACCGGAGCCGCGCGCGGCATCGGGGCCGCCACGGCCCGCCGCCTCGCCGCCGACGGGCACGCCGTCGCCGTCCTGGACCTCGCCGAGGACCAGGCGGCGGCCGTCGCGGACGACATCAACGCCAAGGGCGGCAAGGCCATCGCCGTCGGCGCCGACGTCGCGGACGAGGCCGCCGCCGCGGCCGCCGTGGCGCGCACCGCCGCCGAGCTCGGCCCGCCGCAGATCCTCGTCAACAACGCCGGGATCCTCCGCGACAACCTCCTGTTCAAAATGAGCGCAGGCGACTGGGACGCCGTCCTCGGGGTCCACCTGCGCGGCGCGTTCCTCATGACCCGCGCCGTCCAGGCGTCCATGGTGGACGCGGGCTGGGGCCGGATCGTCAACCTCTCCAGCACCTCCGCGCTCGGCAACCGCGGCCAGGCGAACTACGCCGCCGCGAAGGCGGGCATGCAGGGCCTCACCAAGACCCTCGCGATCGAGCTCGGGAAGTTCGGGATCACCGCGAACGCCGTCGCGCCCGGGTTCATCGAGACCGAGATGACCAGGGCCACCGCCGAACGCGTGGGCGTCCCCTTCGCGGACTTCCTCGCCCACGCGGCCAAGGAGGTCCCCGTCGGGCGCGTCGGGCAGCCGGAGGACATCGCGGCCGCCGTCGCGTTCTTCTGCTCCGAGGACGCCGGGTACGTCTCCGGCCAGGTCCTCTACGTCGCCGGGGGCCCGAAGGCATGACGATCACCGCCGCCTCCCCCGCCGACCTCGTGGACCTGCTGGGCGCCAAGGCGACCGGCGCGTGGCTCACGGTCGACCAGGACCGCATCGACGCGTTCGCCGAGGCCACCGGCGACCACCAGTGGATCCACACCGACCCCGCCCGCGCCGCCGCAGGGCCCTTCGGCGGGCCGATCGCCCACGGCTACCTGACGCTCTCGCTCCTGCCAGGGCTCCTCAAGGGCCTCATCGTGATCGAGGGCCTCGCCATGTCCGTCAACTACGGCCTCGACCGGCTGCGGTTCCTCCAGCCGGTCCCGGCCGCCTCGCGCGTCCGCGCCGTCGTCGAGCTCGCCGCCGCCGACGCGACCCCGAAGGGCGTGCGCGCCGCGTACGACGTCACCGTGGAGATCGAGGGCGCCGCGAAACCCGCGCTCGTGGCCCGCACGCTCACCCTCTACGTCCCCGCATAGGGAAGCGGCGCGGCCCTCGTGGGGCCGCGCCGCTCTCGTGCGGAATCCGGTTCAGAGGCGTTCGAGCACCATCGCCATGCCCTGGCCGCCGCCGACGCACATGGCCTCCAGGCCGTACCGCCCGCCCGTGTCCTCCAGGGCGTTCAGCAGCGTCGAGGTGATCCGCGCGCCGGTCATGCCGAACGGGTGGCCGACGGCGATCGCGCCGCCCTTGACGTTGAGCCGCTCCTCGTCCACGCCGAGGTCCCGGGCCGAGGGGATCACCTGCGCGGCGAACGCCTCGTTGATCTCGACCAGGTCCATGTCACCGATCCCCAAGCCCGCCAAGGCGAGGGCGCGCCGCGACGCCTCGACCGGGCCGAGGCCCATGATCTCCGGGGAGAGCCCGGAGACACCGGTGGAGACGATGCGGGCGATCGGTTCGAGGCCGAGTTCGGCGACGACGCGGTCGGAGACGACGACGAGGGCGGCGGCGCCGTCGTTGAGCGGGCAGGCGTTCCCGGCGGTGACGGTCCCGCCGGGCCGGAACACCGGGTCGAGTGCGGCGAGCGACTCGGCGGTAGTGCCCGGCCGGGGTCCGTCGTCGGCGGCGACGACGGTGCCGTCGGGGAGGGTCACGGGGGTGATGTCCTTGGCCCAGAACCCGTCCGCAATCGCGCGCTCGGCGCGCTGCTGGCTGCGGGCGGCGAAGGCGTCCTGCTCCTCGCGGGTGACGCCGCGGAGGGCGGCGACGTTCTCGGCGGTCTGGCCCATGGCGATGTAGGGGTCGGGGAGCAGGCCCTCCTCGCGCGGGTCGGTCCAGTCCGCGGCGCCCTCGGCGTGTTTCACGGTGCGGCGCATGGCGTCGGCGAACACCGGGCTCTCCAGTTTGGCGCCGGGGATCGCGTCGCTGGAGCCGATGTCCATGCCGGAGACGGACTCGACTCCGGCGGAGACGAACACGTCGCCTTCACCGGCCTTGATCGCGTGGAACGCCATGCGGGTGGTCTGGAGGCTGGAGGAGCAGTAGCGGGTGACGGTGGCGCCGGGGACGGTGTCCCACCCGAGCATGACGGCGACGATGCGGGCCAGGTTCATGCCCTGGCGGCCGCCGGGCATGCCGCAGCCGAGGAGCAGGTCGTCGATGCGGGCGGGGTCGAGTCCGGGGACCTTGCCGACGGCCGCGCGGACCATCTGGGTGGCGAGGTCGTCGGCGCGGGCGTCCTTCAGGGCGCCCTTGCGGGCGCGCCCGATCGGGGAGCGGGCGGTGGCGGCGATGTATGCCTCGGTCATGCGGTGGTGTCCTCTCTAGACGAACGCCTGGCGTCCGGTGATCGCCCGGCCGACGATCAGGGTGTTCATGTCGTAGGTGCCCTCGTAGGAGTAGACGGCCTCGGCGTCGGCGAAGTAGCGGGCGACGCCGTGGTCGAGCTGGATGCCGTTGCCGCCGAGGACGGCGCGGGCGCGGGCGACGACGTCCCGCATGCGGGAGGTGCAGAACGCCTTCGCCATGGCGGCGTGCTCGTCGCGGCGCCTCCCGGCGTCCTCCAGCTGGGCGGCGCGCACGCAGACGGCGAGCCCGGCGGTGACGTCGGCGAGGTTCTCGGCGAGCTTCTGCTGCACGAGCTGGAAGGACGCGATGGGGCGGCCGAACTGCTCGCGCTCCTTGGCGTACCGGACGGCGGCCTCGTGGGCGCCGACGGCGATGCCCATGGCCTCCCAGGCGACGCCGACGCGGGTGGGGCCGAGGACCCCGGCGAGGTCCTTGAAGGAGTCGATGCGCTGGAGGCGGTCGGCCTCGGGGACCTCGACGGCGCTGAGGGTGATGTCGGCGTTCTGGACGCCGCGCAGCGACTGCTTGCGCTCGATCTTCTCGGTCTTGAACCCGGGCGCGTCCTTGCGGACGATGAACCCTTTGACCTGGCCGTCGTCGATGTCCTTGGCCCAGATGAGGGTGATGTCGGCGAACGTGGCGTTGCCGATCCAGCGCTTGGCACCGTCAAGGATCCAGGTGTCGCCGCGGCGGACGGCAGTGGTGCGCAGGCCGCGGGCGGTGTCGGACCCGGCGAGGGGCTCGGTGAGCCCGAAGGCGCCGATCACCTCACCGCGCCCCATGGGCGGGAGCCATTCGGCGCGCTGCTCTTCGGACCCGCCGACGCCGATGGCGCCCATGGCGAGTCCGGAGGTGACGCCGACGAAGGTGGCGAAGGAGGCGTCGACGCGGGCGATCTCGACGGCGGCCCAGCCGCGGAAGAGGGCGCTGTTGGGGAAGCGGCGGGACTCGGGCCAGGCGGTGCCGATGACGCCGGTGGCGGCGATCCCGGGGATGAGGTGGTGCGGGAACTCGGCCCGGTCCCAGTAGTCGTCGGCGATGGGCCGGACCTCGCGCTCCATGAAGTCGCGGAGGCGGAGCGCGGCCTCCTGCTCGACGGGGTCGAGGAGGTCCTGGAAGGAGTAGAAGTCGGCGTCGAGGCCGGTGGGTGCGTCGGTCATCGCGTCTCCTCGCGGGTCGGGCCGATCATTGAGACCGACCGGTCGGTATGTTAGTGGCATGTCGATGCCCATGCCGCCCCCCGAAGGAGCCGCCGTGACCAGCCGCTACCCGTTCCCCCTGCGGTGGAACGACAACGACCAGTACGGCCACATGAACAACACCGTGTACTACGAGGCGATGGACTCGGGCGTGAACACCTGGATGATGCGCCGCGCGGGCCTGGACCCGGCCGGGGACGTCATCGGGCTGGCGCGGGCCTCGTCGTGCGAGTTCCTCGCGCCCGCCTCGTTCCCCGAGGTCCTGGAGGTGGACATCGCGGTGGCCCGCCTCGGGACCACCTCGATCACGTGGGACCTGGCGATCCTGCGCGAGGGCGCCCCCGACCGGGGGTCGCCGCTCGCGCTGGGGCGGTTCACGCACGTGTTCGTGGACCGCGCCGGCCGCCGCCCGGTGCCGGTGCCCGCGCCGGTCCGCGCCGCCGTGGAGGCGGAGCTGCGGATCGGCGAGGCCGCGGGCTAGGGCGTGAACCGCTGCACCAGTTCGCGTTTGAGGACCTTCCCGCTCGCGCCGAGCGGGAGGGCCTCCACGACGTGGACCACCCGCGGGTACTTGTACGCCGCGACCTTCTCCTTCATGAACGCCACGACCTCCGCCGCGTCGACCTCGCGGCCCTCGGCCGGGACGACCGCGGCGTGGACCTCCTGGCCGTGCGTCTCGTGCGGCACGCCGAAGACCGCCGCGATGGACACCGCCGGGTGGCGCGCGAGCACCGCCTCGACCTCCGTGGGGTACACGTTGTAGCCGTTGCGGATGATCATGTCCTTCTTGCGGTCCACGATGGTCACCACGTGCTCGGCGGTGACCGTGCCGAGGTCGCCGGTGCGGAACCACCCGTCGACGATGGCCGCGTCCGTCGCGTCGGGCCGCCCGAGGTAGCCCTTCATGAGGTTGTGGCCGCGGATGACGATCTCGCCCAGCTCGCCCGGGGCGAGCAGCGCGATCCGGTCCTCGGTCTCGGCGTCCGCGACCGCGACGTCCACGCCCCAGATCGGGGTGCCCACGGTCCCGGGCCGGATCGGCTCGCCCTCCTTGTTGAAGGTCGCCGAGGGCGCGGTCTCGGTGAGCCCGTACCCCTCGTGGACCTGGGCCCCGAAGGCCGCCTCGAACGCCTCCAGCAGCGCCACCGGCAGCGCGGCACCCCCCGACACGGCGAACCGCAGCGGCGGCCGCTGCGGATTGCGCTTCGCCGCCTCGACCATGCCCGCGAAGTTCGTCGGCACAGCCGTGAACACGGTGCCGCCGTGCAGGTTCAGCAGCGCCAGCGCGTCGTCGGGGTCGAACTTGGGGAGCAGGATGATCGAGCAGCCGCGCCGGAACGCGACGTTGAGGACGGCCATCTGCCCGAAGGAGTGGAAGAACGGCAGGCCGCCGTAGACCACGTCCTCCACGACGAGCGGGAACGAGTCGATGAGCGAGACGTTGACCTGCTCGACCATCGCCAGGTGCGAGCCCACGGCGCCCTTGGGGGTGCCGGTGGTGCCCGAGGTGTAGAGGATCGTGGCGGCGTCGAGCGGGTTGACCGACGCGTACCGCTCGATCGGTTCGGCCTGGGCCGCTTCGGCTTCGAGGCGCGGCAGCGGGTGGCCGCCGACTTCGAGGCCCTCGGGGGCGAGGACGGAGACGAGCGGCACGCCGGCGCGGGCGGCGGCGGGCGCGGCCTCGGCGAGGAGGGGCGCGGCGGCGACGAGGAGCTCGGCGCCGGAGTCCTCCAGGACGAACGCGATCTCGTCGGCCTTGAACAGGAGGTGCACGGGGACGATGACGGCGCCGAGGGCGAGCGCGGCGTAGTAGACGCGCGGGAAGTCGGGGACGTTCGGCACGAGCATCGCGACGCGGGAGCCGCGTCCGACGCCGCGGGCGGCGAGGGCCCCGGCGTAGGCGCGGGTCTGGTCCCACAGGTCGCCGTAGTGGAGGGTCTGGCCCATGAAGTGCAGGGCGGGCGCGTCGGGGGTGCGGCGGGCGGTGTCGGCGAGGATGGCGGCGATCGAGAGGGTCCCGTGTCCGGGACCGTCCATAGAGGGGTCGGGTCGGTGCGTCATTGCACAACTCCTTCCATTGTGGATGAGGGTAGCCGGAGTTCGGCCTTGCCGAGCGCGGCGACGTGGACTTCGTCGGGTCCGTCGGCCAGGCGCAGCGCCCGCGCGGCGGCGAACATGGCCGCGAGCGGGTGGTCGTCGGTGAGTCCGGCGGCGCCGAACAGCTGGATGGAGCGGTCGAGGATGCGCTGCACGGCGCGGGGGACGGCGACCTTGATCGCCTGGATGCCGGTCATGGCGGCCCGGTTGCCCTCGGTGTCCATGTGCCAGGCGGTCTTGAGGACGAGGAGCCGCAGAGCCTCCACTTCGACGCGGGCGTCGGCGGCCCATTCGCGCACCACGCCTTGGCGGGCGAGGGTCGTGCCGAACGCGATGCGCTCGTTCGCCCTGGCGCGCACCAAGTCGAGGGCGCGTTCGGCCATGCCGAGGGCGCGCATGCAGTGGTGGACGCGGCCGGGCCCGAGGCGGGCCTGCGCGATGGCGAACCCGTCGCCCGCGCCGCCGAGGAGGTTCGCGGCGGGCACGCGCACGTCGTCGAAGCGGATCTCGGCGTGGCCGCCGTGGTCGCGGTCGTCGTAGCCGAGGACGGTCAGGGGCCGCACGACCGTGACGCCGGGGGTGCCGCGCGGGACGAGGACCATGGACTGCTGGCGGTGCCGGGGCCCGTTGGGGTCGGTCTTGCCCATGACGACGAGGAGTTCGCACTCGGGGTTCATGGCCCCGGTGGCGAACCACTTGCGGCCGTTGACGACCCACTCGTCCCCGTCCCGGTGGACGCGCGTCCCGATCTGGGAGGCGTCGGAGGAGGCGGTGCCGGGCTCGGTCATGCAGAACGCGGAGCGGATGCGGGCGTCCAGGAGCGGTTCGAGCCAGCGCTCCTGCTGCTCGGGGGTGCCGAAGTGGGCGAGGAGCTCCATGTTGCCGGTGTCGGGCGCGGCGCAGTTCATGGCGGTCGGGGCGAGCCGTGGGCTGCGGCCGGTGAGTTCGGCGACGGGCGCGTACCGGAGGGTGGAGAGGCCGCCGCCGTAGCCGTGGGGGCCGGGCGGGAGGAACAGGTTCCACAAGCCGCGTTCGCGGGCGGCCTCCTGGAGGGCGCGCACGACGGGGCGCGTGCTCCAGTCGTCGGGGGTGGCGGCGACCTGCTCGGCGAGCACGGCTTCGGCGGGCAGCACGTGCTCGTCCATGAACGCGGCCGCCTCGTCGGCGAACACGCGGGTCATCTCGTCAGGTCGGAAATCCACAGCCCCTCCTCCGCCAGGGGCGCAACGAGCGCCCCGATCGCATCGAAGCCCTCGCCTACAGTGTGGCCCTTCGTGAAGCGGAAGTGAACCCCTTCGAGGATCACGGCGAGTTTGTAGCAGGCGAAGGCGCGGTACCAGCGCAGGTCGGGGACGGCGGTCCCGGCGCGCGCGGCGTACGCGTCGACCGCTTCGTCGAAGTCCGGGTACCCGGCGCCGGGGACGATGGCGCCCGCGCCCTGCTCGCCTCCGGCGAGTTCGGTGATGTGCCAGTACATGCCGAGCATCCCGAGGTCCACGAGCGGGTCGCCGAGGGTCGCCATCTCCCAGTCGAGGACGGCCGCGACGCGCGGCGCCCCGGGCGGTCCGGTGACGATCATGTTGTCGAGCCGGTAGTCGCCGTGGACGATGCCGGTGCGGGCGGAGTCGGGGACGGCCGCGGCGAGCCGGGTGCCGAGCGCGTCCAGGGCGGGGACCTCGCGGGAGCGGGAGGCGTCGAGCTGCCTTGCCCACGTGGCCATCTGGCGTGCGAGGTACCCGTCGGGGCGGCCGAAGCCGCCGAGCCCGAGGGCCTCGGGCTCGGCGGCGTGGAGGTCGGCGAGGATCTCGGCGACCTCGATCCCGAGGCCGTGGAGGCCCGCGGGGGTCCAGTCGGCGTTGCGGGCGGGGCGGTCGAGGACCGCCCCGTCGACGAACGCCATGACGAAGAAGACCGTGCCGGTGACCTCGCGGGCCCCGGTGTCGTCCACGACGTCCACGGTGTCCGGGACGGGGATCGTCCCGTGCAGGGCCGTGATGACCCGGTGCTCGCGGCGCATGTCGTGGGCGGTGGGGAGCGCGTGGCCCAGGGGCGGGCGGCGCAGCACGAGCGGGGCCTTGGCGCCGTCGACGCGGTACGTCAGGTTCGAGCGGCCCCCGTCGATCAGCGCGGCCCGCAGCGGGCCCTCCCCTGCGAGCCCGGGATGCTCCCGGGCCAGCCAGCGGGCGAGCCCGCCCGTGTCGAGCCCCGGTAGGTCGGTCATCGGTCTCCTTCTGTCGGTGGGCCTCTCAGCCCGGGATGCCCTCGTTCTCCAGCGGAACGGGGGACGCTTCGATCGCGGTCACCTGGCCGCCCGCGGCCACCTCGTACACGGGCCCGGCGTAGTCCTGGACGCCCTCGTTGACGACGGTGACGCCCACGGCCCGGTACGCGGCGTGGTCGTCGGCGGAGTACGAGAGGGGCACGATGCCGTTGCCCACCAGGTCGCCCGATTCGACGGCGGCCACGAGGGACTCGCGGGTGGGGTCGTCCCCGGCGGCGGCGAGGGCCTCGGCGAAGAGGTGGCCGACGCTCATCCCGAAGATCGTGTTCCCGGTGTACGGGGCGCCGTCGTTGTACTCGTCGTTGATCTGCCGGAACAGGGCGTCCCACTCCCCGCCCGCGCTGGAGGGCAGGTAGTTGACGCTCACCATGCCCTGCAGCAGGACCGGGGCGAGGTCCTCGCCGAGGTAGCCCGCGAGGGTCGGGTAGTCGGCGCCCGAGGAGGACACGAACCACTTGGGGAACCACTCCATCTGGGCGGCGGTGCCCACGGCCATCGCGGTGAACCCGTTGATGGTCCCGAGGACGTTGACCTCGCACCCGGCGCTCATCATGGCGCCGATCTGCGCGGTGAGGTCCTCACTGGACACGGAGTACTCCTGGACCTCGGCGAGCTCGTTGGAGCCCACGACGGCCTCGACGCCCTCGGTGATCCCGGCGCCGTAGTCGTCGTCCTGGCCGAGCACGCAGATGACGGCGTCGGGGTCCTGCTCGGTCGCGTACTGGGCGAGCGCGGCACCCTCGGTCACGTAGTCGGCGTTGAACGCGAAGGTGTTCTCGTACACGCGCGGCTGGTTCCAGGTGAGGGAGCCGGAGGACACGAACAGGTCGGGCACGCCCTGCTGGTCGAGGTAATCGAGGACGGAGGTGTGGGTGGGGGTGCCGAGGCCGTTGACGATCGCGAAGACCTCGTCCTCGGTGACCAGTTCGCGCACGGCGGTCTGGGTGGCGGCGGGGTCGTAGGCGTCGTCCTTGACGAGGTACTCGATGTCGCGGCCGTTGATGCCGCCCTTGGCGTTCACGTACTCGAAGTAGGCGGCGGTGGCCGCGGAGATCGCGGAGTACCCGGCGGCGGCCGGGCCGGTCAGGGGCTGGTGGGTGCCGATGGTGACGGTGTCGTCGGTGACGCCCGGGACGGACTCGTCGCCGCCGGGGGTGGAGCAGGCGGTCACCGCGAGCGCGGCCGCGGCAAGTGCCGCCGCGCTCCTCAAGGGTCGGAAGTTTCGCATGACGATCACCTCTCTGTGGTCGTGGAAGGGGTTGCGAAGCGGAGGAGCCGGGCCGGGCGCGGCAGGCGGGCGAGGCCGCCGGGCCAGGCGAGGGTGAGGGCGATGAGGCCGGCGCCGAAGAGCAGCACGGCGAGGTTCCCGTCGAGCCGCTGCCCGAGGTCGGCCGGGGCGAGCGCGACGAGTTCGTCCACGGCCCAAGGCAGCACCGTGACCAGGACCGACCCGATCGCGGCGCCGCCGATGCTGCCGAGGCCCCCGGCGACGGCCGCGACGACGAGCGACAGCGAGAACGCGAGCCCGTACCCGCCGGGCGTGACCTGCTGCGTGGCGATGGCGAGGACCGCGCCGCCGAGCCCGGCGGGGACGGCGCTCGCGACGAACGCGCCGGTCTTCACCCGGCCGGGGTCCACTCCGGACAGACGGGAGGCGGTCTCGTCGTCGAGGACCGCCCGCATGCGCAGTCCGGCGCGGCCGGAGCGGAGGACGACGAGGGGCGTCACGGCGAGCGCGGCGATGACGATCGCGAGCCACGCGTGCCATTGCTCGACGGCGATGAGCGCCGAGAGCGCCTCGGGGACGGGGAAGAACGGGGCGCGGGCGCCCTGGTCCCCGCCGAGCGGCAGGGTGCTCGCCGCGGCAGGGAGCGCGATGACGAGCGCGAGCGTGAGCCCGGCGAGGTAGGGGCCGCGCAGGCGCGCGGCGGCCGCGCCGAGGAGCAGCCCGAGCAGGCCCGAGACGACGGCCGCCGCGAGCAGTCCGACGAGCAGGGCCAGCGGCGCCGGGCCGTCCACTGCCGAAGCGGCGTAGGCGAACCCGTATCCGCCCGCGGCCATGAGCACGGCGTGGCCGAGGGACAGCTGCCCGGTGAGGCCGACGAGCACGGTGAGTCCGGCGACGGCGGCGAAGCACGCGGCGGCGGTGGCGAGCTGGTAGTTGCGGAACGGGTCGAGCCCGAACGTGCCGCCGACGGCGATGACGGTGAGCAGCAGGGCGCGCAGCGGGGTCCTCATGCGGTGCGGGCCTCCTTCGCGGCGAGCAGGCCGCCGGGGCGGACCAGGAGCACGAGGGTCATGAGCGCGAGCACCGCGAGCGGCGCCGCCGACGCGGACGCGTACCCGGTGACGAGGCTGACGAGCAGGCCCGTGCCGATCCCGGCGAGGAGCGCCCCGGCCGGAGAGTCGAGGCCGCCGATGACCGCGACGGCGAACGCGTTCACGAACAGGAGGTCCACGGCGTGCGGGTTGAGCCCGAGTTCCGTGGGCACCAGCAGGAGTGCGGCGAGCGACGCGGCGGCGACCGACAGGGCCCACCCGAGCGCGACCATCCGCGGCACCCGCACCCCGGCGAGCCGGGCGGTCTCGGGCGCGAACGCCGCGGCCCGCAGCCGCAGGCCCAGTGTCGTGCGGTTGAAGAGCAGTGCGAGGCCGGTCATGACGGCCGCGGCGGCGGCGAGCGTGAACAGGTCGTACGGGGAGAGCACGGGCACGCCGCCGATCACGAAGGGCCGCTGCGAGAACGGCGGGTGCATCGGCCGGTGCTCGGGCCCGAACGCGATGGCGAGCCCCGCTTGGAGGACCATCACCAGCCCGATCGCGACGATGATCCCCGGCAGCGGCGCGTGCGCGGGCAGGCGCCGCATGAGCCCGCGCTCGACTGCGGCCCCGAGGACCGCTCCGGCGGCGAGCCCGGTGGCGAGCCCGGCCCAGTACGACCCGGTCGCGGCGGTGACGGCGAACGCCGCGTACACGGCGGCGGCGGCCATTGCGGCCTGCGCGAAGTTCACGACCCTCGCAGTGCGCCAGACGATCACGAGCGACAGCGCGAACAGCGCCAGCACGGCGCCGCGGGCGAGCCCGGCGGCGAGGAGGAAGACGAAGCGGTCCATCAGCGCTGCGCCCTTGCCATCGCAGCGGCGAACGCGAGGCGCCGTCGCGGCGCCACCGTTGGGCGCCAAGCGGTCTCGCTAAGCCGAGCGAGTGTGCGGCGGTGTCCCGGGGCGGCCGCGTCGCTCCTGATCGCGGTACTTCGCTCGCTGAAGGCGGCGGTGGAGCGTCGCCGCGTGGCCGACGCGAAGGTGTGGTGTCGTTCCATCAGAACCCCAGGTAGGCGTGGCGGAGGGCGGGGTCGGCGGCGAGTTCTGCGGCCGGGCGGTCGGCGGCGACCGAGCCGAGCGAGAGCACGACGCCCCGTTCGGCGACCGAGAGCGCGCTCGCGGCGTTCTGCTCGGCGAGGAGCACCGTCAGGCCGGTCCGGGCCGCGGTCTCGCGGAGCACCCCGAGGAGCTGTGCGGTCGCCTTGGGCGCCAACCCGAGCGACGGCTCGTCAAGAAGCAGCACCCGGGGCCGGGCGAGCAGTGCGCGGGCCAGGGCGAGCATCTGCCGCTCCCCGCCCGAGAGCGTGTGCCCGGGCGCGCGGCGGCGCCGGTCGAGGGCCGGGAACAGCCCGTACATCTCCTCCACGGCCGCCTTGCGGGCCTTCGCCTTGTGGCGCCAGAGCCCGCCGAGCCGCAGGTTCTCGTCCACGGTGAGCTCGACGACCGTGGCGCGCCCTTCCGGCACGAGCCCGAGCCCGGCCCGCATCCGATCCTCAGTGGACATGCCCGTCAGGTCGCGCCCGCCGAGTCCGATCCTCCCGGCGCGCAGCGGCACGAGTCCGGTCAGCGCGCGCAGGAGCGTGGTCTTCCCGGCCCCGTTGGCGCCGAGCAGGGCCGTGACCGTGCCCTCGGCGATGTCGAGGTGCAGGGCGTCGATGACGGGGGCGCCGTCGCCGTACCCGACCGTGAGGCCCTCGCAGGCGAGCGCGGTCATGCGGCGGCCTCCACACCCAGGTAGGCCGCTTCGACGGCGGGGTCGTTGCGGACCTCCTCGGGGGTCCCCGCGGCGATGACGCGGCCGAAGTCGAGGACGACGATGCGGTCGGCGGTCTCCATGACGAAGTCGACGTGGTGCTCCACCAGGAGGATCGCGCAGTGGAGGCCGTCCAGGACTTCGGCGAGGGCGTCGATGTCGCCGGGGCCGAGGCCGCCCGCGGGCTCGTCCAGGAGCAGCAGCGCGGGGTCGGTGGCGAGGGCCCGTGCGAGGGCGGTGCGCTTGCGGTCGGGGTAGGGCAGGGCGCCCGCGGGGCGGTGGGCGAGGCCGGTGAGGCCGAGGTCCTCGATGGTGCTGCGGGCCTTGGCGTCCGCGTCGGGGTCGCGGAGCGCCACGAGGGGGACGCGCACGTTGTCGAGGACGGTGAGCCGGTCGAAGAGGCCGAGCCCCTGGAGGGTGCGGGCGACGCCCGCGGCGAGGAGCTGCGTGGTCTTGGCGGGGGCGGGGCGGCCGTCGATCTCGACGGTCCCCTTGCGGGGCTTGACGAGTCCGCACACCGCGTTGAAGGCGGTGGTCTTGCCGGCGCCGTTGGGGCCGATGAGGGCGACGGTCTCGCCGGGGTGGACGTCGAAGTCGACGCCGTCGAGGGCGGTGAGGCCGCCGAAGGCGACTTCGAGGCCGCGGACTGCGAGTCGGGGCGGGGAGGGGGTGGTCATGCTCGCACCTCTTCGGGTCGGGGTGGTCTCACCATACCGTAGATACCGACCGGACGGTATGTAGTGAGGACAGTGAATCCATTTCGATATGTTGCAGGTGTTGCGGCAGCTCAGGAGTGGGGGATGCCGGTGGTCATGCCGCCGTCCACGACGATCTCGGCGCCGGTGAGGTACGCCGAGGCGTCCCCGGCGAGGAAGACCACGGCCCCGGCGAGATCGCCGGGCGCGCCGGGGCGCCCGAGCGGGATCTGGAGCCGGTCGGGGTCGATGCGCACCGTCATGTCGGTCCGGATGAACCCGGGGTGGATCGAGTTGACGCGGATGCCGGCGGGTCCGAGCTCCACGGCGAGGGACTTGGTGAGCCCGCGGACCCCGAACTTCGTGGCCGTGTAGCCGTGCAGCCGTTCGGAACCGCGCAGTCCCTCCACCGACGACACGTTCACGATGGACCCGCGCCCGGCGGCCTTCATGGCGGGGACGACCGCACGGCACCCGAGGAACGTGCCCGTCAGGTTCACGGCCAGGACCGCGTTCCACTTCTCCAGCGTGAAGTGCTCGATGGGGGCGGCGTTCGCGATCCCGGCGTTGTTGACCAGGACGTCGACCGCTCCGAAAGCCTCCAATGTCTCGGCCACCGCCGTGTCCCAGGCGGCCTCGTCCGCGACGTCGAGTTCGACGAACCGCGCCCCGTCCAGCTCCTCGGCCAGCGCCTTCCCCTGGTCCGCAAGAACATCCGCGATGACGACGCGCATCCCCTCCGCGTGGAGGGCCCGCACGTACGCCTCGCCGATGCCGCGGGCGCCGCCGGTGACGATCGCGGTGCGCCCGGCCAGGCCGTTCACTCCCCCACCGCCACGACGAGCCGCCCGGTGGTGCCGCCGTTGGCGAGCCACTGGACCGCTTGTGCCGCATCGGCGAAGGGCACCGTCTCGGCGACGACGGGGCGCACGGCGCCCTCGGCGGCGAGGCGAGTGAGCGCCGCGTGCGCCTCGGCCACGAGGTCGGGGCGGCGGCGCTGGTACAGGGCCCAGTGGAGGCCGAGCACGCTGTAGTTCTTGACCAGGGCGTGGTCGGCGCGCACGGGCGGGACCTCCCCGGAGGCGAAGCCGACCACGACGATCCGGCCCTCGAAGTTCACCACTTTCGTCGAGCCGGTGAACGCGGCGCCGCCGACGGGGTCGAACACGACGTCCGCTCCCCCGGCGCCCTTGACGGCCCCGATCCAGTCGTCCCCGCGCAGCAGCACCCGGGACGCCCCGGACGCTTCGGCAACGGGCGCTTTGGCTTCGGACCCGACGACCCCGGTCACCTCGGCCCCGGCCGCGGCGCCCAACTGGCATGCGGCCGTGCCGACACCGCCCGCGGCAGCGTGGACGAGGAGCCGCTCCCCGGCCTGGAGCCGGGCCCGCTGATGGAGCCCGAACCAGGCGGTCTGGTACGCGATGAGGAACGCCGCGGCGGCCGCGTCGTCCAGCGTCTCGGGTGCATCGTGGACGGAGGCTTCCGGCACCACCGCGTACTCGGCCATGACGCCGATCGCGGTCGCGACCACCCGCCGCCCCAACGCGAACCGCTCCGCGCCGGGCCCGAGCGCGGCGACCTCGCCGCACAGCTCGATGCCGGGCGTGAACGGCAGCGGCGGCCGCTCCTGGTACATGCCCCTCGCGAGCAGCACGTCCGGGAAGTTCACTGCCACAGCGCGAACCCGCACCAGGACCTCGCCCGGCCCCGGCTCGGGCACGGGCGCCTCCGCGACGGCCATGACGTCGGCGGGCTCGCCGTGGACGGTGATCCGCCACGCGCGCATGGTCTCAGCCATCGGTCCTCCGCAGGCTCCGCAGGAACAGCTCGGTGATCTGCGCGGCCAGCTCGGCCTCGTTCTCGGGCCCGTCGTGGGAGTACCAGTGCGACAGGTAGTGGATGTCGGAGAAGAAGTGCGCGATGAGCACCGAGACGGGCACGTCGTCGCGGAACCGCTTCTCCTCCTGCCCGCGCACGATCAACTCGGCGAACTTGTCGTGGTACTCGCGCCTGCGGCGCGTGACCTCCGCCTGCCGCTCGGGCGTGAGCATGTGCTGGCTGCGGAAGAACACCGTGCCCTCGGGCAGGAAGTCGATCGAGGTCACCACCACGTCCTCGCACACCGCGCGCAGCACGTCCTCGGTCTCCCCGCCCGCGGCGGTGATCTCGTCGAGGCGCCGCTTCTGGAGCGACAGTATCCGCTCGTAGATCGCGAAGAGCAGGTCGTCCTTGGACGTGAAGTAGTGGTACATGGCGCCCTTGGTGACGCCCGCGGCCTGCACGATCTGCTGGACGCTGGTGTTGGCGTACCCCTGCTCGGCGAACAGGCCGAGGGCCGCGCGGAGCACCTCGTCGGCGACGTTCTTCGTCTTCATGGCTCCCATCCTTCACCAGGTGAGGCGGGCGCTGGCACCGCCGTCCACGAGGATCGTCTGACCGGTGACCCACGCGGCGTCGTCGGAGAGCAGGAACGCGGCCGGCCCGGCGACGTCCTCGGGCTCCCCGAGCCGCGCCAGCGGGTACGCGGCGGCGGCCTCCGCTTCGCGGCCCTCGTAGAGGGCCTTCGAGAAGCGGGACTTGACGACCGCGGGGGCGAGCGCGTTGACGCGCACGGCGGGCGCGAGCTCCTCGGCGAGCTGCTGGGTCTGGTTGATCAGCGCGGCCTTGGAGACCCCGTAGAAGCCGATGCCGGGGCTGGCGGCGGTGCCCGCGATCGACGCCATGTTCACGACCGACTTGAGCCGCCCGGCCTTGAGGGCCGCACTGGTCCAGGCGAGGGCGGCGATCACGTTGACCTCCAGGATCTTCCGGGCCGCGTCGAGGTCGATGGCGGTGAGGGGCCCGTAGGCGGGGTTGATCCCGGCGTTGTTGACGAGGTGGTCGAGGCCGCCGAACCGCTCGACGGCATGGGCGACGGCCGCGGCCTGGTGCCCCTGGTCGTCGGCCTTCCCGGGGACCCCGGCGGCGCGCTCGTCGCCGAGTTCGCCGACGGCGGCCTTGAGGGCCTCCTCGTCGCGGCCGGTGACGACGACCGACGCTCCTTCGTCCACGAGCCGCCGGGCGACGGCGAAGCCGATCCCCCTGCTCGCACCGGTGATGAGGGCGACTCTGCCCGCGAACCTCTGCATGCACGACTCCAAACCGTCTGGTCGGTATGTAACGCAGACTACCATGACGCGCGCAACCCGTAAACGCTTGCGACCGTGCATTCCACGGCGGCTCGGCATATCATCAAAATCGAACATATTCACTCATGATCGAGCAGAGGAGTCGAGATGACCGCAGGGATCGACACCCCGGACCGCCGCGGCCGCACCGGGCTCGACCGGCAGGGCCGGGGCCTGGACGGCAACGTGGACGTGCGCATCGTCGACGTCGAGCTGCTCTCCAGCGACTGGTACGTGCTGCGCAAGACCACGTTCGACTACCGCGGACCCGACGGCGCCTGGACCCGGCAGCAGCGCGAGACCTACGACCGCGGCGACGGCGCGGCCGTCCTCCTCTACGACGCCGAGCGCGCCACGGTCGTCCTCACCCGCCAGTTCCGCCTGCCCGCGTACGTGAACGGGCACCCCGACGGGATGCTCCTCGAAGTCCCCGCGGGCCTGCTCGACGGCGACGCCCCCGAGGAGGCGATCCGCCGGGAGGCCGCCGAGGAGACCGGCCTCGCCATCGGCGAGCCGCAGCGCGTGTTCGCGCCGTACATGTCCCCCGGGTCGGTCACCGAGCGCCTCCACTGCTTCGCGGCCCCGTACGACGGCTCGGCCCCGCTCGCCGACCGCGCCGGCGTCGCCGAGGAGGGTGAGGACATCGCCGTCGTGGAGCTCCCGTTCACCAAGGCGCTCAACATGGTCCGCACCGGCGAGATCGCCGACGCCAAGACCGTGCTGCTCCTCCAGTGGGCCGCACTGGAAGGGCCGTTCGCGGGCATCCGGTAGGGCCGCCTAGCGATTGGCCGCCAACCAGGCGGACGGGTCGGCGCTGACGCGGTCGACGACGGCGAGGGCCGCGCCGATCGCGGCGGCGTCGGGGCCGATCGTCGCGGGCCGCACCGTGACCGGCGCCCAGTCCGCGAACAGCACCCGCTGCGACAGCTCCGCCCGCACGCCCGCCGACAGCCACGAGTCCATGAGCGCGAAGCTCCCGCCGAGGAACACCGTGTCCACCCCGAGCAGGTTGCACACGTTCGCGAGTGCGACCCCGAGGGCGCTCGCGGCCGCCTCCAGGGCCGCGAGGGTCTCCGGGCGGCCCGCGTCGGCGCGGCCGAGGATCACCGACTCGGGGCTGGCCCCGGCCGGGACGACCTCGCCGCCGAGCAGCGCGGGCAGGCTCGCATAGGTCTGGAGGCACCCGCGCGACCCGCACCGGCACGGCTTGCCCTCCGGGTCGACCGTGACGTGCCCGAGTTCGCCGCCCCAGCCGCGGGCGCCGCGCATGAGCCGCCCGTCCATGACCAGGCCAGCGCCGATGTCGAGTCCCCCTGAGACGTATACGAAGTGAGTCAGCGTCCGGTCGGCGCCGGTCGCGTGCAGTTCGCCGCGGGCGGCGAGGTTCGCCTCCGAGTCGACGGCCGTCGCCAGGCCCAGGCCCGACAGCGCGGCGTCGAGGAGTTCCGCGGCTGGCACGTCGCGCCAGCCCAGCGCGGGCGCGGTGCGCACGATCCCGCCGTCCACGGGCCCCGGGACGGCGAGGGTCGCGGTGACCACCGTCAGGTCCTCCGCGGCGGCGGCCGTGACGGCTTCGGCGGCCATGCGGCCCAACCGGTCGAGAACCGCGGGCGCGTCGGTGTCGGTGAGCGGCGCGAACGCGAGGTGCCGCACCCGCCCGGCCAGGTCCACGACGCACGCGGCGAGCCCGTCGGACCGGATGTCGAGGCCCAGCCCCGCGGGTCCGGTGCGGGACAGGGTGAGTCCGACGCGGGGACGCCCGGCGCGGCCGTCGGGGTTCGTGCCGGTCTCGGTGACGAGGCGCCCGGCGAGCAGCTCCTCCACGATCCGGGTGATCGTGGGCCGGGTCAGGCCGGTGGCCGCGGCCAGCTCGGTGCGGGAGAGCGGGGCGTCGGCGGCGAGGACCTCGCGGAACACCAGGCCCAAGTTGAGTTCGCGGAGGCGCTCCTGGCGCGCGGGGTCGCCGGTCACGGCGCGGACCGCGCCGCCGCGGCCAGCGCGCCGGCCGCTTCCGAGTCGAGGGTGCCGTCCGCCACGACAGCGAGGATATGCCGCACGATGGAGCCGCCCGGCTCCAGCACCAGTGGACGGTCCCAGGTGAGCGAGGAGCCCACGCCGAGGTAGTCGCGGGAGCGCACGAACCACCGGTCGGCGGCCGTGACGGCGTCGGCGGGCGCGAACACGAGCGTCCATTCGCCTTGGCCCGCACCGGACACGGCGACCCATTCGGCGGTGGTGCCGTTGACGGCGCGCTCGCCGTCCCCGGCGGGGCTGAGCACGCGGACCCGCTCGGACCGCGACGGCCCGCGCCAGAAGAACCCGCCGTACCCGGCGCCGACGCGGCCGAGGGCGGCGGGGCTGCGGATCTGGAGGGGACTGTCGGTGGCGTTGGCTAGCTTTGTCCGGACCGAGAGCGTCCAGGCTCCGGAAGAGAGGGGGTGGCAGGCGATCTCGCGGCGCTCGTAGAGCAGTTCGGCGCCGTCGCGGTCGACCCAGTTGAGGGTGTGCGCGAGCTCGGACTCGGTGTGCCGCAGCCAGCGGCGGTGCTGCTGTGCGCCGTGGTCGTCGAGCCAGGCGGGGCCGTGCCCGGGGACGAAGGTGCGTCCGCCCCAGAAGTTGCGGCCGCCGATGTCGGGGGCGGCGATGCTGATGCCGAGCTGGTGCGTGTGCGAGTGGGGCCGCGCGTCGGTGACGACGGTGCCCGCGAGGGTGCGCACGGGGTGGAGGTAGGGCCTGGGCGCGGTCGAGGCGGGCAGGCGCGAGCGCCACACGTAGCTGGCGACCTCGCGCCCGTCCACGTGCAATGCGAGCGCGTCGGGCCGCTCGGCGACCACCGAGCCCGTCGTGCCGGAGTGCTCCATTGCGCCTCCCAAGAGAACGGCCGGTCCCGGCCGTACGATACCGGACCCGTGATCCGATATCCTATAGGATCTACGATCCATGGCCGGGCTCCACCGGGGCCGCGGACACCGACGCCGCCAGCTCCTCGGCCTCCCGGGGCCCGAGCGCGCCGTCCGCGACTACCGTGATGATACGACGCCGCGGTCCCTCCCCCGGCGCCACCGAGAACGCCTCCGCCCAGGCCAGGGACGCGCCGACCCCCACGTAGTCGTCCCCGCGCACGAACCACGGGTCGCCTTGCGCCGCAACGTCAACAAAAACGAGCGTCCACGGATCGGGCGCGCTCGCGCTCAGCGCGACCCACCGCCCACGCGACCCGTGCAACCGCGCCGCGCCCTCGGCACCGGGCCCGAGAATCCGCACGCTCCGCAGCCCGCGCCGCGCCCGCCAGAAGAACCCGCCGTACCCGGCACCGTCGCGCCCCTTCGCCCCTGGGCTGGAGAACTCCAGCGGCCCGGCCGCGGCGCTGTGCAGCGCGTACCGGAAGTCGAGCGCCCAGGCCCGGTCGTCAAGGGGTCGGGCGGCGATCCGCCGCCGCTCCCGCAGGACCGTCGCCCCGTCGGGCCCGACCCACCGCAGCTCGTGCGCGATCACGGCGTCGGTCCGGGCCTCCCACCGGTGGTGCCGCTGCACCCCGTGGTTCGGGAGCGGCACCGATCCCTTGCCGCGCACGTAGGTCCGCCCGCCCCAGAAGTTGACGCCCCCGACGTCCGGTACGGCCACACTCGCCCCGAGGTGGTGCAGGTGGTCCACAGGCATCGCCTCGGTGACCTCGGTCCCTGAAAGGGTCCGCACCGGATGGAGGTACGGCCGCGGCGACAAGAGGCTCGGCAGATGCGGATGCCACACGTACTCCGCGACCGTCGCCCCACCGAGGCTCAACGGATGCGTCTGAACAAACGTGACCTGCTCATCCATGGTCACCCGACCACGCCTCAACGATGAACGGCCCGAACACCGCAGACCCGCCGCCCCCGGCGCCGCTCGCGAACAATCCGAGCGCGGCCCCGACCCAGCGGCCCTCGGTCGCCTGGAACGGTCCGCCGACAAGCTCGGTAGCCCGGGTGGGATTCGAACCCACACTGTACGGGTTTTGAATCCGTCTTCTCTGCCACTTGGAGTCGTCCCCGCTCCACGCGGCGAAGAACCGGCACCGGCCCCCAGGCTCGACCTCGACCGCAAGCGTAACCGCTCCGTCGACCGCCACCGGTTCGGCCGCATCCGTCTCCACGCCATCCTCCGCGGTGCGGTGCACGAGGAAGGTCCCGCTCTCATTGCGCTCCAGCCCGATCCACGCGTACGTGTCACCGACGATCGCGAGCCCGGCCCGGTCGCAGGGCGCAGCGCCGTCCAGCGACACTGCGACCTCGGCCCGGAAGTCGTCCGAGGGCAGCAACTGCCCCAGCAGGTTCGGCAGGAACCGCAGATCGGCAGGTCCCGGCACGCAGTTCAGCCGCAGGCTCCCCACTCGCGCCGCCCCAGCGCCCCCACCGCCGTCGCCGTCACCGTCGCCGTCGCCGTCGCCGTCGCCGATCCACCCCTTACCCGGATTGGCCTGCCACGACCACTGGAGTCCGATCCCGTCCGCGAAGTCGTCACCCGCCGCAGGCGCCGCCACCGGCTCACCCTGGATCGGCTTCTCGTGCAGCAGCACCGGCTCACCGCCGTCACCGATGACCGGCCAGCCGTCCTCGCCCCAGCGCATCGGCTGAAGGTGTACGACCCGCCCCAGGAACCCCCGGTCCTGGAAGTGCAGGAACCAGTCCTCACCCCCCGGGGTGTCGACCCAGGCGCCCTGGTGCGGCCCGTTCACCACCGTCGAGCCCTGCGCGAGGACGATCCGGTCCTCGTACGGCCCGAACGGGTCCCGGGACCGGAACGCCGACTGCCAGCCCTGCGCGACCCCTCCCGCGGGCGCGAAGATCCAGTACCAGCCGTCGCGCTCGTAGAACTTCGGCCCTTCGAGCGTCCGGTACCCCTCCAGCTCGTCACCATCGATCACGACCGTGCCCTCGTCGAGCAGCTCGGTCGCATCCGCGCTCATACGGTGCACGGCCAACCGGTTGTTGATCCCGGACCGGCTCTTGGCCCACCCGTGCACCAGGTACGCCGAACCGTCCTCGGCCCACAGCGGGCAGGGATCGATGAGCCCCTTGCCGCCCTTCAACAGCAGCGGCTCGCTCCAAGTCCCCGCCGGGTCCTCCGCGCTCGTCACGAACAACCCGCGATCAGGGTCCGGGTACACGATCCAGAACCGCCCCGCGTGGTGGCGCAGGGCCGGGGCCCAGACGCCGCCGCCGCGCTGCGGGGTCCGGAAGTCCTCCTCGGGCACGAGCCTCGTGAGCGCGTGCCCGATGATCGTCCAGTTCACGAGGTCCCGGCTGTGCAGGACCGGCAGGCCCGGCACCCGGTGGAAGCTGGAGGCGGTCAGGTAGAAGTCGTCCCCGACCCGGATCGCGTCCGGGTCGGACCAGTCCGCGTTGAGGACCGGGTTGCGGTACGTGCCGTCGCCGAGATCGGCGGTCCATATCGGACTCGCGCCTCCGCGGGCGTCGGCGTGGAGCGGATTCGTCAAGGCGTTCCCTCTATTTGAGCCCGGTCGTGGCAATGCCCTTGACCAGGTACTTCTGTCCGGCGATGAAGAAGCCGATGATCGGCGCGAGCGACAGCACCGACATCGCGAACATCTGCCCCCACTGCGACTGCCCCTCCGAGTCCACGAACTGCCGCAGCGCCAGCGGCACCGTGTACAGCTCCGGGTCGGTCAGGTACAGCAGCGGCCCGAAGAACTCGTTCCACACCGAGATGAACGTGAAGATCGCGGTCGTCGCGAACGCCGGGCGGCACAGCGGCAGGATGATGCTCCAGAACGTGCGGAACGGCCCGCAGCCGTCGATCCGGGCCGCGTCGTCGAGCTCCTGCGGGAGCTGGCGCATGAACTGCACCATCAGGAAGATGTAGAACGCGTTGGTGGCCAGGAAGTTCGGCACCAGCAGCGGGTAGTAGGTGTTGAGCCAGCCGAGCTTCGCGAACAGGATGTACTGCGGGATGAGCAGCACGTGCCCCGGCAGCATCATCGTCCCGAGCATGAGCGCGAAGAACAGCTTCCGGCCCGTGAAGTTCAACCGCGCGAACCCGTACGCCGCAAGGGAGCACGAGAACAGGTTCCCCACGATGCTGAGCACCACGATGATGATCGAGTTCGAGAAGTAGACCCCGAAGTCCCACTCCAAGGCCGTCCAGCCGTCCGAGTAGTTCTGCGGGCTCCACTCGGCCGGCCACAGCGACAGGTCCGAGAAGATCAGCCCGTTCGGCTTGAGCGAGCTCGACACCAGCCACAGCAGCGGGTACATCATGAACAGGCCGATCAGGCACAGCACGACATGCCTGGTGAAGCGGCTCTTGCGGCTCGAACCGTACCGCTCGATCAGCGCATCGTCGTCTTCGCGCGCCTTCGGCGTTTGCAAGGTCGTTGACATCTATGCGGCCTCAGTTGTCGTAGTTGACCCAGTACTTCGCGGAGAAGAACGTCAGGGCGGTGAACGCGGCGATGATGACCAGCAGGGTCCAGGCCATCGCCGAGGCGTAGCCCATGTGGAACTGGTTGAAGCCCTGCTGGTACAGGTACAGGTTGTAGAACAATGTGGAGTTCGCCGGACCCCCGCCGCCGTCGTTCATCACGAAGCCCTGCGTGAACGTCTGGAACGACGCGATCAGCGACTGGATCAGGTTGAAGAAGATGATCGGGCTCAAGAGCGGCAAGGTGATCGAGCGGAACCGGCGCCAGCGCGACGCCCCGTCGACCGCCGCGGCCTCGTAGTACATGACCGGGATCTGCCGCAGCCCCGCCAGGAAGATCACCATCGGCGAACCGAACGTCCAGATGTGCAGGATGATCAGCGTCGTCAGCGCGTAGTCCGGGTCGGAGGTCCACGCGATCGCGGGCACCCCGAACCAGCCGAGGAACGCGTTCACGATTCCGTCAAGGCCGAAGACGTAGCGCCACAGCAGGACGACCGCGACGCTCGCGCCGAGGAGCGAGGGCAGGTAGAACACGGCCCTGTACACCGGGAGCGCCCTGATGCCCTTGTTCAGGATCATCGCCACGCCCAGCGCCGCCGCCAGCGACAGCGGCACCGACACGAACGTGTAGACGAACGTGACCTTCAACGACTTGAGCAGCACCGGGTCCTGGAACATCGCGGTGAAGTTCTCAAGCCCGATCCACTTCGGATCGTTCAGGAGGTTGTAGTCCGTGAACGCCAGGTACAGCGAGGCGAAGAACGGCACCACGGTGAACAGCATCCCGATGAACCACGGGAGCAGGAACAGGTAGCCGGCGCGGTCCTTACGCGCCCGCCGGCCCCGGGAGCGCCCTGCGGACGGGCGCCCTCCTTCCGGGGCCGGCGGAACGTCCGCCTCCGGCATGACGGCGGTCTCGGTGCTCACCCTGCGATGGCCCCTTCGGCCTGCTCGATGAACTGCGCGGCGGCGTCGGCCGGGCTGACGCGCCCGAACTCGACCTCGACCGCCAGCGCGTCGAGGAAGTCGAACACGGCGGACCCGCCCGGCGGGTACAGCAGCGAGCGCGGCAGGTCCTCGCCCTGGAGGGCGATGAGGTAGTCGGTGGCGAGCTGGTCGTCCGGCTCCAGCGAGGACTTGATCTCCTCGGCCACTTCGGAGTTCGCGGGGACGCCGCGCGTGGTGCCCGTCGCGAGGGACGCGTCCGGGTCGTTGAGCAGGAAGTCCAGCAGTTTCAGCGCCGTCTCCGGGTGCTCGGAGGCGGACGCGACCGACCACAGGTGCGGGCAGTCGATGGACTGGCCGCGCCGCGCGCCCTGCGTCTCGCCGGGGACGCGGAGCAGTTCGAGGGTCCCGCCGCACGCCTCGTTGTAGCCGAGGAAGTTGTTGGTGGGGATGATCTGCGAGGCGAGTTTGCCCTGCGCGATGTAGGACTGGTCGGCCGAGCCGCCGATGTTCTCGAAGAACCCGGCGGGCGGGAACCCGCCGTCGGCGCGCATCCCGTTGATGAGCTCGAACCAGGCTTGGACGGTGGCGGCGGTGACGCCCAGCTGGTCGTCGTCGGTGAAGAAGTCCTCGCCGCGCTGGCGGGTGAAGACGAGGATGTTGGCGAGGGTCTGGGCCTCGAAGCCGGTGCCGTAGACCTCGCCGCCGCTGGCGTCGGTGATGGCTTTCGCGAAGGCGGCCAGGTCTTCCCAGCCCCAGGTGTCGCCGTCGGGGATGGGGACGCCGTACTGGTCGGCGAAGTCCTTCCTGACGACGAAGCCGATGGTGTTGAGCCCGGCGGGGACGCCGTAGATGCTGTCGCCGACTTCGGCGATGGTCGCGGCGTTGTCGCTGAGGCCGCTGAGGTCGAGGTCCTCGGCGTACTCGTTGAGGTCGAGGAGGGCGCCGCGGTCGGCGTACTCGCGGAGCGAGTCCATGCGCATGGCCATGAGGTCGGGCGGGTCGCCCGCGGCGAAGCGGGTGGCGAGCTTGTCCTGGTAGGGGCCGGAGTCCTGGTACTCGACCTCGATCTTGACGCCTTCGTTCTGCTCCATGAAGGCGTCGAGGGCGGCCTGGGTCTTCTCGGCCCGGGTGGCGTCGCCCCACCAGACCATGTTGAGGGTGACGCCGCCGCCGGAGTCGTCGTCTCCGCCGCCGCCGAAGCCGCGGCCGCAGGCGGCGAGCGCGGGGGCGGCGGCGAGGCCGAGGCCGCCGGCCTTCATGAGGTTGCGGCGGCTGACCGCCTGCCGAGGGGTGGAGGGGGGTTGTGCTGTGGTCACGCTTGCGGTCCCTTCACGCGGGCCGAGGGCCCGGCGTATCGATCGGACTCGATGGTTGGGCGCTCAGGTTACGACCGTTCCCGAGGTTATGTCAAGTCATGAAAAAAATTGGTCCGAGATTAGGGCAATCCATTGACCATAATCAATCGACCTGCTTAGACTGCTCCCTGACGCCGCCCTCCCCGAGTCGAAGGAGCCTCGCGTGAACCCCTGGAAGACAACGAGAATGACCCGCCGGACCCTCGGCGCAGCCGCCGTCGCGGGCGCCTTCGCCGCGGGCGTGCCGACCGCCGCGGAGGCCGCCGGGCGACGCTGGTCCGACTGCGCCGACGGCTTCGCGTCCCTCCCCGGCCTCGGCCGCGGCCCGACCACCGGCGGCGCCGGGGGCGCGGTCGTCACGGTCACCACGCAGGAGGCGTTGAACGCGTACGCCACGGCCGCAGAGCCGTACGTCATCCGCGTCGCCGCCGCGATCGACATCGCCCCGCGCGGCACCGAGATCCGCGTGGCCTCGAACAAGACGATCGTCGGCGTCGGCACCCGCGGCCAGATCGTCGGCGGCGGCTTCTTCCTCGCCGCGGGCGTCCACAATGTCATCATCAGGAACCTGACGATCCGCGACACCCTCATGCCCGAGGACGACCCGGACGACAAGGAGTTCGACTTCGACGCCATCCAGATGGACACCGCCGACCACGTCTGGATCGACCACAACACGCTGACCCGCATGAACGACGGGCTCATCGACAGCCGCAAGGACACCACGTTCCTCACCGTCTCGTGGAACCGCCTGCACGAGAACAACAAGACGTTCGGCATCGGCTGGACCCCGAACGTCACCGCGCAGATGACCATCCACCACAACTGGTTCAAGGACACCGTGCAGCGCAACCCCAGCGCCGACAACATCGCGAACCTGCACATGTACAACAACCACCTGCAGGACGTCAGCGCGTACGGGAACTACGTGCGCGGCTTCTCCAACGGCGTCATCGAGAACAGCTTCTTCGAGCGGGTCCACAACCCGTACTACACGGTCGACGGCGAGCTCGTGCAACGCGGGAACGTCACAGTGGACTGCACCTGGGACGAGGGCCTGATCACCGAGCAGGGCGAGGGCTTCGACCCGCGCGACTTCTACGACTACCGGCTCGACCCCGCCCGCGCGGTGCCGGCCCTCCTGAGCCGGTTCAGCGGCCCGCAGCCCGGTATTGGGACCTGAGCCGCACCACCGCTGAACCGCGAGCGGCGGCCCTGGGGTTGGGGCCGCCGCTCATACGTCTACTTCAGACGGCAGGGCGCGTCCTCGCGCCGCAGGAACGCCAGCTGCGCGCGCTTGTCCCCCAGCTCGATCTGCGGCCCGAGGTCGAACCCGATGCGGCGCATGCGGGCCGCGGCCTGCACGTTCCTCGCGTCCGGTTCGACCACGATCCGCTGATGGGCCGGGTCGGCGAACAGGTACAGCGCCAGCACCCCCATGAGCCGCCCGGTGAACCCGGGCAGGGCCCGCCCGTTCGCCCCGGCGACCAGCAGGTGCGCCCCGATGTCGCCGGGCTCGACCTCGTAGCACTCGCCGACCGGATCGGCCTCGGGCTCGTACGTCTGGAACAGGGCGATCGGCGTCCCGTCCCGCAGGATCAGGAACGCGTGGTGCGTGTCGAGCGAGTCCAGGTACTCGTAGATCTCCAGCACGTGGTCCTTGGAGTGCTTGGTCATCCCCCAGAACCGCGCCCGCTCCTCGGTGACCCACCCGTAGATGAGGTCGAGGTCCTCGGCGGGCCGCACGGGCACGATCGCGACGCGCCCGAAGCCCTCCACCCGCTCCTCGAACACGGCCGGGCGCTCGATCATCCGGTACTCCAGTTGCAGCTCATGCCAATCGGTCTCGATCCTCGCCAGCTCTCCGCGCTTCCACAGCGGGAACTGGTCCCGCTGATGCGCCCCGGGCCGACCCGACGCTCCGAACGGGACGATCCACCGGCTGCTCCCCCGGTCCGCGAGGTCCCACACCCACCTCGCGGCGGGCCCGCGCAGGAAGTCCTCGCTCGCACCGAGCCCGCCCGCAGTGGAGAGCACGCAGTCGGCGTCCCCGGCCATGCCGTCGAGCGGCTCGACCGCCTCGTCCCCTTCCGCCGCGTCATGCCACGGCGCGAGCCGGTGGACCTCGCCCCAGGCGACCGGTTCGCGTCCGGCGACCTCTTCGACCGCCGTCGCCAGCGCGGCGTCGCGCTCCTCGTCGCTCATGAGGCCGCTGGCGAGCACGTGCTCCAGCGCGTACGCGATGCGCGGCAGCAGGGCCAGCCATCCGGCGAAGAACGGCGAGTACCCAGTCGACTCGGTGAGCGGCGCGAACACCGGCAGCTCGGCGAGCCGCTCCACGAACGCGCCCCGGACGCGCGCGAACGCGGCGGCCTCGACGCTGTCGGCGTCCATGCGCCGGTCCCACAACAGCAGCCGCTCCCGGAGGGCGCGGCCCTCGGGTCCGAGTTTGAGCGCGGGCAGCAGGTCGAGGACGATCCCGGCCGAGGGCAGGAGGGTGTCGGTGTGGATGCGCGCCATGTCCGCTGCGGCCCAATCGGTCCGCTCCTCGATCAGCTCGCGGATCCGGTCGGCCCGATACGGCTGGCAGAACTCGACCCCGAGCGGCGCGGCGACCCCGCGGTCGTTCGCCATGGTCGCGACCCGGTCGACGTCCTTGCGGGGCATGGGCTCCCAGCCACGCCAGGCGTACCGCGCGTCCCAGGCGGGAACGGGATACTTCCGATTCTCCAAGTCACGCTTCGGCACCTTCCCCGCGGCGCGATGCAGCAGCCCACCTCGCGTGTCGGCAGCCATGACGACGTTGACGGGAAGGACCCAGTCGTCAAGGGCGGCATCGACATCAGCAACAGTCCGAGCCCGCAGCAACTTCGGCAGGGCGGCGAAGCCAAGATCCGGTTCGGCGGTCACCGGCCCGCGAAGGCTGAGCACGCCCTCGGGCCCGTCCTCGACAACCGGCCCGCGGGGCGTCTCCAGCACCGTGACGACCTGGTCGTCGCCACCGGCCACCGAGAAGGTCTCAGTCGACGCCCGAACCGACTCCCACCCGTCGGGCCCGAACGCCTCGATCGACCCGTCCGCGTTGCGCCGCAGCTGCTCCTGGAACAGGTCCGAGGTGTCGGCCATGCCGTTCGTGATGCCCCAGGCGACGTCCCCGGCGTGACCGAAATGAGCGATGCCCGGGATACCGGGCATGGCGAGCCCGAGGACATCGAACTCATCGCAGGACAACCGAATCTGCTGGTAAGACCCGGGAAGCTGAATGAACCGGTGAGGGTCCCCGGCGACGATCGCTGAACCGGACTCGGTCAACGCCCCCGATACGAGCCACCCGTTCGATCCGACAGGTTCGGGCCCGTCCATGGCGAACCTTGAAACAGCCTCCGCGCCGAGGGTCTCGCGGACCCGCTGGCGCCAGATCTTGGCGGGGAACCCGGACCCGAACGTCAGGTGCTCGGCATGCCAGATGGCAAGCGGAGTCCAGGGCTCCCAACCCTCGTAAGTCCCAACGGAATTGATCCCATCGACAAATCGGGAGACCCACTCCTGCGTCTCCGGTTCAAGCCCATCGAAGGCGGCTCGCGCCGACGCGGTGACCTGGACCTGCCGGACGAGCCGGTCCCAGTTGACCCATTCGCTCCCCAGCAGCTCGGAGGCGGTCCCGGTGGCGCGGCGCCGGAGGAGCTCCAGCTGCCAGGCCCGGTCGGTGGCGGCGTTCCAGCCCTGGGCGTAGGCGAGCGCCGATGCGTCGGGTGCCCGCAGGTGCGGGATCCCCCAGGAATCCCGATAGCATTCGAACCTCATAATTAGGTTAGTCTAACCTAACTGAAGAGAACCCCTAGTTTCGAGAGGACCGGCATGGGCAAGGGCTGGGAAGGCGCGGTACTGAAACTCCTGCGCGCCAAGGACTTCAAGTTCACGGTCACCGGCGCCGAGCAGGTCGCCCCGCGCTACCGGCGGCTCTCGTTCACCGACGGCGGGCTCCTCGCCGAGCTCCCCGTCCACCCCGCGATGTGGGTCCGCCTCTGGTTCGAGTACGACGGCAAGCCCCACCAGCGCGGCTACACCCTCGTCGACCCGGACCCCGAGGCCGGCACCTTCGACATCGAGTTCGCCCTCCACGACGGCGTCGCGAGCAACTGGTCCGAGACGGCCGCCCCCGGCGACACCATCGCCGCCACCGTCTACGGCACCGCCTTCGCCACCCCCGACCCGTTCCCCGAGCGCCTCCTCCTCGTCGGCGACCCGGCGTCCCTCCCCGCGATCAACTCCCTCCTCGACTCCTTCCCCGACACCCCCGCCACCGTCTGGTTCGAGACCACCACCGACGACGACCTGCCCTTCCGCACCCGCGACGCCCACGACCTCCACCTCATCCCCCGCGGCGACGGCACGGCCCTCGAATCCGCCGTCCGAGCCGCCCTCCCCGCCCTCGCCACCCCGTCCACATACCTGTGGATAACCTGCGAAGCCCGCACCACCCGAGCCCTCACCGCCTTCGCCCGCAAGGACCTCGCCCTCCCCAAAGACCGCCTCCACACCATGGCCTACTGGCGCTGACAAACCCCTCGCCCACCCGTCCCCGCCCGGCTACCCTCACCCCATGCAGCCGCCCCGGACCGTCCTCGAAGCCTTCGGCGCCGTCGAAAAGCCCACGCTCCTCGACGGCGGCCAGGGCCGCACCTGGCGAAGCGGCGATGTCGTCCTCAAACCTGTGGACAACCAGGCAGAAGCCGAATGGCGCGCGGAGACCCTCTCGTCCCTCCCCGAGTCCACTACCTTCCGAGTCCCCCGCCCGATCCGGACCCACGAAGGCGCTTGGACCGCGGACGGCTGGGAGGCCACCGCACTCCTCCCCGGTGCGACCGACCCGAAGCGCTGGAACGACGCCGTCACGGCCGGGGCGGCGTTCCACGCCGCCATCGCCCACCTCCCCCGCCCCGGGTTCCTCTCCTCCCGCGACGACTGGTGGACCCTGGCCGACCGAGACTCCTGGAACCTCGACCTAAAACCAACCGACCCCACACTCCACGCCCTCGCCGAGTTCCGCACCCCCATCGACGTCCCCCACCAACTGGTCCACGGTGACCTCCTGGGCAACATCCTCTACGAGCCGGGCCTCCCACCCGCCATCATCGACTGGCCGCCCTACTGGCGCCCGACCTCCTGGGCCGCCGCCGTAACCGCCGTAGACGCCCTCTGCTGGAACGGAGCCGACTCGACGCTCCTCGACCACTGGTCAAACCTCGAATCCTGGCCCCAAATGACAGTGCGCGCCCTGATGTACCGAATGATCACCGACCAGTACGCCGCCACAGCCGACAACCACCCCTGGCAACCCCACCCCGCCTACCTCCCAGCGGCAAGAGCGGTAATCCGCCGAGCCCGCTGACGTGCGGGCCCGGCGGTTCGCTACCAGGTCACCGGGAGTTCGTAGACGCCGTAGACGGCGGCGTTGTGTTTGAAGGGGAGTTCCTTCAGGTCGCCGGCGAGGGCGAGGGTGGGGATTCGCTTGTACAAGGTGCTGTAGACGACTTGGAGTTCGACGCGGGCGAGGGACTGGCCGAGGCACTGGTGGACGCCGAAGCCGAAGGCGATGTGGCGGCGGGCGTCGCGGGTGAGGTCGAGGCGGTCCGGGTCTGCGAAGACGGCGGGGTCGCGGTTGCCGATGTCGCCGGGGAGGATGACGCCCTCGCCGGCCTTGACGGCCTGTCCGGCGATCTCCATGTCCTCCAGGACGGCCCGGCGGCGGCCGTTGTGGGTGATGTGGAGGTAGCGCAGGAGCTCCTCGACGGCCTTGGCGACCACGACCGGGTCGTCGCTGTCGCGCAGGAGCGCGAGCTGGTCCGGGTTCTCGAAGAGCGCCAAGGTCCCCAGCGCGATCATGTTCGCGGTGGTCTCGTGCCCGGCGATGAGCAGGAGCACGCCGATCTGCGCGGCCTCCGCGCGCGTGATGTCCCCGGACTCGACGCGCCCGACGAGCCCCGACAGGAGGTCGTCGCCCGGCGCCTTCATCTTCTGCCCGACCAGGTCGTCGAGGTACACGGTCAGGTTCCGCATCCCGATCATGCGCTCCTCAGGAGCGACGTCGAGGTTGACGATGACCTTGCTGTTCTCCTGGAAGAAGTCGTGGTCGGCGTACGGGACGCCGAGCAGTTCGCTGATGACGAGCGACGGCACGGGCAGCGCGAACGCGTCCACGAGGTCGGTCGGGTTGGGCCCGGCCAACATCGCGTCGATGGCGTCGTCGACGATCTTCTGGATCGCGGGCCGCCGCGCCTCGGAGCGTTTGATCGCGAACGGCGCGGTCACCATGCGGCGCAGGCGCGCGTGCTCGGGGTCGTCCATGAGGATGAACCCGATCTTCGGCCGCTGCTCCTGCGGCGCTTCGCCCTCGGCCTCGTAGTTCTTGGCGACGGCCGCGTTCGGGTAGCCGGGGCTCGCGGTGTCGGAGCTGACGCGCGGGTCCGAGAGGACGGTGCGCTGGTCGTCGTAGCCGGTGACGAGCCACGGCGTCTGGCCGTCCTCCAAGCGCACCCTGGTGATCGGCCCTTCCTCCTGAAGGGACTTGAGCTGCGGCGGCGGGTCGAAGGGGCACTTCATGGCCCGCTCCATCGGGTAGGCCGGGGTCTCCTGGTCGGTCATCGCGCGTTCCTTTCGGTTCGGGTGTTCAAGTCGCCGCACTGGTTCCTGGGCACAGCACGGCGACGCTCAAGGGCGTTATGAGATCCGGGGGCGCGGAGGACGCTAGGCGAACGACTCCACTAGAGACTGACGGTGCTGTCGGGCCTGCTTCGGCATGGACCAGCCGACGACGCCGGTGATCCGGCCGTCCGTACGGTACGCGGCGACGAAGCGGCGCGAGGCCGGGTCGCCTTCGAGGACGTCGAGTTCGCCGTCGACCGAAGGCAGGCCGTAGACCTGGATCTTCGCGTCGAACTGGTCGGTCCAGAAGTAGGGCACCGGCTTGTACGGCAGGTCGGCGCCGAGGATGTTCGCGGCCACCGCGGCCGCCTGCTCGGTGGCGTTCGTGCGGTTCTCCAGGCGCAGGTCGCGCCCGAGCCCCGCATGGTGCCAGCGCGCGACGTCGCCGACCGCCCAGATGCCTTCGGCGGCAAGGCAGTTCGCGTCGCACACGATGCCGTTGTCGATCCGCAGGCCGCTGCCGGTGAGCCACTCGGTGACCGGGATCGACCCGATCGACACGACCACCGCGTCCGCGGGCAGGGTATCCCCGTTGTCGAGCCGCACCCCCGTGACGCGCCCGTCGCGCTCCTCCAGGCCCGCGACGCCGACCCCGGGCCGGAGCCGCACACCGCGCTCGGTGTGCATCTCGGCCAGGTGCTTGGCGACGCCGGAGCCGAGCTGGAGCTCCATCGGCGCGGCCTGCGGCCCCACGAGCGTCACGTCCGGTCCGAGCCCGGTCGCGGTGGCGGCGATCTCGGCGCCGAGGACGCCGTCGCCGACGACCACGAGCCGCTCCGCCTGCGCAAGTTCGCCTTTCAGCCGCAGCGCGTCCTCGATGGTGCGCAGCACGTGCACACCGCCGAGCCCGGCCGCGCCCGGAAGCGTCCGGGCCCGGATGCCGGTGGCGATGACGATCGCGTCGGCCGCCAGCGTCCGCCCGTTCTCGGTGGTGACGGTCCGGTTCGCCACGTCAAGGCCGGTCGCGGCCTCGCCGAGCGCGAACTCGGCGTCCAGTGAGGACAGCATCGCGTCGGGCCGCAGCTGCGCCCGGGCGGGCTCCCAGGCCCCGGAGAGGACCTGCTTGGACAGCGGCGGCCGGTCGTAGGGCAGGTGCGGTTCGGCGCCGAGGAGCGTCAGGCGTCCGTCGAAGCCCTTGCGGCGCAGCGCCTCGGCGGTGGCGAGCCCCGCCGCGGAGGCGCCCACGACGAGGACGCTCGCCGTCACGCGACCTCGCTGACGTCGATGGCCAGCGCCGGGCAGACGCTCGCGGCCTCGCGCACGGCCTCGTGGTACTCGGCGGCGGGGACGGGTTCGAGGAGGATCACGATCCCGTCCTCGTCGCGCTGGTCGAACACGTCGGGTGCGACGAGCACGCACGACCCTGCGCCGCAGCACTTGTCCTCGTCAACGGTGACTTTCATGGCGGTGTAACCCCCTGAGTTCGGTGACTTCGGCCTCGTACAGGCCGACGATGGCGTCGACCAGGCCGAGGCCCGCTTCATGCCAGGTGTCCCTGGCGACGGCCTCGCCGACCGCGATCTTGGATTCGCGGACGGCGGGGACGACGACTGCGAGCTGGCGGACCATGCCGTCGCGCTCGTCGCGCACGTCGGGCGGCAGGTCCGGCAGGCAGGCGTTGAGCCCGGCGGTGACCTGGCGCAGCGAGGGCGCCTCCATGGCCTCGGCGGCGATCACGTCGCGCATGGCCGGGTCGGTGAGGACCTGGGCGGCGAAGCGCGCGAACCAGGTCCGCTCGCCGAGCGCGCCGAGGTGGTCCATGGTGGGCATGACGAAGCACTCGACCCAGTCGCGCAGGCCGGGTTCGTCGCCCATGGCGTCGAGGCGCTCGATGCGCGCCCGCTCGATGTCCTCCATGTGCCCGCGGATGATGGCGCGGACGAGGTCGGCCTTGGTGCCGAAGTGGTAGCCGACGGCGGTGTTGTTGCCCTGCCCGGCCGCTTCGGAGATCTGGCGGTTGGAGACGGCGGCGACGCCCTGCTCGGCGAAGAGCCGCTCGGCGGCGGCGATGATCGCCTCGCGGGTCGCCGCGACCCGCGAGGCCCTGGTGCTGGTGCTCATGTCCGCCACCGTACGGGGACGGTGGCCATGCCGCCGACCAGGAGTCCTTCCACCCGCTGGAGGTCCTCGGGCGCGACGGCGAGTTCGAGGGAGGGGAGGCGCCGCAGGAGCACTTCGAGCGAGACCTGGAGCTCGGTGCGGGCGAGGGCCTGCCCGAGGCAGGAGTGCGCTCCGGCGCCGAACGCCAAGTGGGGGTTGGGGGTGCGGGCGAGGTCCATGGCGGCGGCGTCCTCGAACGCGGCGTCGTCGCGGTTGGCGGCGGCCATGGAGCAGACGACGGTGGTGCCGGGGTCGATGACGGCACCGCCGACCTCGAACTCCTCGTCGATGTAGCGGACCATGCCGAACCCGGCGTTGACGTCCATGCGCAGGGACTCCTCGACGGCGGACCGGATGAGCTTCGGGTCGGCGAGGAGCGCCTCCCAGCGGGTGCGGTCGGCGAGGAGCATCGCGGCCATCTTGCCGATCATGTTCGCGGTGGTCTCGTGCCCGGCGACGAGGAGGCCCTGGCCGGTGGCGATGATCTCGGCGTCGCTCATGGCGGAGGCGGTGACGAGTTCGGAGAGGAGGTCGTCGCCGGGTTCGGCGCGCTTGGCGGCGACGTGCCCGGCGAGGTAGACGTGGAACTCGGTCTGGGCGGCGACGATCTCGTCCTGGGTGTACCTGGTCATGCTCAGGAGCGTGTCGGACCAGTACGAGAACTTGTCGCGGTCGTCCTCGGGGACGCCGAGGATCTCGCAGATCACCCACACCGGCAGGGGGAACCCGAAGGCGGCCTTGAGGTCCGCGGTGTCGCCCGCGGCGGTCATCTCGTCGACGAGGCGGTCGGCCATGGCGGTGATGCCGGGGCGGAGCGCGGCCATGCGCTTGGCGGTGAACCACTTGTTGAGGGTGCGGCGCCACACGAGGTGGGCCTCGCCCTGCTGCGGGAGGACGGAGGCCATCTCGGAGTCGAGGACGCCGCCGGACTCCTCGCTGACGCGGGCGCTGTTCCCCTCGGCCGAGGTGCGGGTGAAGCGCGGGTCGGCGAGGGTGGCCTTGACGTCCTCGTACCGGGTGAGGAGGGTCGCCGGGTCGCCCGAGGCGAACGTCACATGCGCGACGGGGCACTTGCCCCTGAGCTCGGCCCATTCGGCCGGCGGGTCGAGCACGGCGTCGTTGGGGATGGGGTACTGGAGGGCGGTGTTCTCGGACATGTGGTCCTCCTGATACGTCGGCGGCAGTTCGATTTGCCCACTATTCAACCCCTCGTAGTACAGTAAGTCAAGCAGTTGACTTAAAATATTTCGGGTCACATGCACTACCAGGATGGAAACCACCACCGATGACTCAGAACACCGCCGAGCCGGACGGAACACCCGCCCGCTCGAACCGCATCATCGCGGTCCTCGCGATCTCCGGGATCGTCGTCTCGCTCATGCAGACGTTCGTGATCCCGCTCCTGCCCGAACTGCCCGAACTCCTCGGCGCCTCGGTCGGCGACACCTCGTGGGCCGTCACCGCGACGCTCCTCGCCTCCGCCGTCGCCGTCCCGGTCGTCGGCCGCCTCGGCGACATGTTCGGCAAGCGCCGCATGCTCCTCATCAGCCTCGTGCTGCTCACCGCCGGCTCCGTCGTCGCCGCGCTCAGCACCAACCTCGCGTCCTTCATCACCGGCCGCGCGATCCAGGGCCTCGCCGCGGGCGTGATCCCCCTGGGCATCAGCATCATGCGCGACGAACTCCCGAAGGCCAAGCTCGCCGGGGCCATGGCCCTCATGAGCGCGTCCCTCGGCATCGGCGGCGCCCTCGGCCTCCCGGCCGCCGCACTCCTCGCCGACCACGCCGACTGGCACGTCCTCTTCTGGGTCGCCTCCGGCGCCGGACTCCTGTGCCTGCTCCTCGTCGCCGCCACCGTCCCCGAATCCGGCGTCAAGTCCGGCGGCAGGTTCGACCCCGTCGGCGCCGTCGGCCTCTCCGCGGGCCTCCTCGGCCTGCTCCTCGCCGTCTCCAAGGGCGCCGACTGGGGCTGGACCGACCCGCTCACCCTCGGCCTCGGACTCGGCGCGATCGTCGTCCTCCTCGCCTGGGGCGCATGGGAACTGCGCACCCCGCAGCCGCTCGTCGACCTGCGCACCACCGCCCGCCGCCAAGTCCTCCTCACCGACCTCGCCTCGGTCGTGTTCGGCTTCGCGATGCTCGCCATGTCGCTGGTCCTGCCCCAGCTCCTCCAGATCCCCGAGGCCACCGGCGTCGGCTTCGGCCAGTCCATGCTCACGGTCGGCCTCGTCATGATGCCCTCCGGCCTGGTCATGATGGCCATGTCCCCGGTCTCCGCGCGCATCACCAACGCCAAGGGCCCCAAGACGACCCTCATGGCCGGCGCCGTCGTCGTCGCCCTCGCCTACGGCCTCGGCGCGTTCCTCATGGCCGAGATCTGGCAGCTCGTCCTCGTCGCCACCCTCATGGGCGCCGGCATGGGACTCGCCTACGGCGCCATGCCCGCCCTCATCATGGACGCCACACCCGTCCACGAGACCGCCGCCGCCAACAGCCTGAACACCCTCATGCGGTCCATCGGCACCTCGGTCTCCAGCGCCATCGCCGGCGTCGTCCTCGCCCACGTCACCGTCGACTTCGCGGGGACCGCCGTCCCGTCCAAGGACGCCTTCCAGATCATCTTCCTCATCGCCGCGTTCGCGTCCCTCGCCGCACTCGCCATCGCCGCGTTCCTCCCGGGGCGCTCCGCCGAGACCGGCACGCCCGCACCGGAACTCGTCAAAGCCGCCGCATGACAAGGCGGGCCCGGCGACGACGCCGGGCCCGCCCCGCTAGAACCAGCTCCCGAACTCCGAGCCCGGCCCCTCACCGTGGAAGAACACGAACTCCCCGCGCCGGGACCGGCAGCCCCCCAGCGCCATCCGCACCCGCGCGAACCACGCCCTCACGACCGCACCCCCGCCAGCACCGGCACCCGCACCGGCTCCTCCACCGGGACCGGCACCGCCGCCCGGATCGAGTTCGCCACCAGGAACCACAGCAGCGACGACAGGACCACCAGCAGCACCCGCTGCGGAATCCCTCGCCAGTCCCCGCCGTCCAGGACCCCCGGCAGGAACGTGTTCACCGTCGTCGTCAGGAACGTCAGCGCCGCCAGCACCGTCGCCCACCACGTCCCGTGCCGCACCCACGCGGGCGCGTCCGCATGCCGCATCCGCGCCGCGCAGATCCCCGCCACCACCGTCAGCAGCACGAACGCCGCCCCCGCCGAATACCGGTGGATCTGCGCCCACCACGTCAGCCCCGACTCCGGCGTCCCCGTGCGGAACACCGCCGCGCACACCAGCATCACCGCCGTCGCCCCCAGCAGGAACCGCACGAAGCCCTCCCGCGCCAGCCCCACCCCGCGCATCGCCAGGATGAAGCAGGTCGCCGCCAGCGCGATCACCGACAGCGGGAACAGGAGGACCCCCGGCCAGGTCACGGCGTACGCGGACACCGGGATCGCCACCGGGTCCACGTCATGTGCCTGCGTCAAGTGCATCACCGCGAAGCCCGCCTGGGAGGCGGCGATCCCCGACATGGCGGTCACCTCGGCTGCGCGCGTTCGGAAGAAGTCTCGGTTCATGCGCCGAACGGTAGGTTCCGGGAAGTCCCCTTCCCTCAAGCCGAGGCGTGGAATCCGGCCTCACCCCCAGGGGTGAGACGCCCCCGCCCGCCCCGTACCCCGGAGTGAGGGCGCGCAGGTCCCCGGCGGCATACCGTAGGCACGTGACCGCCGAGACCGCACCGAACCCGCATCCCGTCCGCCGGGTCATCAGCTACCTGGTGCCCGTCGCGCCCCTCGGCGACGGCGACTGGCGCTGGCGCTTCACCTCCACCTTCGCCCTCTTCGGCCCCGGCTCGGTCCCGTTCGCGCTCATGATGTTCGCCATCCAGAACGGGCTGATGGCCACGAACTACGGCATCGCCGTGGGCGCGCCCATCACGATCGCCACGGGAGCCGCGATCATCCTCGCGCGGTTCCGGCCTGTCGAGGCGTGGCTGCTGGTCATGGCCTCGTTCGTGGCGACCGCCCTCTGGACGGAGACCACGAAGTGGGAGCCGTGGCCGCTGACCGTCCCCAGCCTGTTCGCCCTTATGACCGTGCTGTTCGCACTCGGCCGGGACCGGCGCGCGTGGGTCGGCGTCCTCTGCTGGCTCGGGTACGCGGCCGTGGGCGCGGGCGCGGTCTGGGGCGTCAACTCGCACCAGCTGAGCCCCATGCCGCAGCCGGTGCTCGAAGCGAACCCGAACCCGGCCTCCGACAACCTGACGCTCGGCCTGCTCCTGGGCGCGTTCGCGTTCCTCGTCGGCCTGACGGTGCGCATCTGGCGCCAGGGCCGCTCCCGCGTCGCCGAGGAGGAGCGCGTCGCCGAAGGCGAGCGCCAGCGCCGCCGCCTCCTGGAGGAGCGCGCCCGGATCGCGCGGGAGCTCCACGACATCGTCGCGCACCACATGTCGGTGATCACCGTCCAGTCCTCGACCGCGGAGTACCGCATCGCCGGGCTCGACGAGGACGCGAAGGCAGAGTTCCGCTCCATCGGCGACCAGGCCCGCGAGGCGCTCGCGGAGATGCGGCGGCTGCTGGGGGTGCTGCGCGCCGAGGACGACGCGGGCGCTCGCGAACCGCAGCCGGGACCTGAAGCGCTGCACGGCCTCGCGGAGGCGGTGACGAGGACGGGCACGCCCGTGGACCTCGTGGTCGGCGACCTCCCCGAGGACCTCCCGGAGACCCTGGCGCTCACGGTGTTCCGCGTGGTCCAGGAGGCGCTGAGCAACGTGATGCGTCACGCCCCGGGCGCGCGGGTGGAAGCCTCCGTCGCGGCCGAGCACGGGACGATTGCGGTTACGGTGGTGAACGGCCCGCCGCCCGGCGGCCCCGGCCCGACGGGCCGCGACGGCTCCGGGCTGGGCCTGGTCGGCATGCGCGAGCGCGTCGCCCTCGACGGCGGCGAGCTGGCGGCGGGCCCGACCCCCGAAGGCGGGTTCCGCGTCCGCGCGGTCCTGCCGATCCGCTCGACCGCAGAGGAGTCCGCGTGACGATCAAGGTGCTCATCGCCGACGACCAGGCCATGGTCCGCGCCGGTTTCGCGGCGCTCCTGAACGCGCAGGAGGACATCGAGGTCGTCGGCGACGCCCCCGACGGCGTCGCGGCGGTCACCGAGACCACCCGCCTGCGCCCCGACGTGGTCCTCATGGACGTGCGGATGCCGACGATGGACGGCCTGGAGGCGGCCAAGCGCATCCTCTCGGCGCCGGAGGAGCGGCGGCCGCGGGTGCTCATGCTCACGACGTTCGACATCGACGACTACGTGTACGAGGCGCTCCGCATGGGCGCCAGCGGGTTCCTGCTCAAGGACGCCCCGCCCGGCGACCTCATCGCGGCGGTCCGCGTGGTCGCCGACGGCGACGCCCTCCTGGCCCCGTCGGTGACGCGCCGCCTCATCGAGGAGTGCTTCAAGGCCCGCCCGGCGCTGCGCCGCTCTTCCAGGCTCGACGCCCTCACCCCGCGGGAGGAGGAGGTCCTGCGCCTCATCGCCCGCGGCCTGTCCAACCCCGAGATCGCCGCGGCCCTGTTCGTCTCCGAGCAGACCGTCAAAACGCACGTCGGCAAGATCTTCGCCAAGCTCGAACTCCGCGACCGCGCCCAGGCCGTCATCTGCGCCTACGAGACCGGCCTGGTCACCGCGGGAGACCCCCGCGAGCAGTAGCCCGCCTGCCCCTCGCCCACCCGAACTGTCGTACCCACCGGGCACCTTTGAAGCCGGGGGCGACTCACCGCGCCCCACCATCACTCCTGCCCAAGAACCCCACCCCGCCTCCGCTGTCGTACCTACCGGGCACCTTTGAAGCCGGGGGCGTCTGCGCGCCGACACGCCCGACCGCGGGGGTCGACACGCCCTCCCACCTGCGCCATCATCTCCGCAACCCGTCTCCTTCCGAAAACTTCGACCCACCTATTGGAATGGATCATTCCGCTCTGATATACTTGGAACAAGTCATTCCGTTCCAGAGTTTTTCCTGAGGAGTCCCCATGCGCATCCTGATCACCGGCGCCACCGGAACCGTCGGCCGCAACGTCGTCGAGCAGCTCGCCGCCGCCGACCCCACCGCCGAGCTGCGGGCCCTCACCCGCAATGCCGAGGCCGTCCTCCCCGCCGGCGTCGAGACCGCCGTCGGCGACCTGTCCGCGCCCGAGACCCTCGCCGACGCCTTCAAGGGCGTCGACGCCGTCCACTTCATCAACTTCGCGGGCGAGCAGTACGGCGCGATCCCCGACCCGGCCGCCGTCGTCGCCCTCGCCGAGGCCGCGGGCGTGCGCCGCTGCACCGTCCTCGGCGGCATGGCCGACGGCCCCTTCGAGACCCTCCTCGCCGCCAGCGCGATCGAGACGACCTTCCTCCACCCCGTCGAGTTCATGTCGAACTCCCTCATGTGGTGGGCCGCGCCCATCAAGGCCGAGAGCCGCATCCGCGAGCCCTTCGGCGACCGCCGCAGCGCGATGGTCCACCCCGCCGACATCGGCGCCGTCGCCGCGCGGGTCCTCCTCGACGGCGGGCACGACGGCGGCGACCTCGTCATCACCGGCCCCGAGGTCCTCACGCTCCAGGACCGGGTCCGCATCCTCGGCGAGGCGATCGGCCGCGAGGTCGAGTACGTGGAGCTCACCGTCGAAGAGGCGCGCGAGAAGTGGAGCGGCGAGGGCTTCCACGAGGGCCTCATCGCGTTCCTCCTTGAGGCCCTTGGCAACACGCCGCCGGAGGGGAAGACCGTGGTCGACACGGTCGAGCGGGTCACCGGCCGCCCGGCCCGCACGTTCGCGCAGTGGGCGGGCGAGCACGCCGACGCGTTCAAGTAGCCGCCCGAGACGAGGGGCGTCGTTCCGACCGGAGCGACGCCCCTTTTGGCGTGAATCTGTGAAATCACAGGTCTGTTCGCATTTCTGAAACCGAAGACCACTTAGCCCGATATTCACTGAATTATTTCTATCTTTAATTTTGTGCGGTTTACCTCTAATCTCCATGTATGGCATGGCTCACCCATCACCTCGGGTGAGACCGCAACCAGCGGTCGCATCCGGCCCTGCCATGGCGGTCGCGAACCCCGTCGGCCGTCGATGCCCTCACCCGAAAGGCATGCATCACATGAATCGCCAACGCGCACTTGCGGTCACGGCCGCCGGCGCCGTAGCCACCGCGCTCTCGCTCGCCGCCGGCGCGGCACCCGCCTCGGCCGAGATCCTCGACGCCAAGGCCGCGGACGCCCGCGCCGACCTGCTCGGGAACGTCTCCCCCGCACTCGTCGAGGAGCTCTCTGACACCTTCGGGCTCAGCGAGTCCGAGGCGTACGACCGCCTCGCCGTCGAGGCCGTCGCGTCCGACCTCCTCACCGAGGTCCCGGACTCGCTCGACGCCTCCTACGGGGGCCTGTGGGTCGCCGAGGGCGCCGACGAGATCCTCGTCGCCACCACCGACCGCGCCGACTTCAACGAGCTGCGCGCCGAAGGGGCCACCCCGGTCCTCGTCGAGCACGCCCTCGCCGATCTCGAAGCGGCCGGCGCGGGCCTCGACGCCCTCGCGCTCGACGGCCTGTACGGCCACTACATCGACCTGGAGAACAACACGCTCGTGGTCGAGGCGGCCGACGAGGCCGTCGCGGCCGAGGCCGTGGACGCCGCGGGCATCGACCCGGCGCTCGTCTCCCTCGCGACCGCCGAGGCGCCCGAGCTGTTCTTCGTGCGCGGCGGCGACTCGTACATCATCGAGAACTCGTGGCGCTGCTCCGTGGGCTTCTCGGTCCGCCAGGGCTCGACCCCCGGCTTCGTGACCGCGGGCCACTGCGGTTCGGCCGGCGACCAGGTGACCAGCGGCGAGGCCGCCCCGGGCACCTTCCGCAACTCGGTGTTCCCGGGCGCTGACCGCGCCTGGGTCGCGGTCGGCGCCAGCGAGCCGCTCTACGACGAGGTCAACATGTACTCGGGCTCGCGCGACGTCGCGAACGCCAACCAGGCCGCCGTCGGGTCCTCGATCTGCCGCTCCGGTTCGACCACGGGCTGGCACTGCGGCACGGTCCAGGCGTTCAACCAGACCGTCAACTACGCCGAGGGCAGCGTCTCCGGCCTGACCCGCACCAACGTGTGCGCCGAGCCCGGCGACTCCGGCGGCTCGTTCATCACCGGCAACTCCGCCCAGGGCATGACCTCCGGCGGCAACGGCAACTGCACCTCCGGTGGCACGACCTACTTCCAGCCGATCGGCCCGGCCCTCTCCGCGTGGGGCCTGACGCTCGTCACGACGTAGGACCGAATGCAGGGTCCGGCCGGATCGACAACGGCCGGGCCCGAACCTCTTGAGCCGCAACGGCTCGGACCCCAGGAGCCCCGGTCGCCACCCTAGGCCGGGGCTTCTCCGCGCCCCTGTCTATGTCGTCGCCAACCGCGCCCCCTTCCTCGCCCTCAGGCGGTGTCGAACCCCCGGACCTCGGCCTTCCACCGCACCTCGGCCCCGACCCACGAGGCCGCCCGGTCCACCGCCGCGTGCAGGTGCTCCCGGTCGGCCCGCGCGTCGTCCCACTGCGCCGCCTCCACGACGAGCTCGCCGCTGCTGCGGCGCAGCGCGACCCGCCCGGGCAGGTCGCTGCCGACGAACACCGGCAGGCAGTAGTACCCGAACGTGCGCTGCGGCTCCGGCACGTAGATCTCGATCTTCCAGCCGTGGCCCCACAGCCGGTCCATGCGCTCACGCAGCCACACCAGCTGGTCGAACATCGACACCGCGACGGCCCGCTCCGCGCCGGTGACCCGGGTGCGCTTCACCTGCGGGTCGATCCAGGCGCGGCCCTTCCAGCCCTCCACGGCGACCTCCTCAACCTCAAGCTCGCGCAGCACCCGCTCGGTGTCGGCGATCTTGAGCCGGAAGTAGTCCGCGACGTCCTTCGTCGTGCCCACGCCGAGGTTCCGCAGCGCCGTGGACACCATGTACCGCAGGCACTCCGCGTCATCGGCGTCCCACAGGTGCTCAGCGGGGATCGCGCGCTCGGCGAGCTGGTAGACGCGCTTGAACCCGATCCGGTGCGTGCACGCGACCTCCCCGAACCACAGCAGCCGCTCCACGGCGTGCTTGTGGTCGGTGCGGAGGTTCCAGGAGTCGCCCATGTTCCCGGCGCCCTGGCCGCGGTGCATCGCACCGGAGGGGAAGTCCGACACGGTGATCGCCCCGCGCTCGCGCAGCAGCGCCAGCACCTCGGCCTCGGCTTCCGCAAGTGAGTCGTCGGCGTACCGCTCGCGCCACGAGGCCCGGCGCCGCGCCAGGTACGGCCACGCCGACACCGGCAGCAGCGACATCGCGTGCGCCCAGTACTCGAACGCGATCGGCGCCTTGCGCCGGTCCAGGCTCCGCACGGCCTCCTCGACGTCGAGGTCCCGCGCGAGCAGCGTCAGCTCGTGCGCGCGCCGCACCGCGGAGATCGTGTCGAGCTGAATGCACCCGAGCCGCTCCAGCACCGTCTTGAAACGCGCGGCCTTCGGCCGCAACTGCGCGGCGATGGCGATCCGCCGCGCATCCGCCAGCCGCAACGACTCAGGCACTGCACCAGTCCTCTCCGAGAGCCACACCGATCGCCCCCGACCGTACCGCCGGGGTCCGACAATCCGTCAGCCCCGGTTCGGCGCCGTCCCCACGGTCCCGGTCTCCGCACGCGGGTCCGCCGCTCCCGCAACGCGTCCGGCCTCGTCGATCTCGATGAGGTGCGCGTGCCCGAAGCCGCTCCCGGCCGCGGCCGGTGCGACCGCGAACCCGCGGTCGCTCAAGCCTTCGGCCCACGCCTCAGGGCTCCCTGCCTCAAGCTCCACGTCCGTCTCGTACACGCCGGTCCACGTCCCGAACCCGGTCTCGCCCGGGAACAGCCGCCACCGCGGCGCCGCGACCGCGGCCTCGACGGTCTCGCCGCCGTGCAGGACCCTCGCGATCAGCTGCGACACGATCTGCGGCTGCGAGTCGCCGCCCATCGACCCGGCGACGAGCCGCAGCGACCCGTCCGGGCGCGTCACGAGCGCCGGCACGAGCGTGTGCGGCGGGCGCTTCCCCGGCCCGTACTCGGCCGGGTGACCCGGCTCCAGGTTGAACCCGGTGCCGCGGTTCTGGAGGCCGATGCCGGTGCGCGGCTCGAACAGCCACGTCCCGAACCCGGCCGCGTTCGACTGGATGTAGGAGACGCCCATGCCGTTCTGGTCCAGCACCGCCATGTAAGTGGTGCCGCCCGCGGCCTGGTGCACCGGCACGTCGGCCTTCGCGTCGGCACTGATCCGCCCGGCCCGCTCCCCCGCGGCCGCCAGCAGGTCCGCGACGTCGGCGCCGTCGAACAGCCGCTCCGGCCGGTCGTACCCGGCCTGGCGTGCGGCCTCGACCAGGTAGTGCGCCCACAGCGGGTCGCCGGCGTCCACGGGCAGGTCAAGCTTGTCGGCGATCGCCAATGCGAGCAGCAGCAGGTACCCCTGCGAGTTCGGCGCCGCCGCCCAGATCCGGTGCCCGAACGCGTCCACGCTGATCGGCTCCTCCCACTGCGCTTGCACCACAGCGAGATCCGCCTCCGTGAACAGGCCCTTGCCGATCTCCACGAGCCCCTGCCCGAAGTCCCCCAGGTAGAACCCGTCGCGCCCGCCCTCAGCGGCGGCGCGCAGCGCCGCGGCGGTCCGCTCGCGCGTCACCGTCGCCCCCGCTTCGAGGCCCACCAGGTCCTCGGCACCGGGGACGCCCTCAAGGATCTTCCCGGCCTTCGCGAGCATCGCCGTGGCGGGCCAGCCCTTGGACGCCAGCTCGATCGCGGGCGCCAGCAGCTCCGCCATCGGCCGCGACCCGTACCGCTCGTGCAGCGCGAACCAGCCGTCCACGCAGCCCGGCACGGTCGCCGAACGCAGGTCGTTCCGGAACGGCATGGCCTTGTGCCCTTCGGCCCGCAGCCCCTCGGCGTCGGCGCCTGATCCGGCGCGGCCCGAGGCGTTCAGGTACGCCGGAGCGTCCTCGCCCGGCACGTGGACCAGTGCGAACAGGTCGCCGCCCAGGCCGCACAGGTGCGGGGCCACGATCGTCAGCGCCGCACCGGCGGCGATCGCGGCGTCGACGGCGTTGCCGCCGATCGCGAGCACGTCGGCGCCGATCCGGCTGACGTGGGGATCGACGGAACAGACCACACCCTGGTCGACCACGGGGGACTCCTTTGCGCAACCGCCGGCCATCGCCGAACGGGGGGGACGGATTCGCGCCGAACCGCAGGTCCGACACCGCGCAAAGCCTACCTTGCCGCGCGGCTAGTGACGACCGCCCCGATTCCGGCCGCGTGCCGCAGCTCACGACGGGTGCTTTTGTCCGTCAGCGGCCCTAGCATAGAGGTGGACCGCGTCCACCTGTACGGCCGAGTCTCTTGTACGGTGGAGTTTCCGCGGTGGGGACGAGAGGAAAGATCGGAACTGGTCATGGAAGAGCCGATACAACCAGCTGATTCAGCCGGGCCGATCTCGTCTACGGTGCACCGCTGGCGGCGCCTCGCAGTGCGACACGACCTTGAGTGGAGCGAGCTCCTGCTCATCGCACTCAACCTCTACGGCCTGCGCGGCAACAACAGCGAGGGCATGCGCCTGCGGCTGAACTCCGAGGACGAGGAGTTCATGCTCGTCCTCCCGGCAGACCGCGCGACGTCGCCGTTCAGCCTCCGCGCCCACGTCGACCCGTCCTCGCCCCAGCACGGCCTGAGCGAGCTCTGCGTCGACGGCACCCCGGTCGCCGAGATCATCGAAGCCGAACCAGGGGAAGAGGTCCGCGGGTACCTCCGCGCCGACGGCACCGCCGCCACCCTCCTCCTCCAGGCCGACGTCGAGTCCGCCGAACTGGTCAAGTGCTACCGGGACCTCCTGGAAGCCCTCGCCTCCGACCTGACCGACGACGGCGAGCAGCACCTCTTCGACGAGGTCACCCTCTCCGCGAGCGGCGCCCGCGACGAGCAGCTGATCGTCGAGCACCTCCTCGCGGTCCGCGAGGCAATGACCGCAGAAGGACTCCCCGACTCCACTACCCTCGGCGTCCTGACCCCGGCCCTGCGCAGCAAGACCGCGTTCAACGAGCTCGCCGAGAAGGTCGGCCCGGTCCTGCTGTTCCTCACGACCGAGACGTACAAGGACGACAGCGCCGAACTCGCGGCCGAACCCATCGTCCCCGAGGACGCCGCGGCAGCCGACCCGGTCATGCCGGTCGCCAGCCGCCAGTCCGAACGCCTCTCCGAGATCCTCTCGGCGGCTAGGGAAGCCGGCCACCGCACCTCGTTCACCTACACGGTGGGCAGCGAACCGCTCGACGAGATGCGCGCCTGGCTCCTCCCCCTCGCCGAGCAGACCACGATGTGGCCGTCGCTGACGATTCTCCCTGCGGAGACCCCCGTCGACGACTCCCAGCACGTCGCGGCCCCCGACGAGCGCCTCGACTTCTTCCTGGAGGCCCGCCGCCTCCTCGAACAGATCTTCGCGCCCACCCAGCTGCGCCCCCAGCCGTGGCGCTGCTACCGCGGCCTCTGGTACCGCCAGCACGCCGGCGAGCACATCGACGGCCCGTACGTCTAGACGACAAAAGGCCCCCACCGCGAGGTGGGGGCCTTTTTCATTGCCGCATAACCGCTTCCAGCTATGCAGCCAGGCATGCAGAAAGGCCCGACACTGTGTGTCGGGCCTTTCTGTTCGTTTAATGTTTGGCGGTGTCCTGCTCTCCCACACCCTCTCGAGTGCAGTACCATCGGCGCTGGAAGCCGTAACGACCGGGTTCGGAATGGGACCGGGTGTGTCACTTCCGCTCTCACCACCAAACAAACCCTTGAGGGTCTGCTCGGCGACTGCGGCACCCAGCCCCGTTCCGGGGCGGGGGTGCGCGATCGAGCCTGAGCGTGTTGTCTCAGAATCGCATAGCGTGCGTGAATGTCATGTTTCGCTCCGACCTTGTAGGCCGTGTGTAATGTTAAGTTCTCGGCGGTTAGTACCCGTCCACTCCAAGCATTGCTGCTCTTCCATGTCGGGCCTATCAACCCCATCATCTTTAGGGCGCCTCACCAGCATTACTGCTGACGGAGATCTCATCTTAGAGCACGCTTCCCGCTTAGATGCTTTCAGCGGTTATCGCTCCCGAACGTAGCCAACCAGCCATGCACCTGGCGGTA
>NZ_JBEYVY010000012.1:0-228351 GCF_040644205.1 Glycomyces sp. NPDC047010 | reverse complement strand
CATGTTTGGTCTGTGCCTACGCCCCCCGGCCGGGCCGTCGGCTTCGCTCGCGACCGTGACGTCGGCGCTCTCTGACCGTGCGCGGGTCGCCCCGGCCGCGGCGGGGTCACCGCCCCTTCGGCGTCAGCAGCCCCCGCTCGTACGCGGCCGCCACCGCCGCCGCCCGGTCGTTGACCTCCAGCTTCGCGTACACGTGCACCAGGTGCGTCTTCACCGTCGCCTCGCTGATGAACAGCGCCCGCGCCGCCTCCCTGTTGCTGCGGCCCTTCGCGATCAGCGCCAGCACCTCCAGCTCCCGCTCGCTCAGCGGCCCCGCCGCCGCGGGCCCCGGCCGCCGCACCCGCGCCATGAGCACCGACGCCACCGACGGCGCCAGCACCGTCCCGCCCTCGTGCGCGGCCCGGATCGCCCGCCGCAGCTCCTCCGGCGACGCGTCCTTCAGCAGGTACCCGGCCGCCCCCGCCTCGATCGCGGGCAGCACGTCCGAGTCCGTGTCGTACGTCGTCAGCACCAGGACCCGCGCCGCCGCGCCCCGCGCGCCCAGCTCCCGGATCGCCGCCACCCCGTCCGTGCCCGGCATCCGCAGGTCCATGAGCACCACGTCCGGCTCCAGCGCCAGCGCCCGGTCCACCGCCTCGCGCCCGTCCGCGGCCTCGCCGACCACCTCGATGTCCCCGCCGCGCGCGAACATCCCGCGCAGCCCGTCCCGCACCACCGGGTGGTCGTCGGCGATGAGCACCCGGATCGGCTCAGGCGCCATCGGGCACCGCCGCGAGCGCCGGGACGATCGCCGAGACCACGGTGCCCCGGCCCGGCTCCGACTCGATCGACAGGCTCCCGGCGATCCGGCCGACGCGCTGGCGCATCGCCGACAGCCCGTACCCGCCCCTCGCGCCCGCCTCGGTCCGGCCGGGCGCGAACCCGGCCCCGTCGTCGCGCACGTCCAGTGCCAACTCGTCCTCCATGTACGACAGCGTGATGCCGACGCGGCCCGCCCCGGCGTGCTTGGCGGCGTTGGTGAGCGCCTCCTGCACGACCCGCAGCAGCGTCACCTCCACCTCGGGGTGCATCGGCCTGGCGTCCCCGGTCGTCACCAGCTCCACCGGGACCCCGTGCGCCGCCGACCACTTCGCCGAGACCTCGGCGAGCGCCTCCGGGAGCTGCGCCTCGTCGAGCGTCGGCGGGCCGATCGCCTGCACGGTGCGCCGCGCCTCCGCGAGGCTGTCGCGGGCCAGCTCCACGGCGCTGTCGAGGTGGCGGCGGCGCCGGTGCTCGTCGTCGGCGGCGTCCACGGCCTGGAGCTGCGCGATGATCCCCGCGAGGCCCTGCGCGACGGTGTCGTGGATCTCGCGGGCCATGCGCTGGCGCTCGTCGAGGACGCCGGCCTCGCGGGCCTGCGTCATGAGCTGCATGTGGAGGCCCGCGTTCTCCTCCATGGCGGCCTCGCGGGCCTCGTACGCCTCGATGCGCTCGGCGCGCAGGCGCTCCATGCGCTCGTTGAGGAGGATGCCGAAGCTGATCGCGGAGGTCTGGACGCCCACGACCACGGCGAAGAGCGTGTAGCCCGCGACGCTCGGCTCCTCGATGATCGTGGAGTTCACGACCAGGGAGCTCACGCCGATGCCGAGGACGATCATCCACCGCGGGCGCAGCAGCCCGGCGTGGAAGAACCCGGTCACCACGAAGATGAAGAACAGCATGTCGTAGTGCATGAGCACCGCGCCGAAGGCGCTGAGCCCGATGAAGTACACGGTCATCCGGGCCCGCGGGAGCGGCGCGACCGCGGGGACCACGGTGAACATGAAGCACACCCAGACGGCGGCCGAGGCCGACAGGACCGCGACTGCGGTCCGGTCGGCCCCGGAGAGGTCGGAGAACGCCATGCTCAGGCCCGTGGCGAGCGCCAGCGTCGCGTACGGGAGGAAGTCGAGGACCTTCGCGTAGACGCCGTCGACAGTGGACTGGCCGGCCTCGACCCGCTCCAGTGCCGTCCGCGTCGGTCCCATGGCCGTCACTCCCACTTGAACATCCGGGCCGCGGCCGCACCCGCGGCCACGGCGACCGCGGCCATCACCAGGAGCTGCACCCCGTCCGGGGCGTCGCCGTTCCAGGTGTCGAGCAGCGACTGCACGCCCGGGGGCACGTAGTCGCCGATGCGCGCCACCGCGTCGGGGAGCATGAACCGGGGGAGGTACACGCCGCCGAAGAACATGACCGACATGAACAGCACGGTCGCGATCCCGGAGGCCGCGCGGGCGGTGGGGGCCACGGCGGCCACCAGCATACCCAGGGCGAAGACCGCGGTGATGCCGAGGACGAACGCGCCCGCGAACCCGAGCGGGTTCCCCGGCAGCGGCACGCCGAACGCCAGGCGCCCCACGGCCATCACGAGCGCGACCGCGACGAGGGACGCGAGCAGGTTCACGACGAGCTGCGCCGTCAGGAGCTTCGCCGGGTGCACCGGCGTGGTCCGCATCCGCCGCAGCACCCCGTGCTCGCGGTACCCGGCCATCACGGCCGGCAGGTTGGTGAGGCCGATGACGGCCACGGACATGACGATGACCGACGGCGCGAAGTAGTCGATGAACCGGGCCCCGCCCATGTCCTCGGACGGCTCGCGCAGGATCGGGATCGCGCCGAGCCCCAGGAGCACGGCGGTGGGCAGGAGCAGGCCGAGGGCGAACGACAGCGGGTCGCGGACGAACAGCCGCGCCTCGACGGCGATGAGCTTCAAGAGAGACGACATCAGGGGATTCCTCTTCCGTTGCGGGGGAGCGGGTTCAGGGCTGGGCGGGCTTGCCGGTGAGCGCGACGAACGCGTCGTCCAGGCTGACCTGCTCCACGCGCAGGTCCGCGGCGACGATGTGGGCGCGGGCCAGGACCGACGCGACGGCCTGGAGCAGGTTCCCGGACCCCGAGACCACGACCTGCGGGCCGTTCCGCTCGACCTTGACGACCTCCGGCAGGTCCAGCAGGAGCGCGTCGGGGAAGTCCGCGGAGGGCCGGAACCGCACCCGCTGCTCGGCGCTGACGCGCGCGGTGAGCCCGGCCGGGGTGTCCACGGCGACGACCTTCCCCGCGTCGATGACGGCGAGCCGGTCGCACAGCCGCTCGGCCTCGTCCATGAAGTGCGTGACCAGGATGATCGTGACGCCCGAGTCGCGGACCTGCTCGATGAGGTCCCACGTGTCGCGCCGCGCCTGCGGGTCCAGCCCGGTCGTCAGCTCGTCGAGGACCGCCACGCGCGGGTTCCCGATGAGCGCCAGCGCGATCGACAGCCGCTGCTGCTGCCCGCCCGAGAGCTTCCCGAACGGGGTCTTCCGCTTGGCGCCCAGGCCCAGCGACTCGATGAGCCGCTCGGGGTCGGCGGGGGCGCGGTAGAACGAGCGGTACAGATCCAGGGCCTCGCCGACGCGCAGCCGGTCGGGCAGGCGGCTCTCCTGGAGCTGGATGCCGAGGACCTGCCGCAGCTCGGCCGCGTCCTTCGCCGGGTCCAGGCCCATGACCGAGACGCGGCCCGCGTCCCGGTCGCGCAGGCCCTCGACGCACTCGACGGTGGTGGTCTTGCCCGCCCCGTTGGGGCCGAGGATGCCGAAGACCTCCCCTTCCTCCACTGTGAACGAGACGCCGTCGGCGGCGCGCTGGTCGCCGTAATGCTTGACCAGGTCTTCGACTTCGATGATCGCCATGGGATCCTCCCTGCTCGGTGTAGGGACAACCCTCGCAGGACCGCGGCCCGCCGCCATCGCCCGCGCAGCGGAGACCGCGGTTGATCCGCCCGGTCAACCGATCGGTTGACCCCTCCCCCCGACGGTCATGTCGTTTTTCGGCCAGACACGAGGCGACACGGCTGCTTTGATTGCCGCATGACGAACGAGAAGGCCGCGCGCTTCCGCGCCCTCCACACCAACACCCCGCCCCTGCTCCTCCCGAACTGCTGGGACGCCGCCAGCGCCGCGGTCATCGCCGACGCGGGCGCCGCCGCCATCGCCACCACCAGCGCGGGCGTCGCCTGGAGCCTCGGCCGCCCCGACGGCGACCGCCTCGACCGGGACGCCGCCGTCGCACTCGTCGAGCGGGTCGCGCACGCCGTCGACCTGCCGGTCACCGCCGACATCGAGTCCGGTTTCGGCGCCACCGCGAAGGACGTCGCCGAGACCCTCGCGGCCGTCGCCGCGGCGGGCGCGGTCGGCGTCAACATCGAGGACGCCGACACCGCGACCCCCGGCGTGCTCCGCCCCATCGCCGACCAGGCCGAACGCCTCGCAGCCGCGCGCGAAGGCGCGGGCCCGGACCTGTTCATCAACGCCCGCATCGACACCTACCTCGCGGGCATCGGCGACCCGGAGACGCGCCTGGAGGCCGTGATCGAACGCGCCGCGGCCTACACGGCCGCGGGGGCGAACGGCATCTTCGTCCCGGGGGTCGCCGACCCCGACACGATCGCCGTCCTCGTCCAGTCGATCCTGCTGCCCCTCAACGTGATGGCGGGCCCCGGCGCCCCCGCGCCCTCCGCGCTGGCGAGCCTCGGCGTGGCCCGCATCAGCCTCGGCCCCCAGCTCGCCTCGGCCGCCTACGCGGCGGCCCGCCGAGCGACGGTGTCCCTTCTGGAGTCCGACTCCTACGACGCGGTCGAAGGCGGCATCGACTTCGCGACGATGCAGACCCTCCTCGACCGTCCTTAGACGCCGCTCGGCGCCGCTCGGTGCGCAGTGTCGGTGGGTTCGGGCACTATCGAACCGGGGGCGGCTCCGAGTGTCCGAAATGTGCAGAACCGCCGCGACGCTCCCGGCTCAAGCGCCGGGCGCGTCGCGGATCATGCAGGTGAGGCGGCCGGTGCAGATGCGCCGGTCGTCCTCGTCGCTGACGACGATCTCGTACGTGGCCGTCGAACGGCCGCGGTGGATCGGCACGGCCACGCCGGTGACGGTGCCCGAGCGGACCGCCCGGTGGTGCGTCACGTTCAGGTCCACGCCGACCGCGATCTTCCCGGGCCCGGCGTGGAGCATCGAGCCGATCGACCCGAGCGTCTCGGCCAGGACCGCCGACGCGCCGCCGTGCAGCAGCCCGTACGGCTGCCGGTTCCCCTCGACGCCCATGCTCGCGACGACGCGCTCGGGCGCGGCCTCCAGGATGTCGATGCCCATGCGGGCGCCCAGTTCCCCGGCGGAGAACAGCTGCTGGAGGTCCATCCCCGCACCGGCGAACCGGTCGAGGACCTCGGGCGGGAATTCGGTCATGTCGGGCGGCTCCAATCGGACGTCGGCCCGGCCGCACCGTCGCGGCCGGGACGCCCCGCCAGTCTAAGCCGCGCAGCAAGCCGCCCCGCCCGGTCGTCCGCCGGGCACGCCGATGCCGGCGAGTGCTCGGGCACCCCCGGATCAACTGTGCCCGACGGGTCCGACAATCGGGCCGACCGATTCGGTCCGTCCCGAGGGCACCCGGATGCCGAGGCGACCGGTGGGCCCCCGGTACAAGGGTGCCCCGGGGGTCCGACATTCCGGCCGACGCGAGGCGCGTTCAGTGGGGCGCGTTCGGGGTCCGGGCCGCGTCAACCGCCCGGACCCCGAACGCGCCGGGGGTGGGGGATCAGATCGGGGTGCAGGTCACCGCCGGTGTCGCCGGGGCGCCCGTGCCGATGAAGCCCCAAGCGGAGGTCTTCGTCTGGCCCGCGGCGACCGAGCCGTTCCAGTCCACGTCGGTGGCGGTCACCGACGTCCCGCTGGTCGTCACCGTCGCGTTCCAGCTGGAGGAGATCGTCTGCCCGCCGGCCCACGTCCAGGTCAGGCGCCACCCGGTGATCGCCGCAGACCCGGCCGTGACGTCCACGTTCGCCTGCCAGCCGGAGTTCCACGAGCTCACGACCTTGATCGCCGCCGAGCACCCGCCCGCCGGGCCGCCCGTGGGGGTCGTGACCGGGTCGGTCGGCGAGGTCGTCGGGTCCACGTCGGTGTCGTACCCGAAGAACTCCAGCGCCTTCGACGCCATGCCCCACGAGTACAGGTTGTGCCCGACCCCCTGGAGGCTGATCGCCTCGACCGCGGGCTGCGCCCCGGTGCCGCCGTAGCGGGTCCGGTTCCAGTTCGCCTGCGGCACATCGGAGTAGTCCGGGGTCTGGTCGGTGCCGTGGACGTTCGTCCACTGGTCGATCTGCTCCTGGAAGTTCGGGTACCGCAGCGTGTCGTCGGCCGTGCCGTGCCAGACCTGCATCCGCGGCCACGGCCCCGTGTACCCGGGGTTGGCGCTCCTGACGGCGTCGCCCCACTGCTGCGGCGTGCGGTTGATCGTCCCGCCCGAGCACTCCGAGTTCCACTCCGAGCCGTTCGTCGTGGCGAAGCACGTGTACGGCACGCCCGAGAACGACGCGCCCGCCGCGAAGACCTCGGGGTAGACCGCCAGCATCACGTTGGTCATCATGGCGCCCGAGGAGATCCCGGTCGAGTAGACCTGGTCCGGGTCCACGTTGTACCGCGCGTCGACCCAGTCCATCATGGACTTCACGCCGACGGTGTCGCTGCCGGTGCCCGCGAGCGACGCCGCGGACGACACGTCCCAGCACTTGCTCGACCGCGTCACCGACGGGTACAGCACGATGAACCCGTACTGGTCGGCCAGCTGCGCCCACTCGGTGCCGCTGTACATGGCCGGGCCCGACCCGGTGCAGTAGTGGATCGCGACCACCAGGGCCGGTTCGGGATCGACGTTGTCGGGGACGTACAGGTACATCTGGAGGGCGCTCGGGTTCGTCCCGAAGTTCGTGATCTCGGTGAGGCTCGCCGCGCTGGCGGGCCTGGGCACCAGGACCGCGATGAGCGCGGCCGCCGCGACGAAGACGGCGGCCGCGGCCGCCATCAGTCCTCTGCGCATGCGGGGGAATGGGATTGTGGACATGGAGACCTCTCTGGACGCTGCCGGGGGCGCCGTTGCGGCCCTCGGAGCGGGCCGCGCGAGCCGGAGGAAAACAATGAGGATCGCGGTGAGGGTCCACACACTATATATCCACACCCGTCAATATGCAAGCGCTCCCAAGCGGGCACGGAGAAGCCGCCCGGCGCATGCGCCGGGCGGCCCGGGTCCGGTGGATCAGGCGCGCTCGCCCGCCGCTGCGGCGATGCCCAGGCCGATCATCGCCGTGCCGCCCGTGCGGGCGAGGACGAGCTTGGGCTTGGGGCGCTTGAAGACGTCGCGGACCGCCGAGGCGATCAGGCCCCAGACCGTGTCGCACAGGGCCGCGAGCATCGCGAACGTGCCGCCCAGGATCAGCATCTGCATGGTCGCCGAGCCCGCGGTGCGGTCCACGAACTGCGGCAGGATCGCCAGGAAGAACAGGATGGTCTTCGGGTTCAGCAGGCCCACCATGAAGCCCTCCGCGAGGGTCGCGAGCGCCCGCTTCGGCGTCGCCGTCTCCTCGTCCGGGGTCGCCATCAGGCCCTTGCGGTCGCGGAACGCCTTGACGCCCAAGTAGATCAGGTACGCCGCCCCGGCGTACTTGACGATCGCGAACGCCAGCGCCGACTCCTGGATGAGCGCCCCCAGCCCGACCGCCGCGAGGGCCGAGGCGCAGAACGTGCCCGCGGCGTTCCCCCAGGCCGTCAGCACCGCCTGTCGCCGTCCGTAGATCAGCGCCCGGCTCACGGTGAACATGACCGACGGTCCCGGGATGAGGATCAGGATGAGCGAGGCGGCGATGAACGCCAGGAAGTGCGCGGTATCCGACATGGTCCGATCAAAGCACCGGCGGCGCGGCCCCGGCAACCCGATTCCCGGCCGCGACCGGGCCGATGCCGAACCGACGCCTCTCCCGCTGCTCGTGACCCTCAGCGCACGGACGCCTCCGGCGTCACATGACCGCGTGTCCACAGCGGAGGCCCGCGTGGTACAGAGTTCCCCTACATCCCTCATCCAACGCAGGAGCCCACATGGTCCTTCCGCCCGGGGCGGGGACACCGCCCCCAGACGACCCGACCCTCTCGATCCAGCGCCTCCAGCCGCGCTGGCCCCTGCCCGCTCCTCCCTGGACCGGGTTCCCGCCGCCGCAGGTGCAGCCGCGCAGCGACGCGGCCCGCGTCGTCGGCGGGTTCGCGCTCCTGGCCGTCCCCGTCGCGGCGCTGGTCGTCGCGTACGTGCTGCCGACGATCCGCACGTTCGAGTTCAGCCGCCTCGGCGGCCTCGGATTCGGCGACCCCGGAGATGTCGGGGGTGCGAACTACGATCGGGTGGTCGACGAAGGCGCGTTCTGGAACGGCATGGCGCACCTGATCGGCCCGACCGCGCTGCTGGTGCTCGGCGGGGCCGTCGTCGCACCGCTGCTGGCGCTGCTCGTCCACCGCGCCGGCGCGAAGGTCCGCGCGGTCTCGCGCGTCGCGTGGGCCCTTGCCGCGGTCACGTTCGCGCCCGCGGCCCTGACGGTCGCCTGGCTCGTCGCAGGCGTCGTCGACGGCCGCGGTTCGGATGCGACCGTGTACGACTGGCCGCTGCTGGTGTCCGGCGTCGTCGTCGGCACGGGCGTGCTCGCCGGGCTCGCGGCCCTGCGCGGCGACGGCAAGCACGCCGGCGCCGTGCTCACGACCGCGGGCCTGACCGCGATCGGCCTGACCGCCGCCGGGCTCCAGACGTTCGCCTACGGCACGATCAGCGGCCTGCCCGCCGACGCGCCCATGCCCCTGCGCCAGATCTACGACGGCGTCAGGGCCGGGCTCGACGTGGGCGGCGCGACCGCGAAGTCGATGCTGCTCCTGGCGGTCCTCGCCGTGCTCGGCGTCGGGGCCGCGGTCCTCTTCGTCGCCGCCCGGGTCCGGATCGACGTCCTTCCGAGGGCGGTGGCATCGGACGCTGATGCGGCGGGAACGGCGGTGCCGGGCTCGACCGGACAGCGGCCGGGAACACTGGGAGTGCCGGGGCCGGGTGCGCCAGGGTCGCTGCCGGGATCTGAGGCGACCGGGTCGCGGCCGGGCGTGCCGGGGGCGGGGCCCGGGTTCGGGCCGTCCGGGCCCGTGGTGCCCGGGTCGACTGCGTTCCGTTCGGCCGCACCGGAGTCCGCAGTATCGGGTGCTGCGGTGCCGCGCCAGGGCGGGCCGGGATCGGCGCCGTCAGGGGCGGCCGTGCCCCGGCAGTTCGGGCAGGGGGCCGTCGAGCCGGGGTTCGCCGTGCCGCGCCAAGGCGCGCCCGGAGACACCGGGCAGTTCGGGTCCGACCCGGGCACGCCGGTCGGCGCCGGGCCGGACAAACCCACCGGGGGCGCCGTCGTCGTCGCGCTGCTCGTCCTCGTCGTCGCCCTCGGAGCCGTCGGCTACTACCTGGCGCCGTGGGCCTCCCGCATCGCCGAAGGCGGGTCCGAAGCGCAGGACCTGTGGTTCGTCATCCGGCGCACCTGGGGGCCGCCGCTGGTGACCACCGGGATCGCGCTGGTCGCCGCCGCGGTCGGCGGGTTCGCGATCGGGGCGCTGCGGCCGCTCGGCGACGCCTCCCGGTGGCTGCTGCTGCCGTTCGCGCCCTGGCTGCTCGTCGGGACCGGTCCCCTCGCCGCCGCGAACCTCGAAGCCGTCGCGGGCGAGGGCGAATGGGTCGCGATCGGGTCGTTCCCGCCGCGGGCCTGGATCGCGATCCCACTGCTGTTCCTGTTCACGGCCCTGTGCTGGGGCCTGGAGGACCGCCGCCGGGCGCTCATCGCGCAAGGCCACGCGCGGGGGACCGCCAACGGCGCGTTCGTCAAGGCCGCGTTGCCCTTCGCACTCCTCGCCGGGCTCGTGCTGCTCCTGGTCCACGTGCAGGACCTGTTCTGGACGCAGCTGACGTTCCAGGACATGCTCAGCTCCGGCGTGATGACCTACGCGCTCGCGAACCTCGACCTGGAGCACACCGGCATCACCTACGGGTTCCCGCTGCCGCTCCTCGCCGCCTACGCGGTCGCGGCGGTCGCGTTCGCGCTCTGGTACCTGCCGCGCCTGGCGATCCGCACCGGCCGCGGGTAGAGACGCGGAACGGGGGCCGACTTGCCTCGGCCCCCGCTCCGTCCGCCGCGTCTAGTTCCGGACGAACTCGATGTCGTGGAAGCGGCCCGCCGCCGTGTCGTAGTGGAGCCGCGCGCCCTCCATGTACCCGAAGAGCGGGCCCCAGTCGTCGTGCTCCGCTTCGGGGAACAGCGCCACGAGACCGCACTCGATGTGGCCGCCGTGCCCGATGACCAGGGCCGCGTCCCCGGGGCCGAGCGGGGCGAGGAGCTCGGACCACTGCCTGGCGAGCGAGTGCGAGTAGTCGCTGACGGCGCCGCCGCGGCGCCCGACCAGGCGCGCGAGGCGGGTGAACGGGGCGCCGACGTCGTGGTTGGCCGCCTGCGACTCGTTGAGGAACGCGTTGACATTGTGGAGGGTCGGGAGTTCCACGGTGACCGCGAAGCCCATCGCGATGGCCGTCTCCCGCGCCCGCGGCGCCACGCTCGTCGCCACGGTCTCGAAGGGCCCCATGAGGGTCCCGGACCAGCGCGCCAGCTCGACCCCCTCCTGCGAGAGGTGGACGGCCTCGTCGCCGTTGCGCTTGCTGTGCCGTCGGATCTCGAGCATGGGCATGGGCGGTCTCTTCTCTTCTCGAACACGCTGCAAGCGGGTGGAGCGTGTGGTGCGCCGGCGGTCCGCATCGAGCCTACGCGGCGGGGCCGAACCGGGGCGAAGGTGGCTGCGTGACCCAGGTCAAGAGTCGGTTCGGGTTGCGCCCCAGCGTTTCAGGCGTGTTTCAGGGCTTGACGGCGATGGCCGCGATCTGGGTCCGCTCGAACGGCTCCATGTCCGCGACCTCGGGGACGGCGCGCCCGGGATCCTCCGGGAACCACCGCGGGACGTACTCCAGCCCCGGCGCGACCAGCGGCATCCCGAGGAAGTGCCGCTCGATCCTCTCCACGGGACGGCACCAGCCGTTCCCGAGGGTCTCCAGGCACGCGCGCGAGAGCGCGAGCTGCGCCGGGTCGCCGGTGTCGGGCCAGGTCGTGATGAACAGGTGCGAACCGGACGCGAGCGGCTCCATGAGGGACGCGATGATCTCGTCGGGCCGCTCGTCCTCCGCGATCTGCATGATCATCCCGATGAGCATGAGCCCCACCGGCCGGTCGAAGTCGATCGCCTCGCGCACTTCGGGATTGGCGAGGATTCCCGCCGGGTCGCGCAGGTCCGCCGTGACCACAGTCGTGGTCCGGTCGTCGGCGAGCAGCGCCCGCCCGTGCGACAGCACCATCGGGTCGTTGTCGACGTAGACGACGTGCGCGTCGGGATTGATCTCCTGCGCCGCCTCGTGCGTGTTCTGCTTGGTGGGCAGGCCGCAGCCGATGTCGAGGAGCTGGTCGATCCCGGCCTCGCGCACCATGTACTGGACGCCGCGCACCAGGGCCGCCCGGTTCAGCAGCGCGCACTCGCGGGCCTGGGGGATGTGCCGCAGGAAGACCTCGGCGGCCTCGCGGTCGGACTTGAAGTTGTCCCTACCGCCGAGGATCGCGTCGTAGACCCGGGCGGTCGAGGGCACGTCGGGATCGATCCCCTGGGGAGGCCATTCGGGGGCTGCATCGTTCACGGCAATCCAATCGGCGATGAATGGGCAGTTCACAGGGGGACCGGGGCGTCGCGGCGGGCAGGGCGCGGTGCATCCGGTGAGGCCGGTCGACACCCGGCCCCGACGGTCCCGCCGCCGGTGCGGGACGTGGCTGGCTAAAGCCTACGCCATCACTTCGGCGGTCACGAGGGACGCTCCCCAAGGGGTCGTTGACGATCGGACCCCCTCCGACCTGGAACGACCCGCTATGCCCGGAGCCGCCGCCGCACTCGGGAACGTGAGGCTGTCGGAGCCCCGGCGTAGGGTGGCCGAGCGCACCCGCAACGGCCCTGGCCTCGCAGTATGCTTGGGGGATGGAGGATCACGCGGAGGAGCCGGCGGGGGTCGGCGCCGCGCTGGTGCGCACGGCCTTCCTCGTGGACGCCGTCTACGCCGACGCCGCCCGCGAGTTCGACCTCACCACGGCGCAGTCCCAGCTGCTGTGCATCGTCATCCCGCGGCCCTTCGGCATGTTCGAGCTGGCGAAGACCCTCGGCCTCGCCAAGTCGAGCATCACCGGCCTCGTGGACCGCTGCGAGAAGCGCGACCTGGTGCGCCGCGAGGCCGTCCCCGGCGACGGCCGCGCCTCGCTCGTCGCGCTGACCCCGAAGGGCGCCCAGCTCGCCGAGGAGCTCCACGAGGTGATCCTGCGCCGCACCGCCGAGCTGACGGCGGGCCTGACCGGGCCCGAGCGCGACACCCTCTTCGGCCTGCTCGCGCGGGTCGTCACCGGCAACAGCGTCCCGCCCGCCGAGGACCTCGGCGAGTGCCCCTCCGCCTAGCCCCGGCACGGCGGCGCCCCCGCCGCGCAGCGGCGACGGGGGGCGGATCAGCCGAGCCTCAGGCCCCGCCGAACATGTCCGCGAACCGACCGTTCATCAGGTCCCGGCCCTTCCACTGCGCGACCTGCTCGACCGGCATGAGGACCGGCCCCTCCTCCGAGGGCACCTGCCCCACGCCGTGCTCGGGCCCGAGCGGCAGCAGCATCACCCGGATCGGGTTCGGCCGGTACTCCTCGACCGGCTCCTCCCCATTGACCTGCGCGATGATGTTGGCGGCCACCACCTCCGCGTGCCGCGAGGCGGCCCCGGCCCGCTTCTCCTCGGCCACGTCGGTGAGGTCGCCGACCGCGTACACGTTCGCGTGGCCGTCCACATTGAGCTTCGCCGTGACCGGGACCTGGCCGCGCCCGTTGAGCGGCGCGAGGCCGTCGCCGAGGTACCCGGAGTTGGTGCTCGCACCGTAGGCGCGGAACCAGATGTCGGCCTCCACGCGCTCGCCGCCCACCGTCACGTGCACGTCCCCGGCCCGGCCGGGCTCCACGTCCGGCTCCGCGTCGAAGGCCGCGCCCAGGCGCACCTCCACTTCGAGTTCCGCGAGCTGGCGCACCAGCTCCGCGCGGAACTCCCCGGCGTACCCGGGGACGAGTTCGGCGCCGGGGTCCACGACGGTGATCCGCTTGGCGGGCCACACGTCCCGGATCTCCCCGGCCAGCTCCAGGCCCACCGGCCCGGCCCCGGCGATGAGCACCCGCCCGGCCCCGGCCAGCTCCGCGTGGGTCTCCTTGAAGTGGGCCAGCGCCTCCGCGGTCGAATCGGTCCGCGTCTTCGCCGGGTACGGGTAGGCCGAGCCGGTCGCGAGCACGATGTAGTCGGCGTCGACGCGCCCGCCCGAGGCGAGGGTGACGCCCTGCGCGTCTACCCCAGCGGCGTACTCGCGGAGGTGGCTGCCGCGCTTGAGGACCCCGTCGTAGGGGAAGAAGATCTGCTCGGCCCACTCCTCGGGCCGGGTGAGGGCGCGGAGCGCGCCCGCGGCGTGGACGAACGCGTCCTTGGGCTCGATGAGCACCACGTCGGCGTGCTCGTCCAGTGCCTTCACGACGGCCGCGCCGCCGTACCCGCCGCCGACGACCGCCACGGTCCTGCCTTGCTCGGTCATGATCCCGCCTCTTCCGAAAAGTAGTTCGTACTACGAACCATAATAGTTCGCAGTACGAACTACAAGGAGGCTGCGCGTGACCCCGGCCACCGGCGGAGATCCCTGCCGCACAAGGTGACACGACGCCAGAACTCCGATACCGTCTGTGCATGAGCGCGACCACCAATGCCTCCACCGACCTGCCCGGCGACCCGCTCCGGCAGCTCACCCTCGATCAGCTCCGCCAGCGCACCAGCGAGAAGTGGCGGCACTACGACCCCGACGTGCTGCCCCTGTGGGTCGCCGAGCTCGACGTCCACCTGGCCGAACCCATCGCCAAGGCCGTCACCGACGCCGTAGCCGCGGGCGACACCGGCTACCCCTCCGGCACCGGCTACGCCGACGCCGTCGCGGCCTTCGCCGCCGAGCGCTGGCACTGGACCGACCTGGACCGCGACCGCATCCGCACGGTGCCGGACATCATGCTCGGCGTGGTCGAGATGCTCAAGGCGGTCACCGGGCCCGGCGACGCGATCGTCGTCAACAGCCCCGTGTACCCGCCGTTCCACGCGTTCCCGGTCTTCAACGACCGCAAGGTGATCGAGGCGCCCCTCGGCCCCGACCACCGCATCGACTTCGCGGCCCTCGCGGCGGCCTTCGAGCTGGCGCTCGGGCGCGGCGGGAAGGCCGCGTACCTGCTGTGCAACCCGCACAACCCGACCGGGACCGTCCACACCAGAGACGAACTGGAGCGGGTGGCGCGCCTCGCCGCCGACTACGGCGTGCGCGTCGTCTCCGACGAGGCCCACGGGCCGCTCGTCGGCCCCGGCACGGTCTTCGTGCCGTACCTGACCGCGGAGGGCGGCGAGACCGGCCTGGCGCTGACCTCGGCCGCCAAGGGCTGGAACCTCCCCGGGCTGCGCGGCGCCGTCGCGATCGCCGGGACCGCGGCCGTCGCCGACCTGGAGCGGATGCCCGAGAAGATGTCGAGCAGCATCAGCCACCTCGGCTCGATCGCGCACACCGCGGCGTTCCGCGAGGGCGGGCCGTGGCTCGACGCGCTCCTCGCGGGCCTCGCGGAGAACCGCCGCCTGCTCGCCCGCCTCCTGGCGGAGCACCTTCCCGCCGTGCGGTACCGCCCGCAGCCGGGCACGTACCTCGCGTGGCTCGACTGCCGGGCCCTCGGCCTCGGCGACGACCCGGCCGCGGCGTTCCTGGAGCGCGGGCGCGTCGCGCTCAACTCGGGGCTCCCGTTCGGGACCGGCGGCAAGGGCCATGTGCGCCTGAACTACGGCACGTCCCCGGAGATCCTCACCGAGGCGGTCGAGCGGATGGCCGCGGCCGTCCGGAACTGACCCCCGGGGACATCCGGCGGCACGCATTTCTGACAACACGTACTTATGACAACGCAGACAAGCTTCACATTACCGGTGGGTAACGGTAGTCTCCTGACTACGGGCCATTGACGTCCATCCATGTTTAGGCCATGCCTCTGAACCGGAGACCGCCATGTCCACTCCCCGGAGACGTTGGGCCGCAGCGATCCTCGCTGCGGCGCTGACCACCCTCACCCTGTCCGCCGCGGCCGTTCCCGCCCAAGCCCAGGAACGCCCCGACATCGTCCCGCTCCCCGCGAACCTCGAAGCGATCCGCGCCTCCGAGGCCACCGCCCTCTACGGCACCCCCGGCATCCGCCCCCTCGACCAGCGCCAGACCTCCCTGGTCTCCATGGGGGACAGCGAGATCTCCGGCGAGGGCGTCGGCAACTACGACCCGAACACGCACCGCGAAGGCAACTGGTGCGACCGCTCCTACGACCAGGCGCTCTTCCGCACCGGCATCGAGAGCGACGTCCAGTACAACGTCTCCTGCTCCGGCGGCGCCTCCCCGCACCTCGTCGAGGGCTCCGGCGAGCACCAGTGGGACGAGCTCAACCAGGGCGACAACCTCGCGATCAAGGCCCGCAACACCAAGGTCGAACTCGTGTGGATCGTCGTGGGCGCCAACGACGAGGGCGGCATCGAGTTCGGCCCCACCGCCACCGAGTGCGTCACGAACCGCATCCTCTTCCTCGGCCCGTGCTGGGACGAGCACACCGACGACTGGGCCGCGCGCGTCGAGGTCACCCAGGACGGCGTCGAGACCGCGATCGACGCGGTGCGCCAGACCATGACCGACGCCGGGTACCTCGGCACGGACTACGACCTGGTCGTCATGTCCTACCCCAGCCCCGGCGGCCCCGACGTCGAGGACAACCCGGACTTCCCCGGCTGGTACTCAGGCGGCTGCCTCCTCTACCTCGCCGACGCGGCCTTCGCGCGCAACAAGGCCGTGCCGCTCTTCGAGGACGGCGTCCGCGACGCGGCCCTCGGCAAGGGCGCGCGGTACCTCAACGCGCAGCGCCTCTTCGACGGCCACGGCGTGTGCGAGGCCCAGCCCTGGGCGCGCGGCGTGTACGTCGAGGTCGGGGTCCTGCCCTCCGAGAACGCGTTCCGGCAGTCCTTGCACCCCAACTACCTCGGGCACGGCGCCTTCGCGGAGTGCATCACCGAGTTCTACGAGCACCCCGACTGGGAGACCTCGAGCTGCGTCGACCCGGGGAGCACGAACAACGCCGTCCTCTACGAGGGCCTCTTCGAGTTCAAGGACCTGAAGAACACCTCCACGGGCCTGTGCGTCGATGCCGAGGGCTACGACTCCCGCAACGGCACCGACCTGGTCTCCTGGACCTGCCACGGCGGCCGCAACCAGGGCTTCTGGTACGACGCTGAGGAGCGCTCACTCCACGTCGAGCTCTCCCACGACCGCTGCATCGACGTCGAAGGCGGCCGCATGCAGGCGGGCACCCCGCTCGTCCTCTGGGACTGCCACGGCGGCCTCAACCAGGAGTTCGTCTTCGGCTCGAACGGCATCCACCCCGCCGGCCACTCCAACCTCTGCATCGGCTTCAACGGCACCGCGAGGGAATCGTCCCTGATCCTCACCACCTGCGGTACGACGGCCAGTGCGATCACCTCCGCCACCCGCAACTACCCCAACCCGGTCGGCTACGGCCACGACGACTGGATCGGATCGAGCGTCTACTAGTGACCCGCTGAGCGGCCCCGGCGACGGGGCCGCTCACCTTACTTCTCCAGACCCGGGAAGTCCTCCGGGTTCGCGGCCATGAACTCGGTGAACGTGCGCGGCCGCCGCCCGGTGAGGCGCTCGACCTCGCCGGTGACCTCCTGGAAGTCCCCGCTGCCCATCGAGCCGTAGAGGGACGCCAGCTCCGCGGCCTGCTGCGGCGCCAGGCCGAAGCCCAGGAGCCGCGCCGCGACGGCCTCCTCCGAATGCGGGTCGAACCCGACCGGGCGGCCCCAACCGCGGCTGAGGTGCGCCGCGATCGCCTCGTACGACAGCGCTTCGGGCCCGGTGATCTGAAGCGTCGCACCAGGTTCCGGCGCAGCCGTGAGCAGGGCCGCGGCGCAAGCGGCGATGTCGTGGCAGTCGATGAACGCCATCCGCCCCGGCCCGTCGGGGCCGATGAGGCCGCCCTGCTCGTCCCACAGGACCGTTGCGGGACTGAGGAAGTTCTGCATGAACCCGCCCGGCCGGAGCATCGTCCACTCCAGACCCGACGCTTTCAGGTGCGTCTCCGCCTCGCCGTGCCCGCCCTCGGACATCCGGCCCCCGACGCGCGCATTGAGCACCGACAGCTTGACCACGTACCGCACGCCCGCGCCCTTCGCCGCATCGATCGCGTTCCGCTCCCAGCGGACCATCGGCTGTTCGCCGTCCTCCGTCTCCGGCTGCGCCCCAGGTGAAGCGAGGAACATCCGCTCGACGCCGTCCATGGCCGCCGACAGCGACGCGGGGTCGTCGAAGTCGCCGACCGCGCAATCCACGCCGAGGGCCTCGCCCCTGGCCGAGTCCCGCACGAGCGCCCTGACCGGCGCGCTTTTCGCTTTCAGTTGCGCGACAAGGTGCCTGCCGGTGGAGCCCGTCGCTCCGGTCACGAGGATCATGTGCCGTCTCCAATGCAAGTGGAAGAATATCATCCGTTTATTGACGCTAGCATAAGCGGAAGAAAATCGTCCAGTACCATCGAGGGGTGACCGCGAACCCAGAAGCACCACTGCGCGCCGACGCCCGCCGCAACCGCGAACGCCTCCTCGCGGGCGCCGCCGCCCTCATCAGCGCCCGCGGCCCCGACGTGCCCATGGAGGAGATCGCCCAGCACGCGGGCGTCGGCGTCGGCACCCTCTACCGCCGCTTCCCCGACCGGCACACCCTCGTCCGCGCGCTGGCGGCCGACATGTTCCGCCGCGGCATCGCCCTCGCCGAGGCCGACCCCGGCGACCTCACGGGGTGGGACGCGCTCGTGCGCCTCGTCCGCTTCTGCGGCGAACCCGAACTCGGCGCGCTCGCCTCCGCCTTGCGGCCCTGGCTCGCCGAGCACCGCGACGCCGACGAGGAGCTGCGCGACCTCACGATGACCTGGCTCGACCGCTTCGAGCGGACCGTCCGCCGCGCCCAGGACGAGGGCGCGATGCGCGCCGACATCGGCGGCGCGGAACTCCTCAACCTCATCAGCCTCGTGTCCTGCCGCATGCCCGAACTCACGGCCGAGGCCAGCCGCGACGCGACCGCCCGCTACCTGGAGATCGTCCTCGACGGCCTGCGCGCCTGACCCCTGACCTTCGTCAGGGGTGGACCCCGCTCCAACCCCGACCTTCGTCGCAGAGAGGTTCAGACTTCCTGCCGATGCGGCCCGCTCACGGCCGTGCGAATGTGGACCCCATGACCGCGACCAGGGCAGCGAAGCCCCAGCCACCGCCCCCGACCCGACGATCGATCGCCTTCCGCGCCCTCGCCGCCTGGGCCGCGATGGGACTCGCGCTCGGCGCCGCCGGACCCGTCTCTACTGCGCTCGCACAGCAGTGGGGTTTCGGCCGCACCGGCAGGCAGGCCCTCGCCGCACTGATCGTCGGCCTCGCGGTCACCGCGTTCATCTTGTGGCTCAACGGGAAAGCCGACCGGCGCTCCCTCGCCGCCCTCGGCCTCGGCCCGGCGGGCGACGCCGCCCGCGGGTTCACCATGGGCGTCGTCATCACCGGCGGCGCCGCGGGCCTCGTCGTCATCCCCGCGGCGGCGGCCGGGTGGATCGGCTTCGGCGCGGTCGAGTGGGGGTCACTGCTCGCGTTCCTGGCCCTGAACGCGCTCATCGCGTTCGGCCTCGAAGCCCTCCCGGAGGAGCTGGTCTTCCGCGGCTACATCTTCACCGCGCTGCGCCGCCGCGGCGGCCGGTTCGCCGCGGGCCTGGGCACGACCGTCCTGTTCTGCCTCATCATGCTCCCGACCTCGGCCGCGGCCTCGGCGACCGCCGCCCTGCTGGGGGAGGAGTCGGACGGCCTCCTCCTCGCACCTGCGGGCACGGACCCGGTCACCTACATCGTGCTGCTCGCCTGCTTCGGCACGGCGCTCCTCGCCGCCCGCGCCGCCACCGGTTCACTGTGGACCTGCATCGCGCTGCACCTGACGTTCCTCACCGTGAACCGCCTGGTCTTCGCCAACGCCGACCGCGACACCGGCTGGCAGGTCGAGCCCGCCCCCGACGCCGCGGTCCTCGTCCTGGTCTACGTGCTCCTCGCGGCGGCGGTGTTCGGCCTCCTCGCCCGAGTCAGGCGCCGACGATGAAGCGCCGCATGAAAAGGGCCGCGGAGCCGATCCGGCCCCGCGACCCGTCCTCACCCTCAGCCCTCGATGTCGCCGTAGACCAGGCCGCGGCCGTTCGTGGCGATGTAGACCCTCCCGTAGACGTCCGGGTCGCCGGTGACGGCCTTCCCGGTCCAGCCCCACTGGTGGGCGTCGTCGTTGACGCGGACCCAGTTCCGGCCCTCGTCGGTCGACCGCCAGATGCCCCGCACCCTCCCGGCCTTCGCCGAGGCGAAGATCGTCGGGTACCCGTGCCGGTTCCGCGCCTTCCCGAACCCGACCGCGTCGGCCTCCGCGAAGTCCCGCACCCGGGTCCAGCGCCGCCCGCCGTCGGTGCTGCGCCACATCCCGTACACGCCGTCGGCCTCGCCGCCGACGAGCCACAGGTGCCCCCGCTTGCCGGGCACGGCCCGGAAATCGACCGCACCCGCGGCGGGCAGGCCCGAAGCCCCGGTGGCGGCGAACCGGAGCCCGCCGTTGGTCGACAGGTAGAACACCCCGGATGCGAACGCGTAGAACCGGTTCGCGTCGGCCCGGTCCGCCCGGACGACGGCCCCCGCGGGCAGCCCCTCCACCGGAGTCCACGTCTGCCCCAGGTCGGTGCTGAACACCGGCAGGGTCGTCCCGTTCCCGGGGGACCAGACGATCACCGCCCCGTCGGCCCCGACCGCGACCGTCCCGCCGTTGCCGCCGCCTGCGACGCCTTCGACTCGCACGGTGGTCGACCAGGTCGCGCCGCCGTCGGTGGACACCCCGACGTGCCCGTCGACGTCGCCCTCCACATCGCCCGACCCGACCACGACGTCGGGGTTCAGCGCCGCGAAGTCGACGCTCCGCCCCGACGTCCAGTTGGGCCGCCGGATCTGCACTCCGGCCGCGTCCAAGTCCGTCTGCACGAACCCGCCCAGGTCGCCCATCGCCGAGACGACGGTCCCGCCGAGCGCCGCGATGTCCTGCACCGCGGTCTCCTCCAGGCCCTCGACCCGCACCGCCACGGTGAACGGCTCCACCGGCAGCGCGATCTGGTGCCCCGCTTCGGAGTCCCACCCGACGAGCGCGCCCTGCGCGTCCCACTGCGTCAGCGACTCGGTGCCCCAGACGGTGGCGCCGGTGCCCCACATGATCCGGTCCGAGTCGTGCGGGTCGATCGCGAGCGCGTCGATCATCCAGCCGTGCTTGACGGCGTACGCGGGCCCGTCGTCGCTGTTGCCGAAGTTCAACCAGGCGCTGCCGGTGCTGTCCATGTCGAACCGGTCGGTCCGCGCCGGCGGCCACGACCAGTTCGCGTCCCACACGTAGTCCCAGCTGGTCTCCCACGTCGCGCCGGAGTCGGTGGAGCGGTACAGGATCTCATCGGGCCACCAGTTGTTCTGCGTCGCCACCATGAGCGTGCCCGGGGTCCGCCGGTCCACGGTGAGCCCGCCGAAGCCGGGGATCGTGCCGATCGGGTTGTACGCGGGGGTCACGTCGGTCCATTCGCCGGTCGCCAGCGACAACCGCTGCACCGACCCGCCGCGCCCGGCCGACGGCGCCCCGTTGTACGGCCCGGGGTCCCATCCGGTGACCACGAACAGGTACCCGTTCTCGTGGTCGAACGACGCCTGCTTCGGGATGGTCCGGTTCCCGTCGGCCCGCCCCAGCGCGGCCGCCGCGCCGTCGACGGCCTGCCAGGTCGCGCCCCGGTCCGCGGAGGCGTACAGCGGGTCGTCCGGGTCGGCGACGCCGACGAATACCCGGTCCCCGGCCGTGTCGAAGTCGATCCAGATGACGCCCTGGTTGTCGTCGGAGTAGTCGCTCGACGGGTCCTGCACGAAGTTCCCGGCGTTCGGGAACGCCTCGACCGCCGCCCAGGTGCGCCCGAAGTCGACGGACCGCCACAGCCCGTTCCCGTTCGGCGTGCCGAGGTACAGGGTGGAGTTGTCGCTCGGGTCGATCGCGAGGCGCTCGCCCATGCCGCGGCCGGGCATGTTGCCGCCCTGCTTGAACGGGAGTTCTGCCACGCCCCAGGTCTCCCCGTAGTCCTCCGAGTAGAGGACGGCGCCGCTGCCCGGGTCCCAGTCGTTCGTGTAAGTCCCGACGGCCGCGTAGACCCGCCGCGGCTCCACCGGGTCGGTCGCCACGGACACGACCCCGGTGTACCCCCAGTTGCTCCAGCCGACCCAGTCGAGCAGGGGCTTCCAGGTCTGGGACGCCTCCTGCCAGCGGTACAGGCCGCCGATGTCGGTCCGCGCGTAGATGAGTCCGGCCTCGGTCTCGTTGAAGACGATGCCGGGGACGTAGCCGCCGCCGTTGACCACGGCGTTGCGCCAGGCATAGCGGTCCTCGCATCGCCCGCCCGCTTTCGCTGCGGCAGTGCCGGGAACGGCCGCAGCGGCCACTGCAGCCGCGCCGAGCGAAGCGGCAAAAGTGCGTCGTCGCACAGGTGCTCCTCAAGGGGTCGCCGGAACCCCGGGCCCGCCGGGCCCGCCAGATCCCGAGGGGTTAGTTGGGACACCCAACATAACAGCCCCGCCCACCCAGGGCAACACCCCGGATCGACGGCCCATAGACGTGGGAGCGCTCTTCCGTTACTGTGGAACACGGTTGGGACTTGTCCACCCGCTCACCCCTCTAGGAGCCGACACATGGGCGCGAGCCTGCCCACACTCTTCCGCCGTCCCGCGATCCTCTGGTCGGTGCTCGCCGCCGCGCTCGCGGCCGCCGTCGTCACGGTCCTCCTCGTCGTCCCCGGCACCGACGACGGACCCGCCGACGGCAACGGCGACTACCTCGACGCGAGCCTCCCCATAGACGAACGCGTCGACGACCTCCTCTCCCGCATGACGATCGAGGAGAAGGTCGGCCAGATGACCCAGGTGACCGTCGGCGCGGTCGATCCCTACCCGACCGACGTCGCCGAGTACGGCATCGGCTCCCTCCTCAACGGCGGCTCCGAAGCCCTCTTCTCCACCGCCGAGGAATGGGCCGCGATGATCGACGGCCACCAGGCCCAGGCCCTCGACACCCGCCTCGGCATCCCGCTCATGTACGGCATCGACGCCGTCCACGGCAACACCGCGATCCCCGGCGCCGTCGTCTTCCCCCACAACATCGGCCTCGGCGCCGCCCACGACCCCGACCTCGCCGGTCGCGCCGCCGCCGTCACCGCCGCCGAGACCCGCGCCGCCGGCATCCACTGGACGTTCGCGCCGTGCGTGTGCGTCGCCCGCGACAGCCGCTGGGGCCGCACCTACGAGTCCTACGGCGAGGACCCCGGCCTCGCCTTCGAGTACGCCGGGCCCGTCGTCCACGGCTACCAGGGCGACGACCTCGCCGCCAACACCAGCGTCCTCGCCACCGCCAAGCACTACGTCGGCGACGGCGGCACCGCCTACGGCTCCTCCACCACCGAGGGCTACCTCCTCGACCAGGGCGTCACCACCCTCACCGAGGACGAGCTCCGCTCGATCCACCTGGCGCCCTTCCAAGCCGCCGTGGACGCCGGAGTCGGCTCCGTCATGGCCTCGTTCTCCTCCACCGACCTCGGCGGCGGCCCCGTCAAAGCCCACGCCGACGAGTACCTCATCACCGAAGTCCTCAAGGGAGAGCTCGGCTTCGACGGGTTCGTCGTCTCCGACTGGCAGGCCCTCGACCAGCTCAGCACCGACTACGACGAAGCGGTCCGCACCGCGATCAACGCCGGGGTCGACATGGTCATGGTCCCCTTCGAGTACAAGGCGTTCATCACCGCGCTCCTCGCCGAAGTGGAGTCCGGCGGCGTGAGTGTCGAGCGCATCGACGACGCCGTCTCCCGCATCCTCGCCCAGAAGTTCGCCCTCGGCCTCTTCGAGCACCCCGACGCCGACACTAGCGGCGCCGCCGACATCGGCTCCGACGCGCACCGCGAGGTCGCCCGCGAAGCCGCGGCCGCCTCGCAGACCCTGCTGCGCAACGACGGCGACCTCCTCCCGCTCACGGGGCAGGAGTCGATCTACGTCGCCGGCTCCGGCGCCGACTCGATCGGCCGCCAGACCGGCGGCTGGACCGCCTCCTGGCAGGGGTCGCTCAACCCGCCCACCGAAGGCACCACGATCCTCGCGGGCATCCAGGAGGTCGCCCCCGACGCCGCGGTCACCTTCAGCGAGGACGCCTCCGAGCCCATAGAAGGCGCCGACGTCGGCATCGTCGTCGTCGCCGAGGACCCCTACGCGGAAGGCGTCGGCGACGCGGGCGCGGGGGACCACGACATGGCCGTCTCCGAAGCGGACGCCGCCGCCATCGCGGCCGTCTGCGGCGCCGTCGACTGCGTCGTCATCGTCGTCTCAGGACGCCCCATCGAGATCGAACCGCACCTCGACGGCGTCGACGCACTCGTCGCCGCCTGGCTCCCAGGCAGTGAAGGCGCCGGTGTGGCGGACCCGCTCTTCGGCGCGACCCCCTACGGCGGGCGCCTCCCCGTGACCTGGCCCCACCGGACCGACGACGAGCCGCTCAACGTGGGCGACCCCGGCTACGACCCCCTCTTCGTGTTCGGCTTCGGACTCCAGACCGCCTGACCTTCGTCCGTGCCGCCGCCCGGCGCATGGCGGCGGCACGGCCTCGGCTTCCACCGGTCGCGGCAAGTGTGCCCGCGGGGTCCGACAGTTCAGGCGCGGCCGGCGGTCTCGGCGTCGATCCACTCCAGGTACTCGGGGTTCCCGGCGGTGATGGGGAGCATGACGACCTCGGGGACCTCGTATCCGTGACCGGCCTTGAGATGGGCCTCCAGGTCGGGGTAGGCGGCGGCGGTCGTCTTGAGGACCACCCGCCACTCCTGCGCGGTGTCCACCTTCCCCTCCCACCAGTAGATGCTGCACAGGGGCCCGAAGACCTGCGCGCAGGCGGCCAGCCGGGCCTCGATGGCGGTGCGCGCCAACAAGGTCGCGGACTCGGCAGAATCGGTGGTCGTGACCACCTGGACGTGCTCGAACTCGGTCATAGCCGCCTCCAAACCGCTTTGCACGAGGGTATCGCCCGGAGCGGCCCGGCGGGAAACTATTCGTACGCCGTGCAGGACACCGAATCGGGCAGGTCGTAGCGGCCGTCGATCTCCGCCTGGAAACCGGTCACCGCGTCCTCGCCGGGGTCGAGCTTCCCGTTCCAGTTCTTCGACCCGAACCAGCCGCGCCCCAGGTCGTCCATGTTCCAGTAGTGGTAGATGTCCACATCGTCCAAATCGAGGTCGATCGCCCACGACGCCAGCCGCTCGTCCCCGACGTTCACCACCTCGACCGAGACGTCGATCGAGTCCTGCCACGACTCGTCCACCGAGAGGTACGCGACGCACGCGGCGCCCTCCACGGTCCCCTCTTCCTCCTGCGGCGCTTCGGTGTCCGACGGCGCCGCGGCCGTCGTCGGCGCCTCCGAAGACGACTCGGACGGCCCCTCCTCCGACACCGACTCCGACGGCGTCTCCAACGCCGAGCTCGCCGTCTCCGCGACCGCCGCCGCGCTCGAACTCTCCTCGGCCGCCGCCGACGGCCACTCCGTCGTCGGCCCGTCCACGGCGCTCACCGGCTCGCGGTCCGAACCCCCGCCGAACACCCCGAGCTGCCACATGGCGATCAGCGCGACCACGCCCGAGAACGCCCCCAGGATCTGGAGCAGCCGCCCGTGCAGGCGCCCGCGACCCGGGGGTTCCGCTTCCGACCTGTGCATCCGACCGCCTTCCAATGAGGACGCCCTCGCGGGTCCGCAGTAGAGGACGCGCGTCGATCCGCACGGCTCAGCCTACCTGCACACAAGTGCCCGAACGGTCCGCGATGATTCGCCCCGATACCCGATGAACTGGGACTTCATCCGCACTCGTGACGATTCGTCACCACCCTTCCGAGCGACGGCGCGCCCGCGGCGCGCCCCCGCACGCCGCGGCCCCCGCAGACCCCGCCGCGACCTCGTTCCGCCATGCTCCGCAACCGCCCGGCCTACACTGGCCCGATGAGCAAGGCTCGCGAAACCGACCCGGCGCAGGACGCGCCCACCGTCCACCCGCCGAAGGACCACGCCGTCGGCCTGCCCGCCGTCCTCAACTCCGTCCGGTACGTCGGCTCCGCGGCCGGGATCAAACGCGGACTCCCGCTCCTGCACAAGGTCAACCAGACCGACGGCTTCGACTGCCCCGGCTGCGCCTGGCCCGAACCCCTCCACCGCCACCCCGCCGAGTTCTGCGAAAACGGCGCTAAAGCCGTCGCCGAAGAAGGCACCCGCCTGCGCGTCGGCCCCGACTTCTTCGCCGCCCACCCCGTCGCCGACCTCGCCGACAAGTCCGGCTACTGGCTCGGCCAGCAGGGCCGCCTCACCGAACCCGTCTACCTCGCCGAAGGCGCCACCCACTACACGCCCGTCACCTGGGACGACGCCTTCTCGCTCATCGCCGGTGAGCTCACCGCCCTCGACAGCCCCGACGAAGCCGCGTTCTACACCTCCGGGCGCACCAGCAACGAGGCCGCGTTCCTCTACCAGCTCTTCGCCCGCAAACTCGGCACGAACAACCTGCCGGACTGCAGCAACATGTGCCACGAGTCCTCGGGGTCGGCGCTGGCCGAGACCATCGGCATCGGCAAGGGCAGCGTCCTCCTCGACGACCTGTACCAGGCCGACCTGATCATCGTCGCGGGCCAGAACCCCGGCACCAACCACCCGCGGATGCTCACGGCCCTGGAGAAGGCCAAGCGCGCCGGGGCGAAGATCGCCACCGTCAACCCCCTGCCCGAGGCCGGGCTCCAGCGCTTCAAGAACCCGCAGACCGCCCGCGGGCTCGCCGGGCGCGGCACCGACCTCACCGACCTGTTCCTCCAGATCAAGGTCGGCGGCGACCTCGCCCTGTTCAGCCACCTCAACCGGATGCTCCTGCGGGCCGAGGCCGAGGCTCCCGGAGTGCTCGACCGCGACTTCATCGACCGGTACACGCACGGCTTCGACGCCTTCGCCGCCCACCACGCGGACGGCGACGACGAAGCCGTCCTGGCCGAGACCGTCCGCCGCACCGGCCTGTCACCGGTCGAGATCGAACGCCTCCTCGCCATGGTCCTGGCCGCCGACAAGATCGTCGTCTGCTGGGCGATGGGCCTGACCCAGCACAAGCACGCGGTCCCCACGATCCGCGAGATCGTCTCCTTCCTCCTCCTGCGCGGGAACATCGGCCGCCCCGGCGCGGGCGTCTGCCCCGTGCGCGGCCACTCCAACGTCCAAGGCGACCGCACCATGGGCATCTGGGAGCGGATGCCCGACCGCTTCCTCGACGCCCTCGGCGCCGAGTTCGGCTTCGAGCCGCCCCGCGACCACGGCCTCGACACGGTCGACACGATCCGCGCGATGCGCGACGGCCGCGTCAAGGTCTTCTTCGCCATGGGCGGCAACTTCGTCTCCGCCAGCCCGGACACGGCCACCACCGAGGACGCCATGCGCGGCTGCCGCCTCACCGTGCACGTCTCCACGAAGCTCAACCGCTCGCACGTCGTCACCGGCGCCCGCGCGCTGATCCTCCCGGCCCTCGGCCGCACCGACGTCGACGCGCCCGGAGGCCGCGAGCAGTTCGTGACCGTCGAGGACTCGATGGGCATCGTCCACTCGTCCCACGGCCGCGTCGCCCCGCTCAGCCCGCACATGCGCAGCGAGGTCGCCATCGTCGCCGGTCTCGCCCGCGCCGTCCTCGGCGACACCGACGACACGCCCTGGGAGGACTTCACCGCCGACTACGACCGCGTCCGCGCCCGCATCGAACGGGTCGTCCCCGGCTTCACCGACTACAACGCCCGCGCCCGCGTCCCCGGCGGGTTCGCCCTCCCGCACGCGCCGCGCGACGAACGCGTCTTCCCGACGGCCACCGGCAGAGCCAACTTCACCGTCAACCCGGTGACCTCGCCCGAGGCCGGCCCCGGCCGACTGCTGCTCCAGACCCTGCGCAGCCACGACCAGTTCAACACCACCATCTACGGGCTCAACGACCGCTACCGCGGCATCCACGACGGCCGCCGCGTCGTGCTCGTCAACCCCGACGACGCCGCCGAACTCGGCCTGACCGACGGCGACTACTGCGACCTCGTCAGCGAATGGTCCGACGGGGACCGCCGCGCCCCGCACTTCAAGATCGTCCACTACCCGACCGCCCGCGGCTGCGCCGCCGCGTACTACCCCGAGACGAACGTACTGGTCCCGCTCGACTCCGTGGCCGAGTTCAGCAACACCCCCACTTCCAAGTCCATCGTCGTCCGCTTCGAGCCCGACAGCTCCGCCGACGCGACCGCCCCCTCTCCGCCGTGACCTTCGACCGCGGCCCTTGCGGCCCCGGCCCCCGTCGAGCTATGCAGGCAAGAGAAGCACCGACCACCTGAATCCGAGCTGAAGCCGCCTGAAGGCTATTTAAGGAACGACCATGGGCCGCGTGACCGTCCGCCGCAAGACCACCCGCCTCGCCGGGGGCGAACGCACCGGGCGCATCGACACGCTCGTCGTCGAGGAGCCCCTCGAACTGCGCGTCGGCGGCGAATCCCTCCAGGTCACCATGCGCACCCCCGGCGACGACTTCGACCTCGCCACCGGCTTCCTCCTGTCCGAAGGCGTCATCACCAAGCCCGCCGACATCCTGACCATGCGCTACTGCGCGGGCGTCGACGCCGACGGCGAGCAGACCTACAACCTCCTCGACATCGCCCTCGCCCAAGGCGTCGAGCCGCCCGCGAAGTCCGCCAAGCGCAACTTCACCGTCACCTCCGCGTGCGGCGTCTGCGGCAAGGACAGCCTCGAAGACGTGCGCATCAAGGCCGTCTGGGACCTCGCCGAGGACGCCACCGTCGTCGACGCCGACATCCTCGCCGACCTCCCCGCGCGACTGCGCAAGTCCCAGAAGATCTTCGACAAGACCGGCGGCCTCCACGCCGCCGCCCTCTTCACCGCCGACGGCGAACTCGTCACCGCCAAAGAGGACGTCGGCCGCCACAACGCCGTCGACAAGGTCATCGGCCATGCTCTCCAGCAGGGACTCGTCCCCTTGCGCGGCAACGTCCTCGCCGTCTCCGGCCGCGCCTCCTTCGAACTCGTCCAGAAGGCCGTCATGGCCGGCATCCCAATCCTCGCCGCGGTCTCCGCCCCCTCCTCCCTCGCCGCCGACCTCGCCGACGAATCGGGCCTCACCCTCGCGGGCTTCGTCCGCGGTGACACCATGAACCTCTACACGCATCCCGACCGAGTCAACTGACCCCGGCGTGTCTCCCCCAAGATCTACTCATCGGTAACTAATCTCTCCCGCAGGAAACACCTGAACGGGGGACACCATGTGCAAGCCGCAGAACCGAACCCGAGTCGTGCTGGACGAAACCGAGATCCAGCACCGCAAGACCCGACCCGAGCGCCCCAACGGCCGCCCACAGTCGACCGTGTGGATCACCAAGCCGATCCTCAAGACCCGCGGCTGGACCGAGTCCGCCATCCGCGACTTCCTGCCCCGGCCCGAGCAGCACTACTCGAACCCGCACGTGAAGGGCCGCAGCCCGATGCCGCTCTGGAGTGCCCGCACGGTCGGACGCATCGAAGCCACCGACGACTGGCAGCTCTGGCTCGCCCAGTCCCTCGCCCGCCGCGGGATCTCCCTGCGGGAACTCAGTGAATCCATCCGCGACAACGGCTTCCGCAATCGCTTCCATACTGCAGACCGCGCCATATCCGCCTACCAGGAGTCCCGGCACCGAATTCGATAGCGATTGAATGAGTGAGTCAGGGTGCATGGATCGATCAATCCATGCACCATGATTTCACCTCTATTGTGGGCCTGAGCCGAATTGTCGGGATCGGGTCCCACTGGATGCATGCGGCGCATGGTCATACATGCGTTCGATTATTGTCGAATAGGGATCTTACCGCAGGTCAAGATCAACTTCTGGGGCTGACAAATGGAGGAATGGACGGTAGTGTGCCTGTATTCCTCCCACCCTCGCTTGCGCCTGAAACGGAACATCTTCTATGTCCGACAATGCATTCAGTGTCCCCGAGATCAACCTGCTGCTCTCACTCGTCCACCTGCGCGGAGCGGGTGACACCGGCGTCTTCAGAGTCGCCTTCGGCTACGACAAGGTCGAGGGCAACATGCGCGATCCACTGGTGAAGAAGGGCCTCATCACGGTCGACAAGGGCGTGCGGCCCTACCAGTACGAACTCACCGACGCAGGCTGGAGGGCCGCCCGGGAGGCCCTCTCCGAACCCGGTCAGACCGGCCTCAGCAACCGCACCGCCCGGATCCTCTGGGCCGTGATCCGCGACATCGCAGTGCACATGGGCAAGACCGGAATCGAGCTCGCCGACATCTACGCGGACGAGGCCGCCGAGGTCGAAGCAGTCGAGGTCGAGACGGACGAGACGGTCGATACCGATGAGGCCGACGCCGAGCCGCAGTCGCTCGGCGAGCGGATCGTCGCATCCTACCGCGAGCTGTCCGGCGAGCAGGCGAGCTGGATCCCGCTGGCCGCGCTCCGCAAGCACCTCGACGGAGAGGAGCACTCCGAGGTCGACAAGTCCCTCCAGGAGCTTCTCATCGCCCGGAAGATCCAACTCATCCCCGAGGCCAACCAGAAGACCCTCACCGATGCCGACCGCGCCGCCGCGGTCTGGGTCGGCGGCGAGTACCGCCACCTCATAGGGATCGAGGTGCGATGAGCGACGCACTCGAAGCCCTGCGAAGGGCGCCTGGCGATTTCGCGGTCACGCCCGACGACATCTGGGACGACCACGCCCGCCCCCACGTGCAGGGCATCAACGAGACCGCCATGCGCGCAATCGAAGCGCAGATCGAGCTGGCGGAGCGGAGCGCCAAGTCGAGCGTCTACGGACTGCCCATCGTCGGTGAGGGCGGCCGGGGCAAGAGCCACCTGCTCGGCCAGGCCCGCATCGCCGTACAGGAGCACGGAGGGTTCTTCGTACGGCTGAACATCCTCCACTTCGAGAAGTTCTGGCCGAACCTCGTCGGCAGCTACCTATACGCGCTCAACATGCCCCACCGCAAGTCGACCACGGGTCTCGCCCACCTCATCCAGTCGCTGGGCGAGCAGGCGAACGTGTCCGAAAAGGTCATGCGGCGCATCCTGAACGACCGGCAGCCCGACGTCGAGTCGGTCAGCCGGTTCATCGAAGCGGTCAGGGAGATGGACTCGACCCTCGGCGGCACCCGGAAGACCCTGCGGGGCCTGCTCCTCCTGCACTCGCGCGACGAGCATGCCTCGGACCTCGGCGAGGAGTACCTCACCGGCGGAGAAGTGGACGTCGATCCCGACCTCGGCATCACCCGCTCGAACCCGAAGCCTCCGAAGGAAGTCGTCCGCGACCTCTCCCACCTCATGTCGCGATGCGGCGCCACCGTGATCGCGGTGGACCAGGTCGACGACATCGTCAGGGCGTCGAAATCGAGCACCGACGAGCGGCACCGCGAAGGCGCCAGCCAACTCCTCGACATGCTCGGCGTCAACCTGGTGGACGTCCGCGACGAGACCCGGCGTACCACCGTGATCCTCGCGTGTCTCGAAAGCACCTGGCAGGAGTTCGAACGTTCGACCGTCGCCACGGTGACCCAGAGATTCGAACCCGTCGTCCCGCTCGACCACTATCTGCCGAACGAAACGACCGCGGCCGCACTCATCGCGGCGATCCTGACGCCCGTCTACGACGATGCCGGATTCGTACCGCCGTACCCCAGCTTCCCGTTCCCGGAGCAGAGCCTCGGCAACGCGGTCACTTTCAACCCGCGCCAACTGCTTCGAACCGTCAATGCGCACCTGCGCTCCTGCGTCGCCGCCGGTGCGGTGACCGAGATCGAGCAGTTGGAGGACGCGGCGCCGGTCAGTCCCGGGCCGAGGATCATCGAGCTCCCACTGGTCGACCTCGACAACGAGTTCGAGCGGTTCCAAGCCGAGGCCGACCTGACGAAGGTCACCGATTCCAGCGCCGAGTTCCACCTGCTGCGCCCCTGGCTGCTCGCGGGACTGAACGCCTACAGGACCGAGTCGGGACGAGACCCCGAGCAGTTCAAGGTGATCCAGTCGGTAGGGGAGCGGCAAGGGTTCCACGTCGAGGTCCACGACAAGACCGAGGCGCGCCCCCGGCGCTGGTCCTTCCGCGCCCTCGCCACCGGCAACGGCAACGCCGTGCTCTCGCGCGTCCGCGGCCTGTACGCCTGGGCCAAGCTTGGCGAGGCCGATCCCGTCGAGGACGCGCGGGGCATCCTGTGGGTCACCGCGCCCGCCGACAGCTGGAGGCGCTGGTCATCCGGTTCCCAGGTCCTTGAGCTGGTCGACCGCTTCGGACGCCACGGCACCGAGATCCTGGCCTCCGAGAACGACCTCAAGGTGTTCTTCGCGCTGCACCGGATGGAAGCACTGCGCATCCCGGGCTTCGGGGACTGGCTCCAGCGACGCCGACCCGCCTCGGGCACATACCTGCTCAGAGCGGTGTTCGGCGACCCGGTCGAGATCCCGGTGGCCGCACCGGTGGCGTCGCAGGGCGTCTCCATCGTCCGGGGCACGAGCGAGACGCAGACCAGCTCTGCCGGGGACCACCGGTTCCTCACCATCCCGCTCCCGACGGCCCACGCCCGCGCGACCGCGACCGGCGGCAGTATCAACGTCGGGGCGATGGGCGAGGGCGCCACCAGCAGGGTGGGCTCCATCGGGAACTCCGCGGTCGGCCAGGTCGGCATGGCCGAGGTGCTGAAGTACCAGCTCCCTGCCCCGAAGGCTCCCGCCATCGGGCGCCGGCTCGACGGCGGCAGTGTGTACGCCGACCTCAAGGCCATGGCCAAGCACACCGCAGTCTTCGCAGGCTCCGGCTCGGGCAAGACCGTCCTACTACGACGGATGATCGAAGCGGCTGCGCTCCAAGGCGTCTCCTCGATCGTCCTCGACCCGAACAACGACCTGTCCCGGCTCGGCCTGGCCTGGCCCGAACCGCCCGAGCACTGGCTCGACGGCGACGCGGCCTGGGCCGAGCGGTACCACGAGACCGTCGAGACCGTCGTATGGACCCCGGGACGCATCAAGGGGCGACCCCTGAGCTTCAAGCCGCTGCCGGATTTCGCGGCTGTACTCGACGACTCGGACGAGTTTGAAGCTGCGGTGGTCACCGCCGTGGACTCCCTCGTACCGCGGGCGCGGATCGGCAGGGCCACACCGAAGGACGACCACGCGAAGGCCGTACTGAAGGAGGCGCTCGTGGCCTACGCGCGCGACGGCAGCTCCGACTTCGAGGGCTTCCTGCTGTTCCTCGAGAACCTGCCCGACGATGCCAGCTCGATCATCAAGGCGCCCGAAATCGCGGTGCGCATCGCCTCCACGCTCCGCGCGGCCAAGATCAACGACCGCGTGTTCGGCGGCGTCGGCCCGTCGCTGGATCCGAGCGTGCTGCTCACGCCCACACCGGGCAAGCGGGCACGGATCTCGGTCGTCAACTTCATTGGGCTGCCCACAGAGGAGCAGCAGCAGGGGTTCGTGAACCTGCTCGAAATGGCGCTCTTCTCCTGGGCCAAGCGGAATCCGGCGCGAGACCGGCCGCTGTCCGGGCTGCTCGTCCTCGACGAGGCGCAGACGCTGGCGCCCTCCTCGGGGACCACGATCTGCCTGGCGTCGACGCTTGCGTTGGCGTCGCAGGCCCGCAAGTACGGCCTTGGGATGCTGTTCGCCACTCAGGCGCCCAAGGGGATCCACAACAAGATAGTGGGCAACTGCGGCACCCACTGGTACGGGCGGATCAACGCCCCGGCGCAGATCGCGGCGGCAGTGGGGGTGGCGCAGGACAAGGCCGGGACCTCGGTCGACCTCGCCCGGCTCTCCGCGGGTCAGTTCTACATGGCCGCGGACGGAACTCCGACCGACCGCGTGGACGTGCCGATGTGCCTTACGTACCACCCGTCGACCGCGCCGACCGCGGAGGAGATCCTGGCGGCGGTCGGGCGGACCGGTGAGGAGCCGGGCGAGTGAACGAGATCATTCGGGAGCGGGTCGCCGCGTTCCGAGAGAAGGCGGAACTGCCCGATCTGGACGATGCGAAGCTGTTCGAGGCGTTCGCCGCGCACTGCGTGCTGCACCAGTTCCACGAGGACGAGTTCAACGCCGAGCAGCATCGGACCGGCGGCGGGAACGACCTCGGCGTGGACGCCTGGGGCATCGTCATCAACGGCGACCTCTTCAGCGATCTCGACGGCGTGAAGGGCGCGGTCGAGTCGAGCCGCGAGATGAACGTGGTCGTGATCGTGTTGCAGGCCAAGCAGAGTCAGACGTACGAAGGCAAGGTCGTGTCCGACCTGGCCGACAATCTGCTTCAGATCTGCGGCCGGGCCCCGATCGCCTACACGGCTTCGCCGGAGGTCCAGGAGCTGCACGAGGCGCTCGGCCTGATCTACGACAACCACCAGAAGCTCCCCGACCACAGCCCGCGGCTCGAAGTCCGGTACGTCCATTGCGGAGACGAGGCCAACGACGACCTGGAGGGCAAGTGCCGGTCGGCCGAGGCCGCGCTCGACGGGCTGGGGCGGTTCCACTCGGTCCGGTTCGAGGCGGTCGGATGGCGGCGGTTGAACCAGCTGTACCAGCGGTCCCGGCGGAAGATCAACGTCGCGTTCGAGTGGCCCAGCAAGGTCGCGATCCCCGCCATCGCCGGTGTCAAGGAGGCGTGGATGGGGACGATTCCGGCGTCGGTGTTCGTGGAGCGGCTCCTGGTCGACAACGGCGGCAGCATCCGGAAGTTCCTGTTCGAGGACAACATCCGGGACTTCCAAGGGGAGTCCAACGAGGTCAACAGCGGGATCGCCGAGACGCTCGCAGATCCGGTCAAACGCAAGCGCTTCGTGGTGCTCAACAACGGGATCACGGTGATCGCGCGGAGCTTCGACATCTCGGGCTCCGAGTGCCACATGAGCGACTTCCAGATCGTCAACGGATGTCAGACCGGGCATGTACTCTTCGAGCACCGCGACCAGCTCACCGACGACGTCCACTTGAAACTGACCGTGATCGAGACCGAGGACGAGGTCATGTCCGACACGATCACGGTCGCCACGAACCGCCAGACGCAGATCCCCGCGGAGGACTTGCGCGCGAACCGGCAGATCCACCGCGAGATCGAGGACTTCTTCCTGACGCGGAAGGCGCCCCGCGACCTCTACTACGAGCGCCGCAGCGGCCAGTACGACGCGCGCTCGGTGACGATGACGAGGGTGGTGAAGCAGAACCAGCTCGTCCAGGCGTACGCCTCGGTGTTCCGCGGGTACGCCTTCGAGGCGACGCGGACGGCGAAGCTGCGCCGCGACCCCGGCGTGCGGATCTTCCATCCCGAGGGCCACGCGATCGCGTACTACACCGCGGCCGCCGCCTGGTACCAGGTCGAATGGCTGTTCCGGAACAACCGGGTCGAGGCGAAGTGGCGCCCGGCGCGGTTCATGCTGATGGCCGCGGTAGTGGCGAAGTTCGCGGGCGGGGCGAAGCTCCCGCCGGGCCGTGCCAAGGCGGAACGCTACTGCGAAGGGCTGCTGGCGCAGATCTGGGACCGCGATGAGGTCGAGCGGCTGGTCAGCCTGATGGTGGGGCGGCTGGAGCGGATGACCGACGCGGAGTCGACCAAGCAGCGGCTGAGCGCCCTCGCCCGGACAAAGGGATTCACGGAGCGGTTCCTGAAGGAGGCCGCGGGCGTCGAGTAGTCCGGTTTCGGCCGGTCGGTATTCGACGGCCGGTTCGGGTTGCTTCGGGTGGATGTTTGCCTTAACATCGATCTACTTGAATGTTTGGGCAGTCGTCCGTACGAGCCCTCCGGTTGCGGGGGTTCGGGTCCTCGACAACCGGGGACGGCTGAGCCCCCTAGGTTTTAGGAGCTCAACCGATGGAAGTCATACCCAAGGACGGTCGCGCGCGCGTGCGGCTGCGGCGAAGGGCCGCCGCGGTGATCGCGGCGTGCGGGGCGCTGCTGGCCGCGTCGCTGGCGTTCGTGACGGCCGGCCCGGCATCGGCCGCCGCCTGCGACGCCGTGCAGTACGCGATCACGTCGCAGTGGGGGACCGGGCACAACGCCTCGGTCTCCATCAAGGCCGGTTCGGACGGGCTGAACGGCTGGAAGGTCGAGTTCGACCTGCCGAGCGGTTCATCCGTGCAGAACGCGTGGAACGTGGACTACACGCAGTCCGGGGCGCACTTCACCGGCGACGACGTCGGCTGGAACGCGCAGATCTCGGCCGGGCAGACCCGCGAGGTGTTCGGGATGACCGTCACCGGGACCGGGACGATCCCGACCGGGTTCAAGGTCAACGGGATCGCGTGCGGCGGGACCTCGACGCCCACGCAGACACCGACGGCCGGTGAACCGACCGAGACGCCGACCGGGAACCCGCAGCAGCAGAAGCAGACCCGCACGCCCGCGTTCCTCATCGAGGCCGGGGCGGAGACCGACAACTACGTCGAGTCGGCGAACTTCACGGTCCGCTGGGGCGACGCGATCGACGCCGTCGCATGGGGACAGTCGCGCGGCTACGCGAACTACCCGCAGTGGGTCGCGGACCACATGGAGGAGATCTACGACTACTACGTCGACCAGGTCGGCTTCGTGGACCCGGCCGACCACAGTGTCGGGTCGCGCTACCGGATCAACCTGTACCTCTGCGGTACCTGGTCGAACGGCTTCCTGCCGCCCGCGAACTGGGCCGGGCCGGACGACATCGGGGTGGGCCACATCTGCCTGCCGTACGACAAGATCTGGGACGACTGGGTCGAGTCGCACGAGTTCAACCACATCCTCCAGTCCTACGCCGTGGACATCAACATCGCCAACGGGAACGGCGGCGGCTGGGGCGCGGGCAACCCGGTCGCCGGGCCCGTGTGGGAGGCCCACGCGAACTACATGGCGCGGATGCAGCGGCCCGAGGTGGTCGTCGGGTCCGGGTACTTCGTGGACAGGCAGCAGTACCGCTGGCTCGCACAGGAGACCTACTACGGCGACTGGCTGATGTTCGACACGATCGCCGAACTCTACGGCGCCGAGGCCGTCGACCGGCTCTGGTTCGAGGCCAGGCAGGGGGAGCACCCGATCGACACGATCAAGCGCGTGCTGCAACTCGACCAGCAGGAGTTCGCCACGCTCATCGGCGAGATGACGTCCAGACAGGTCGTTTACGACTTCGACCAGGGCGCGGCCATGCGCTCCGACCTGTGGCGCGGCGGCGGCAGCTACCGGCCGCTCCACACCGACCCGCTGACGAGCCTCGGCTCCAACCGCTACCGGATCAATGCCGCTGACGCACCGCACCAGTACGGCCACAACATGATCCGCCTCAACCCGACCACGTCCAACGTCACCGTCAACCTCACCGGGGCCTCCAGCCTCGCGGGGGCCGACTGGCGCTTCCGCCTCGTCGCCGTCAAGGCCGACTTCTCGGTCCGCTACAGCCCGTTCTACGCCCCGGGCCAGACCGCGAACTTCTCGCTCCAGAGCGGCGAGACCCACATGATGCTCGTCGTCGCGGCCACCCCGTCGGTGCACCGCAACTACACGATGTGGCAGACCGGCGTCGGGGACCCGTTCCCCTACGAACTCACCATCACCGGCGCCACGCCGTCCTAACAGGGCAATAGAGGTGCGGGACGGCGCAAGCCGTCCCGCACTTCCCGCTACCTGGACCAGCCCGGATCGCGGCCGGTGAGGGCGATGAGGCGGTCCTGCGGGGTTGCGTCGGGGGCGGGTGCTACCGGTGGGGCGTAGATGCCGTTGCGGGCTTCCTGGTCGTCGGCGTCTTGGGCGACGAAGGCGGTGAGGGTAGTGATGGCGGCGGGGTCGAGGTCGTAGGGCTGGCCGGTGGCCTTGGCGAGGTCCCAGCCGTGGACGGCGACCTCGTTGAGGCCGACGAGGCCCATGATCGCGGCGGGGAACGTGACGCCGCCGGCGGTGGCGTCGCCGTCCCAGGCCGAGGGCTCGGCCCAGGCGTCGGCGAGGGTCTGGAGCCGCTCGGCCAGCAGGGGACGCCAGTTCGCGGGAGGCGCCGCCGAGGGCGCCGCGGGCGGTGCGTCGTTGTACGGGCCGCGCTCGCCGCGGGCCGCGGCGGTGAACGCCAGGGTCAGGCCGAGGAAGTGGTCGACCAAGTGGCCCACCCGGTACTCCTCGCACGGGGTGGCGGCCGCCAGCTGGACGTCCTCGACGCCCGCAAGGAGGCCGGCCACCAGGTCGGTCACGGGCTTGAAGTCGGCACCGGGTTCGGTCATGTGCGCTCGCTCCTCAGTTCGCTCGGTCTGCACCAGTGGTGACGACGCGGCGCGTCCGGATTCATCGCAAGGCGGGCGATCCGGGGCGACGGTCGCGAATGGATCGGGTCTTCCGGCTGGTCAGATGCTGTGGTACGTTCCGAAAAAGACAACGTGGCGAGCAGTGCGCAACGGCCTCGGGCCGAGCGCTGCCGCCCGGACATCCCTCCCCTCACGTCGGGCCCTCGGCGGCCCGGAAAGGGTGCTCATGTCGAACGACGACCTCATCCTCATCGACGCCGGAGTCGAAGTCCTGAAACGGTACGCCGCGCACGGCGGCCAGCTCACCTACGGCGAACTGAACCGCGAACTCGGCAGCCCGATCAAGCACGGGGGGAACTTCCCCGGCCAGATCGGGCGCCTGTGCGACGCCATCAACCGGCGGCACGCCGAGGTCACCGGCAAGGAGTTCATGATCTCGGTCCTCGTCCGCAACGGCGACACCGGACAGCCCGGACCCGGCTTCTTCGAGCTCGCCGCCACGCTCCAGCTCCTCGCGCCCACCGAGGACGAGAAGGCGAAGCGGGACTTCGTCGACCGCCAGCAGCGGGCCGTCCACGCTGTTTACCGCGCAACGCGATCGGGCCCGGGCGCCCAAGGCAACGGCCGCCACCGGAAGGTCTAGAGGTTCGCCGCCGCGTACGCCTCCATGGCTTCGCGGAGGTAGGCGGCGAGGCCCTCGGCGACGGTGTCGTAGGTGGCGTTGAAGGACGGGTCGTCGGTGTAGAGGGCGGCGAGGCCGGTGTAGGCGGCGGCGGTGGGGGCGGTGCCCCAGAGGCGCTCGATGAACGCGTAGTGGTCGGCGGCGACCGCCTGAACGTCGGGGGAGTCGGCGGGAGCGCCCGAGGTGCGGAGGGCGGCAAGGCGGTGGTGGAGCTCGTCGAACTTCGCGGGGATGGCACGACGCTCGTCCGGGGACATGGCCTTGACGGCGGCGTCGCCCGCGTCGACGACGGCGTCGCCCCAGCGGCGGCGGGCCTCGGCCTCGTACTCGGCGTGCTTGCCCGCGTCGAGGCCGTCGAACCAGGTCTCGGGTGTCATGGTCTGGTCTCCTTCGAGTTGGCGGATGGTGGCGGCGACCGTGGCGGCCAGGCGGTCGAGGCGCTCGCGCTCCTCGTCGAGCTGCTCGGCGTGGCGCTTGAGCGCCTCGGCCTCGGACAGGGCGCCGTCGACGATCTCGGCGATCACGTCGAGGCGCAGCCCGAGGCGCTTGAGCAGCAGGATCCGCTGGAGGCGGAGCAGCTCGGCCTGGCCGTAGCGGCGCAGGCCGCCGTGGCCGGTCGCGACCGGTTGGAGGATGCCGATGGCGTCGTAGTGGCGCAGCGTCCGCGAGGTCACGCCGGTGATCCGGGTGACCTCGGTCGTCGTCCAGGTCCGCATGCCGGCCTCCTTCCCGCTCGAAGTTACGGCTTGACGCTACGTCAACCGCAAGCCCGATCCGCGGAGACGGCGGACACAGGGCCGGGGCCCGGAACGCATGCGTTCCGGGCCCCGGCTTTCTGGGGGAGGAGGGTCCTCACGCCACCCTGATCGCGGGGAACGGGTAGCTGGTGACGTCGCTGCCGATGTAGAAGCTCGGGTGCGGCGGCTGGTTGTAGGCGGTGTTCTGCCAGGCGATGGCGACACGGTACTGCGGGTTGTGCATGAGCGTCGCGATGCGCAGGTTGGTGGTGTACGGGGTGGCGTAGATGCGCAGGGCCGAGCTGTCGCTGGTGCGCCACACGACCTCCTCGCGCCAGTCGCCGAACAGGTCCGCGGACAGGCCCGGCGTGGCCTTGGTGCCGTTGTTGGACGCGACGCCCGAGCCCGAGAGCAGCGTCCCGGACGGGTAGTTCGTGATCGCGGTGCCGTCGAGCAGCTCGCGCTCGCCGTCGCCGTCCCACCAGGACACGAAGTTCGTGGAGGCGGGTTTGGCGCCGATGTTGGCGCCGGAGGCGTTGAGCAGGCCGCTGACGCTGGAGGACCAGTACTCGGCGCCTGCGTTGGACGCGAGGACGTTCGCCGCCACGCCGCGGCCGTTGTCGCAGCACGCGGGGGTCTGGAACAGGATGGCTCCGTTGCCGCCGTTCAGGCTGGACGAGGGCTGCGAGGTGCTCTCGTGCGGCATGAACACCTCCTGCCCGGCGCGGCTGGGGACGAAGTCCGAGACGTGCAGGGCGTCGCCGTGCCCGAACCCGGTGGTGTACAGCGCGGACCCGGAGGAGCCGACGGCCATGGCGCCGTAGACGATGTCCTGGTTCCCGTCGCCGTTGAGGTCGGCGATCGAGAGGCTGTGGGCGCCTTGGCCGGTGTACTGGCTCCCGGCGCTGTTGGAGTCGAAGACCCAGCGCGACACCAGGTCGGTGCCGTTGAAGTCGACGGTCCAGATGACGCTGCGGGTGTAGTAGCCGCGGGCGAACACCATGCTCGGGTGCTGCCCGTCCAGGTAGGCCGTTCCGGCGAGGAAGCGGTCGACCCGGTTGCCGTAGCTGTCGCCCCAGCTGGAGACGGTGCCGCGGGCGGGCTGGTAGTTGATGGTGTCGAGGATCGCGCCGTTGGCGCCGTTGAAGATCGTCAGGTACTCCGGTCCACTGAGGATGTACCCGGAGGAGTTGCGGTAGTCGGCGCTGGAGGTGCCGACGACCTGGCCGGTGCCGGAGACGGTGGCGTCGGCGGTCTTCATGGCGATCTCGGCGTCGCCGTCGGAGTCGTAGTCGTACACCTGGAACTGGGTGTAGTGCGCCCCGGCGCGGATGTTGCGGCCGAGGTCGATGCGCCACAGGCGGGTGCCGTTGAGCTCGTACGCGTCGATGTAGACGTTCCCGGTGTACCCGGACTGCGAGTTGTCCTTGGCGTTCGAGGGGTCCCACTTGACGAGGTACTCGTACTGGCCGTCGCCGTCGAGGTCGCCGACGCTCATGTCGTTGGCGCTGTAGGTGTACGCGACGCCGTCGGGGGTGGTGCCGCCGCTGGGCGCCTGGATGGGGATGTCGCGGTAGCCGCTGGAGTTGAAGGTCGCCTCGGCGCCGGCCTGCGCGCCGACGGTGCCGCCGTTGACGGGTGCGACGGTGTACGTCCCGGAACCGCCGGTGTCGAGGTAGTTGGTGGCGCCGGTGATCGGGGAGCTGTTGAGGAGGGTCCCGTTGCGGTACACGTTGAACGCGGTGCTCGCGGTGTCGGTGCCGAGGAGGCGCCAGCTGACGAGGTTGCCGCCGCTGGCGGGGACGACGGTGACGCCGCGGCCGAGGTCCTCCATGATGGGCCCGGTCTGCGCGACCGCGCCGTCGGTGATCTCGATGTAGTCGATGTTCGCCAGGCCCGCCGAGGTGGCGGCGGCGAGCCGGACGGTGTTGCTGCCGGCGTTGAGCGTGACGTTCACGGTCTTGGTGGTCCAGGTGGTCCACGCGCCCGTCGCGGGGAAGTCGGCGCCGGACTGGACCGTGGTCCCGTTGACGACGATGTTCGCCGAGCGGGTGTCGGTGGCGCCGTGGGCGTACCGGATGGACAGGGTGGCGGTGCCGGCGGCCGAGGCGGTGACCGTGTACTGCGATCCGGCGCCGACGGCGTTGCTGGAGTTGCAGAACCCGCTGCCGGAGAACCCGGTGTGGTTCGAGTCGATCGTGCCCTCGCAGACGGCGGGGGACGTCTCGGCCTCGTAGCGGACGGTCGCGGCGTCGGCCGAGACCTGGGGGAGCGCGACGAGGGCGGCGAGGCCCGCGAGGGCGGCCGTGGTGAGCGCGGCCCAGCGGAGGCGGCGGTGCTTGGTCGGTCGGATGTGGATGGTGCGCATGTGTGCTCCGCGTGATCGGTGGTGAAGGGGCGCAAGGCCGTACGGAGGTGCCTGGAGGCGGAGGCGCAGCGTGCCGGGCAGCCGCGACCGTCTCCAAAGCCATCGAGACATCGAATTGAATCGATATAATGATGTCGGGTCAGCATAGCGTGCGAGCGCTTACATGGCAATGCCCCTCAGATCCGCAGGTCCGGTTCCCGCCGCAGGTACTCGCCCGGCGTCGTCCCGAACGACGCCCGGAACGCCCCGATGAACGCGCTCGGACTCGCGTACCCGCACGCCCCCGCGATCCGCGTGACCTGCTGCCCGCCCGCCAGCAGCACCAGCGCGTGGTGCAGCCGGAACTGGCCCCGCCACTGCGCGAACGTCGTCCCCGCCTCCTCCCGGAACAGGCGGCTCAGCGTGCGCTCCGACGCCCCCACCGCCGCGCCCAGCTGCGCGAGCGTGCGCCGGTCCGCCGGGTCCCCCTCCAGCAGCGCCACGACCTCCCGCAGCCGCGGGTCCTCCAGCGCGGGCAGGAACCGCTGCGGCGCTTCGACACTGTGCAGCAGGTCCAGGACCACCCGCGCCAGCCGCCCCCGCACGTCCGGCGCCATCGCGGCGTCGTCCGTCAAAGCCGTCACCGCCTCCCGCAGCAGCGGCGTGAACGCCAGGACCGTGGGCCGCTCCGGGAACGGCCCCCCGCCGTCCGCATCGAACAGGATCGCCCGCATCTCCGTCGCCCCGAACGCCCGGTGCGAGTGCACCGTGCCCGCGGGCATCCACGCGCCCTGCGACGGCGGCACCACCCACACCCCCGCCGCCGTGAACATCCGCAGCACCCCGCGCCGCGGGTAGATCAGCTGGTGGCCGTCGTGCCGGTGCCAGTCGATGCGCTCCTGGTGCGAGAGCATCCGGATCGGCGAACTCGGGATCACTTGGCCGTCTGTCGACATAACTCGGCAGAATACCGTTAGCCGGAGCCCCCGAGGTCTCGGAATCCTTGATCCGAACGGACAAGGAGCACCGACATGACCCAGACCACGCCTTCAGGTCCCATTCAGGTACCCGCGGCTACCGTGGCCGGACCGCCGGAAGGCACCGCACCGCACCGGACCGCGGACGGACCTCCATCGGCACCGGCGGCGCACGGACCGACCACGACAACGGCGTCAACGCCCGCGGGAGCACCCGCGCCAGCATCGACGCCGACCGGAGAGGAGGAGCCTAAGGAACATCGAGCGAGAGACGCACCGGCTTCGCCACTGCGCCGGATGTGGCTGTGGGGCACCGCGCACGCGGTCGACGACATGTACCAGGGGCTCGTCCCCGCGGTCGTGCCGTACTTCGTCCTCGACCGCGGCTACGGGTACGTCGCCGCCACCGGGCTGACGCTCGCCGCCGCACTCGGCAGCTCGATCCCGCAGCCGTTCATCGGCCTCGCCGTGGACCGGCGCCGCCTGTACTGGCTCGCACCCGCCGGGGTCGCGCTCGCCGGGCTCGGCATCGGGCTGGCCGGGGTCGCCGGGCCCTACCCGCTGGTGCTCGCGCTGATCTTCCTGTCCGGCCTCGGCGTGGCCGCGTTCCACCCGGCCGCCGGGAAGGGCGCGCGCGAGACCGCCGGGAACAGCGCCGCCGCGATGAGCGTCTTCGCCGCGGGCGGCAGCGTCGGGTTCTTCCTGGCGCCCGTGCTCGCGACACCGGCGCTCATGGCGATGGGCGTGGGCGCGACCGCGCTGTTCATCCCGCCCGCGGTGCTCATCGCGTTCGTGATGCTGCGCAAGCGCACCCGTGCCGCCGCCGCCTCGGCGGCGCCGCGGGAGGGCGCCGACCGGTGGGGGCCGTTCTCGGTCCTCACGGGGATCGAGGTGGTGCGCTCGCTGCTGTGGGTCGGGATCATCACGTTCATCGAGCTGTACTGGATCCGGCACCTCGGCTCCGGGCACGTCGTCGCCGGGATCGCGCTGGCCGGGTTCATGCTCGGCAGCGTCGTGGGGACGCTGCTGGGCGGGCGCCTGGCCGACCGGTTCGGGGCCGTGCGCACCACCAGGATCGGCGGGGTGCTCGTCATCCCGCTGCTGATCCTGCTGCGCGTGGTGCCCGACCAGTACGCCGCGCTGGCGGTGGCGCTGGCAGTGGGGGTCGCGATCAACATCCCGTTCGCGGTGCTCGTGAAGCTCGCGCAGGACTACCTGCCGACCCGGCCGGGGACCGCCGCCGGGGTGACGCTGGGGCTGGCGATGAGCGTCGGCGGGCTGTTCGCGCCCGCGTACGGGCTGATCGCGGAGGCCCGCGGGCCCGAAGGGGTCTTCACCGTCCTCTGCGTCGTCCCCGTGGCGGCCGTGGTCCTCGGGGCGTTCCTGAAGCGGCCGTGACGGTCCCGCTTCTGCCGTGTGAGTGCTCAGCGTCCCTCGGCGAGCGCTGCGAATGCTTCGGCCTCCCGGTTCATGTAGCGGCGGGCCTTGCCGGAGAACAGGATCCGCGCGATCCACGCCCCGGAGCCCGTCCACGTGATGCTCAGGGCCAGCCGCGTGCGGCCCTCCCCGTCGGCGCGCGCCTCGTGGACCGCCTCGGTCCGTACGCCCCCTGACGAGGCGACCCATGTAAAGCCCTCGCCGGGCCGCCACTCGGTGACCTCGTAGACGGCGGTCGCCAGGCCCGGCTGGGCGACCCGGAACCGGGCGCCCGCGGCGATCGGGCCCGGGTCGCTCAGCCGCTCGACGCCGCTGACCGTGGGCAGGAGTTCCGCCCAGCGGTCGAGTTCGCTCATGACGGCCCACACTTCGGCAGGGGCCGTGCGGATCTCGCGTTCGACCAGGATCATTCCCACATCGTAGAGTCCGATCGAAGGAAGTCAATCCCCGTCGCGGTCCGCCCGGCCCCTGCCTCGCAGCGTTGTGTCGAGCCTGGGCGCTCGTCAGTTCGCGTCGAAGGCGGCGCGCTCGTCGCGGAGCCATTGCGCGAACGTGCGTGCCGGGCGTCCCAGCACCCGCTCGACGTTGTTGTTCACCGTCGCCGGGGTGTCGCCGAAGTTCGCCGCGACGTCCAGGAGCGAGTCGAACATGGCCTCCGGGAACCACTCGGGCCGCCCGGCGAGGGCCTGCTCGCGTGTCAGCTCCTCGACCACCACCGGCTTCCCGAGCTCGGCAGCGACGGCCGCGATCGCTTCGCGCTGCGTCAGTGACTCGGGTCCGGTGAGGACGAGGCTGCGCCCGCGGAACTGCGGGCGCGTCAGCAGGTCGGCGGCGACCTCGGCGACGTCGCCGAGGTGGATCGGGTTGATCTGCCATTCGGGGAACGCGATCGGGACGCGTCCGGCGCGGACCTGCCCGGCCCAGTCGCGGAAGACGTTGCTGCCCAGCCAGGACGGGTAGAGCACGGTGTGCGGCAGGCCCGAGTCCCGCACCGCGCCCTCGATCGCCTGGTGCGCGGCGCCGATCGGTCCGGCATGCTCGACCGGGTCGTACGCGGCGGGGGAGGAGAGCAGGACCGCGTGCTCGACCCCGGCCGCGACGGCGGCGGTGAGGAAGCCATCGATGTCGCCGAACGTCGGGTAGAGGAACACGGTACGGACGCCGTCGAGCGCGGCCGCCGCGCCCGCGGCGTCGATGAGGTCGAGCGCGACCGCCTCGGCCCCTTCGGGGACCGCGAGTCCGTCGATGCTGCGCCCGGAGGCCCGCACAGCGTGTCCCGCACCGGCGAGGGCGCGGGCGACGCGCGAGCCGATGTTGCCGCGGGCGCCGGTGACGAGCACGGTGCCGTCGAAGTCGTTCATGGGTGTCGCTCCTGGTTTCGGGCATGCGACCGCAGAGCGCGGGGCGCGCGCTCGGGTAGCATGACGTGGGGAACTGTTTGCTTTCAAAGCAAAGGTAATACATCTTTGCTTTGAAAGCAAAGATATTTTGACGTCAAGGGGAAATCGGGGGTGCGACCGTGGCCGCGCGTTGGGGCGTCGATGACGCGATCCGGGAACTGCTGCTGCTCATGCCGCGGATGGTCGGACGCGCGAAGCGCCTCCCGGTGCCCGAGAGCGTGCGCTCGCTCGATCTGAGCCCGCGCCATCTGTCGCTGCTCGCGCTGCTGCTCTTCGACGGTCCCGCCACGGTGAACGACCTGGCCTCGCGGCTCGAAGTCGCGCCCACGACCGTGAGCCTGATGGTCGGCGACCTCAGCCGCAAGGGCGTGCTGGAGCGGCGCGAGGACGAGGCCGACCGGCGCCGCCGCATCGTCTCGATCACCGCCGAGATGCGCCCGGAGATCGAGTCGTGGCTCTCGGGGAGCGCCGCGGCCTGGCGGAAGGCGCTGGCGCCGTTGACCGCGACGGAGCTGGTCGTGTTCGTGGAGACCCTTGCCGCGTATGAGAAGGCGCTCGAAGACTCCTACGGCGACTAGCGCCCGCGGGCCGGGCGCCGACGAAGGCGGCGTTCGCCGCGGCCTCGGTGCGGTGGTGCGGCCGTGGCCGCCTCAGCGGTTCGGCGGTGCGGCCGGGGCCGCTTTAGTGGTTCGGTGCGGCCGGGCCGCCCTAGTCACTCGGCGGCGCGGTCGAGTCGCGGACCACCAGGGTGGTCGCGAGTTGGACGTGGTGGGAGTCCGGGACCTTGCCCGCCGCGAGGTCGATGACGGTGCGGGCGGCGACGCGGCCCATCTGGCGCAGCGGCTGCTTGACGGTGGTGAGCGGGGGCTCCATCCACATCGCGTTGTAGGTGTCGTCGAAGCCGACGACGCTGAGGTCCCCGGGGATCGCGAGGCCGTGGCGCCGGGCGCTGCGAAGCACCCCCACCGCGATGCTGTCGCTGGCCGCGAAGATCGCCGTCGGCGGCTCGTCCAGGCCCAGCATCCGGTCGGTGAGCACCGCGCCCGTGGACTCCTCGAACTTGCCCGAGCCCATGAGCGCCGGGTCCAGTTCGATCCCGGCCGACTCCAGGGCCTCCCGGTAGCCGTGCAGGCGCTCGCGCGCCGGGACCGACTGCACCGGCCCGCCCGCGAAGCCGATCCTCCTGTGCCCCAAGTCGAGCAGATGCCTGGTCGCCTGCACGCCCCCGGCCCAGTTGGTCGCGCCGAGGCTGGTGACGCGCTCGTCGAGGGGGTTCGCCGGGTCGATGACGACCAGCGGCAGGTCGGCCTGCTCGCACGCGGTCATCTCCTCTGCCATGAGCTCCGCGGTGACCACGACCAGGCCCGCGGCGCCCTGCGCGGCGATCTCCTTGATGCGGTCCGCGCCCAGCGGCACCGGGTGCCCCGGGCCGCCCTCCTCAAGGGAGCTGGTGACCACCGTGACGCCGAGGTCCCTTGCGCCGCTGAGGATACCGTCGAGCACGTACACGGCGTACATGTTCAGGATGGTGTCGAACACGACGTGGATCGACTGCCCGCCGGGCGTCTCGCGCGGCCCGGTGGTCGGCACGTACCCGAGCTCGGTGATCGCCTCGCGCACGAGCCGCCGCGTCTCCTCGGCGACGCCGGGGCGGGCGTTGAGCACCTTCGAGGCCGTGGCCTTCGAGACGCCGGCGCGCGCGGCGACCTCGGACAGCGTCGCGCGCGGGCGGGCCGGATCGCTCATGTGGTGCACCTCGTCCATGTCGTGTACCGACATGATAGCCGCCCGCCGGAAACAGTTTCCGGCGACAGGAAACCGTTTCGACCCCCGGTCCCCACCTGGAGTGCGCCTCCCGGACGCCACATCACACACCGTTTCTATTGCGACACAATGGACTTCACTGCTTATAATGACGCGGTCCTCCGGCGGGGCCGCCCGAACGGCGCCCCCCGCCGGCCCTGTCGACAACAAGGAGACCCTGTGTCCTTCAAGGAAGGCAAGTCCCTCCGCGTGCTCGGCCGCATCGCCGCCGTCGCGGCGGCCGCCGGTCTCGGCGTCGCCGGACTCGCGGGCCCGGCCTCGGCCGACGTCACGATCCAGCAGTACGCGGCACTCGGCGACTCGTACGCCTCGGGCGTCGGCGCCGGCGACTACCTCGCCGACGACGGCTGCTACCGCTCCGCCAACGCCTACGCCAGCCAGTCGGCCACCGCCCTCGGCGAGCGCCTCTGGTTCGAGGCGTGCTCGGGCGCCCGCGTCGAGGACGTCGTCGCGAACCAGCTCAACCACCTCCGCCCGGTCAACACCGAGCACGTCACGATCGGCGTGGGCGGCAACGACGCGGGCTTCTCCTCGGTCCTCGGCGCCTGCGCCGGGACCGACACGGCCCTGTGCGAGGCCGCGATCGCCAACGCGCGCAACATCATCACCACCTCGCTCCCCGCCGAACTCGACGACCTCTACACCCAGGTCGAGACCAAGGCCCCCGACGCCGACATCGTCGTCGTGGGCAACCCGCGCCTGTTCAACGAGACCGCGTGCGCGGGCGCGCTCGCGATCACCCCGGCCGAGCAGGCGCTCCTGAACGACGCCGCCGACCTCCTCGCCGAGACCACCGCCGCCGTCGCGGCCGACCACGGCTTCGACTTCGCCGACCCGCGCGCCGCCTTCGACGGCCACGGCGTCTGCTCGGCCGACCCGTGGATCCTCGGCTACACCGGCAACGTCGAGTCCTTCCACCCGAACGCCGCCGGGCAGGACGCCTACACCGGCGTCGTCCTCCCGCTGCTCGACTATTAGAGCGCACCACCGGACCGGCCCGCGGGAGACCCCCGCGGGCCGGTTCCCGTTGCGCCCCAACGTGAACACACACAATGGACCGCGGCCCTTAGAATGGCGGCACCAGCGGCGGGGGCCCCACCCGTGAACCGCCGCGAGGCACCCAGAAGGAGACCAATGTCCGCAACTCCCAGCACGATCCGCGGCATCCTCGTCCGCGCCGCGGCGGTGGCCGCGGCCGCAGGCATCGGCGCCGCCGCGCTCGCGAGCCCGGCCTCGGCCGACTGGTGGACCCCTCGGTACGTCGCCCTCGGCGACTCCTACGTCTCCGGCGTCGGCGCCGGGGACTACGAGGACACCACCTGCTACCGCTCCGCGAACGCCTACCCGGTGCTCGCCGCCGAGGCGACCGGCGCGCGGCTCTCGTTCGACGCCTGCTCCGGCGCCCGCGTCGAGGACGTCATCGCCGACCAGCTCGGCAACCTGACCCGGCGCACCAGCGAGGTCACCATCGGCGTGGGCGGCAACGACGCGGGCTTCTCCTCGGTCCTCGGCGCTTGCGCCGGCACCGACACGGCCCTGTGCGAGGCCGCGATCGCCAACGCGCAGAACATCATCACCACCTCGCTCCCCGCCGAACTCGACGACCTGTACACGCAGGTCGAGGACCTGGCGCCGCGCGCCGACGTCACCGTCGTCGGCAACCCGCGCCTCTTCAGCGGCGCGACCTGCGCCGGGTCGCTCGCGATCACCCCGGCGGAGCAGGCGCTCCTGAACGAGACCGCCGACCTGCTCGCCGAGACGACCGCGGGTGCGGCCGACGACCACGGCTTCGCGTTCGCCGACGTCCGCGACGCCTTCGCCGGGCACGAGGTCTGCACCACCGACCCGTGGATCCTCGGCTACACCGGCAATGTGGAGTCCTTCCACGCGAACGCCGCCGGCCAGGCCGCGTACGCCGAGGTCGTGACCCCCTACCTGGAGGACTGCTAGACCTCCCGCCGGACCGGCCTCCGGGCCGGTCCGGCGCCTCCGGGACAATCCCGGTATGCCGCGACGCACCCGCAAGCCCGCCCGCCCGACCACGTGCCCCTGCGGCTCCGGCGACGCCTACGCCGCGTGCTGCGGCCGCTTCCACACCGGTGCCGCCGCGGCCCCCACCGCCGAGGCACTCATGCGCTCGCGCTACAGCGCCTTCGCCGTCGGCGACGAGCCGTACCTCCTGCGCACCTGGCACCCCGGCACGCGCCCCGACCGCCTCGACCTCGCCGCCGACGCCCGCACCTGGACCGGCCTCGACATCCTCGACACCACCGGCGGCACCCCGCTCCACACCACCGGCACCGTCCGCTTCCGCGCCCGCTACACCGACCCCGACGGCCCCGGCTCCCAGACCGAGAACAGCGCCTTCGAGCGCCTCGGCGGCACCTGGCTCTACGTGGACGCCCTCGGCTTCGAGTAGGCGGTGAGTGATCCTCGGGTTCGGTGGCGCCCCTGGCTGCAAGCCTCCGTCGGGGGTCCGACAGCGGGGGCCGGCGGCTGCTCAAATCATCGAATACTTGTCGATTTGTTAACACGTGTCTACCCTCGTCGGGTGAGTTTCGACCCTCCCTCGCCCGCCAAAGACCGCCGGGTGCGACGAACCCGCGCCGCCCTGCTGGGCGCCGCCATCGCGTTGGTCAGTGAGCGCGGCACTGCGAACGTGCCGGTCTCCGACATCGCCGACGCCGCGGGCGTCAGCCGCCAGCTCGTGTACCTCCACTACGGCGACCGGGACCGGCTGCTGCTGGAGGCGGCGCTCGACCTGGCGCGCCGGGAGCTGTTCGAGCCGTGGCGGGCCGCGCCCGAGACGGCGACGGGACGGGCCAGGTCGCTCGCGCTGGCGCGGCACTTCGCGGCGCACCGGGGGTTCTACCGGGCGATGTTCAACTCGGCGAGCGCGTTCGCGCTGAACCGGGAGGTGAGCGGGCTGCTGTCGCCGCTGCGGAGCGAGTCGATGCGGGCCAGGTTCGGGGACGTGCTGCCGGGGAGGCTCGACGACGACCTGGCGGCGTTCATCACCGGCGGGTTCGGGGCGATGGTGTACCTGTGGGTGACCGAGGGGGAGGACCCGCTCGACCCGGAGTCGATGGCCGACCGGATCACGGCGGTCGGCGGCCTGCTCGGCGCCGCCCTGGAGCACCTCCCGGGCGCCGCGGCGCAGGCCGCCGAGTAGCTACGCCTTCGCGGCCCTCCCGAGGTCGGCGACCGCTTCGCTGAACGAGACCGCGTCGAGGCCCTCGGGGAAGCGGACCGCGTCGATGACCTGGACGGCGTCGGCGTCGAAGTACGGGCCGCCGCCGTAGCCGGGGGAGAAGCCGGCGCGGACGGTGCCGGTGCGGAAGCGCCGCTCGATCGCCACGGTCGTGGACCCGTCGCGGACGGCGTGCCAGGTGCTCTTTGTAAGGCCGTGGAGCGGCCCGGTCCTGGCCTTGCGGCCTTCGAGCGGAGCGAGCCCGGCCGCGGTGTGCGCGGGCCTGCCGAGCTGGTCGAACGGCTGGAGGACCTCGTAGTCGGCGAGCTGCCGCACCCAGGCGTCCAGTGCGTCGCCGAGGAGCACGGGGTGCGCGAGGCGGATCGCGGCCCCTTCTGGGAGCTCCACCGCGTCGTCCTCTGCGTTCGCGAACGTGTCGTCCTCGGCGATCCGGAACGCGGTGCCGTCCGCCTGCCAGACCAGCCGCCTCGCCAGCTCGCCGAGGAGCGGGTGGGCGAGGAGGTGCTCCCGGAACTCGTCCACCGCCCAGGTCCGGCCGTCGGCCATGGCCCGCTCCAGGCGCGTCGCCTGCTCGGCCGCGACCGCCGCGGTCCCCGTGTCGGGGACGAGGCGGTCGGCGAGCTGCTCGGTGTCGAGGCCGAGGCCCGCGGCGACGAGTTCCAGCTGGTTGACGGCGGCGGCCTTGACCGCCTTGGAGCCGCGGAAGCGGGTGAGGCGGTGGACGGCCCGCAGGGCGTGCTCGGACTCGACGGCGCCGAGCACTTCGAGGCCGTTCAGGGCCCGCTTCGAGTGGTTCCGGTCGGGCCATTCGCGCACGAGCGCTTCGAGGCGCGCCACGGCATCGGCGTCGGCGAAGCGCGCGAGCTGCGTCAGCGCCCACGCGTCCTTCGCGGGCGCGTCGTTGATCTCCCAGGATTCGAGGACCGCCCACGAGAACGCGCCCAGGCTCGCCGGGTCGCACTGCTCCTTGACGATGTCCAAGCCCGCGTACGGAATCGCGGGCGAGTCGAGGGCCATGGCGGCGACGACGTGTGCGACCGATGCTCGCGGCAGCCGTTCGCGCCTGCCGCGCAGGAGCACGGGCATGCCGAGGACCGGCTCGGCCCACTCGGGGACCTTGGGGGCCTTGCGGCCGTCGAGGTCCAGGGGGTCGACGGCGAGGATCTCCGCGACCGACGCGACCGCCGCCTCCCCGTACGGCGCGACCGCCTCCAGGACCGCCGCGTCGCCGAAGCGGCGCGCGACGTCGCGGAGCACCGCCTCGGCGGCCTTGCGCGGCTTCCCAGCCTTGCCGACCGCGTCGGGCGCGACCCAAAGGGCCGCTTCGAGTCCGTGGCGGTCGAGCCAGTCGCCGACGCTGAGGCGCGTGGACCGCAGCCGCACGAGCCAGTCGGCGGCGATGCGGGCCGCCGCGGGCCCGGCGAGCGGCGGGAGTGCCCGGTGCCCGTTCGCGGACTTCACCAGTGCCGCAAGCGCTTCCGCAGGATTCTCGGTCTCGGCGAGGCCCCGCCGCACCGCGTCGGTGCTCTCGCGCCACCGGTCCCGTTCGCCTTCGCGCCACCGCAGTCCGTCCTCGCCGACGGGTGATATATCGACGACGAGCTTTTTGCGCTTGGTCGCTTTTCGAGTCCACGGCGGACTCGCCAGGAACTCGTGCAGCGCAGCGGCTTCGGGCGGGGCGTCGGTGAGGTCGGTGAGTCGGTCGGCCGCGTCCTTGACGTCGGCGGGGGCGACCTCGCGGGCGGCCCCGAGCGCGGGCACCGACGCGACGACGTGCGCGAACCGCGACCGCAGCGACGGTTCCGCGTCCGCCGCGAGCCGCGCGATCACCCGCAGGGTGCGGCGCGGGAACCGCTCGGCGGCCGCGCGGACGAGCGGCCCGGTCCGCTCGGCCACCAGGTTCTTCAGCAGGTATTCGACGGCCGCGTCGTGGGGGAGTCCGGCGATGACCTCGTGGATCGTGGCCTTGCCCTGGTACTCGCGGGTCCCGGCCTCCACGGAGGCGACGAACTCCGGCGCGCACTCGGCGCCGAACGCCTCCACGAGGGTCGCGACGGAGGGGGCGTTGCCGCCGATGTTCGACAGCGGCAGCATCCCGGCCTCACGCAGTTCGTCCAGAGAGGACGCGATCCCGGCGAGGCGGTTCTGGTCCGACCACGTCTTGGAGTCCCGCTCCCGCCACTCGGCGAGCGCCTCCGCGGCCCAGTCCCGCTCGGTCGGCATGAGGTAGGCGCGGACCAGACGCTGCCTGTGGTTGCGCCCGTACGGCTCCAGCACGTCACGGAAGCGCCGGTACTCCGCTTCCGGCATCGCCGACAGCGCGGTCCGCAGCTGGCGGCACTCGGTGCCCCGGCCCCACTCGGCGCCGAGCGGCTTCGCGGGCGCCCACACCACCGCGGGGGTCTCGTTCCGCCAGGCCACCCGCGAGTAGTGCTTCCCGTGCTGGTTCACGACCCGGATCTCGCACTGCCGCATGAGCGCCTCGGTCGCGAACACGACGCCGTGCGCGTCGATCCAGGCGTCGAGCTGGGTGTACCGCCGCGCCACGTCGTAGAGGCTCATGACGGCCGCAGCCGTCTCCAGCGCGGCCGCCGCGCCGAGCGCGTCCGCCTCACCATCCAGATAGGACCGCATCGCCGCCGCGATCCCCGGATCGGTCACCGGCGACTCGACCGCGACCCGGAGCGCCCCGGCCGCGACGTCCCGCAGGGTCGCCCAGTGCCCCGGCATGGCCGGGTCCGGCTCGTACGCCCTCGCGGAGGGGAACCCGCGCCGCGGCGCCGGGTCGAGTGCCCGGGACCCCCGGTAGTCGAGCCAGGGGCGGGCGGGGTCGGGGTCCTCATGCGGCAGGAGATCGCTCATGGGGCACATTCTGGACCGGGCGTGCTCACTCTTCCGCAAGCGGCTCCAGGACCCGGTTGTGGTGCCGGTCGAACACCATCGTCGTGTTGAAGCGCGCCACCTCGGGCCGCGTCGCCAAGCGGTCCACCAGGAACGCGTGCAGCTGCTCGGTGTCGCGCACCGCGACGTGCAGCATGATGTCGCTCCCGCCCGAGACCACGAACAGCGTCACCACCTCCGGCCACGCCCCCACGGTCTCCCGGAACGTCTCGTAGATCGACCGCTGGTGCCGCGCCAGCTGCACCGACACCAGCGCCTCCGCGTTGCGCCCCAGCGCCTTCAGGTCCACGTCGGCCCCGTACCCGCGGATCACCCCGCGGCGCGTGAGCGCCCGCACCCGCTCCAGCGCCGTCGACGGGGCCACGCCCAGGCGCCGCGCCAGCTCCCGGTTCGACAGCCGCGCATCCGACTGGAGGAGGCGCACGATCGACGCGTCAAGTTCGTCCATCCACGGATTATGACCCCGATTCCGGCCGCCCGTTCGGCGCCGCCCCCGAATCCCCGACCGCGCGTCTAGCGTTGATCCACATGACCACCCGTTCCACCGGGTCCCTCGGCACCGCCCGCGGGACCGCCCTCTACCTCGGCGCGATCCTCGGCCCCGGCGTCCTCGCCCTCCCCGGCCTCGCCGCCGCCGCGGCCGGGCCCGCCGCGATCGTCGCCTGGGTCGCGCTCCTCCTGCTCTCCGTCCCCGTCGCCGCCACGTTCGCCGAACTCGCCGCCCGCCGCCCCGACGCCGGCGGCGTCGCCACCTTCACCCGCGCCGCCTTCGGCGACCGCGCCGCCGCCGTCTGCGGCTGGTGGTTCTTCAGCGTCATCCCCGTCGGCGCCAGCTCCGCCGCGCTCGTCGGCGCCGCCTACATCGCCGACGCCGCGGGCCTCGGCCACACCGCCGTCATCGCCATCGCCGCCGTCCTCCTCGCGACCGCGTTCGCCGCCAACCACATCGGCCTGCGCCTCTCCGGCGGCGCGCAGCTCGTCCTCATGGGACTCCTCGCCGCGCTCCTCGCCGCCGCCTGCGCCGCCGCGCTCCCGCACTTCGCGACCGCGAACCTCACCCCGTTCGCGCCCAACGGCATCCCGGGCATCCTCTCGGCCGCGGCGGTCCTGTTCTACGCGTTCTCCGGCTGGGAGGCCGCCAGCCACCTCTCCGGCGAGTTCCGTGACCCCGCACGGCAGCTGCGCCGCGTCACGGCCCTCGCGCTGGCGGTCGTGGCCGCGATCTACCTGGCACTCGCCACCGCGACCGCGGGCGTCCTCGGCTCCTCCGCGGGCGAGTCCGCCACGCCGCTCACCGACCTGCTCGCGTACGCGTTCGGCCCGGCCGCGGCCCCGCTCACCGCGGTCTGCGCGGCGCTGCTGAGCCTCGGCGCGATGAACACGTTCATCGCCGGGGCCTCGCGCCTGGGGGCGGCGCTCGCGCGGGACGGGGCGATGCCCGCGCCGCTCGCGAAGGGCCACGAGCCGGGCCGCACGCCGCACCGGGCGCTGCTCCTGCTCGCGGCGTTCACCGGGACCGCGTTCGCGACGACGACCGCGCTCGGGCTGGGCCTGGACCAGCAGATGCGCGCGACGTCGGCGGTCCTCGCGGCGGTCACGGTCCTCGCGTGCGCCGCCGCGGTGCGGCTCCTCCAGGGCCGGGCCCGGCAGCGCGCCGTCTTCGCGACGGCCTGCACGGCCCTGATCGGCACGGCCCTGACCTGGTACCTCCTGCTGCCCTTGGGGATCGCGGCCCTCGCCCTCGGCTACCTGCACCTGAGGCGCCGCCGGGCCCCGCTCTCGGAACCCGTCCCCGCGGAGGTCTAGCCCAGGACCATGAGGACCGGCCCCGCGAGGATGACCGATTTCATAGCTTTCCCCCTTTGCGCCCCCCTGTCCTGACCGAGCTAACCTTAAGTCAGTCACTTGACTTAAAACAGTGGATCGAGTGAAACGCCACCTCCGGGCCCCGCCCGGAGGAATACTGCGACACGGGCCGCCCCGCCGGGCGGCAGGGACCATAGGGGGACTCATGGGAACGCAAGACCGCTTCACCGGCAAGACCGTCATCGTCACCGGCGCCGGATCGGGCATCGGCCGCGCCACCGCGCTGCGGCTCGCCGGAGAGGGCGCCACGGTCGTCGCGGCCGACGTCAACCAGGAGAGCCTCGACAAGCTCGGCTCCGAGATCGAGATCCGCGCCGTCGCGGGCGACCTCACCTCGGCCCCCGTCATCGACCAGGTCGTCGCCGCCGCCGACGGCCGCATCGACGGCCTCGCCAACGTCGCGGGCATCATGGACGGGTTCCTTCCCGCGGGCGAGGTCGACGACGCCACCTGGGACCGCGTCTTCGGTGTCAACCTCACCGCCCCGCTGCGCCTCATCCGCGCCGCGCTCCCGGTCATGATCGCCTCCGGCGGCGGCGCCATTGTCAACGTCTCCTCCGAAGCGGGCATCCGCGGCTCCGCCGCGGGCGCCGCCTACACCGCCTCCAAGCACGCGGTCGTCGGCCTCACCCGCCACGTCGCCGTCGTCTACGGCAAGGACGGCATCCGCTCCAACGCCGTCGCGCCCGGCGGCGTCGCCACGAACATCGAGGCGACCCCGAAGTCCCAGCTCGGCATCGAGCGCCTCCAGCCGTACTTCGTCAACGCGGGGAACCCGGCCCAGCCCGAGCAGCTCGCCGCCGCCATCACCTGGCTGCTCAGCGACGACTCCAGCAACACCAACGGCGTGGTCCTCGCCAGCGACGGCGGCTGGAACGCCGTCTAGCGCGACCGGAACGCCCGCTCCGACCACATCGGAGCGGGCGTTCCGCTATCCGGCCGTGCGCAGGTGCCGCCGGGCCGTCATGAGCGCGAACCCCAGGAGGTTCTGGCCCTGCCAGGTCCTGGGGTCGGCCGCGCGCGGATCATCGGCCGCAAGCCCGATGCCCCACACCGGGTCGTCCGGGCTCGCCCCCACCAGCACGCGATCCCCTGTGGACAGCAGGAAGTTCCGCAGCTCGCCGCGCTGCCCGAACTTGGCGATGGAGCCGCGCACCGCGATCTGGAACCGGTGCCGCTCCCACACGTGCAGGTCGAAGTCGGTGACGGTGCGCCCCAGGGCCCGCGCCCGCTCGGGGTCGTCCTCGGCGAGGATCGCCGCCGCGGCCAGCTCGTCCTCGAAGAGCTTCGCCTTGGACCACATCATGTAGTGCTCGGCGGTCGCGAACCGCCTGCCGCCCACGCGGATCGGCGCGGGCCACCACTGGTCGAGGCACCCGGGCGCGAGCCGCCCGCCGCGGCTGCGCTCGTGGTCCCGGAAGAACAGGAACCCCGCCTCCTCCTTCGGCGCCTGGTACTCCGGTTGCGGCGCAGCGGGCCTGACGACGCGCGAGGGCGCGTCGGCGCGCCGCTGGAACGGGCTCCACGGCTGCTCCGCGGGCGCCTCCTCGGCCGGGGCCGGGTCGTGCGGGGCGAACGGCAGGTCGATCTCCGGCGGCCCGTCGGGGGTGAACCCGTCGACGAGCGCGTCGAGCTGCCCGTCGTCGTAGCGCAGCTGGAGGACCCGCAGCGACTCGCACGTGTCCAGCAGCCCGCGGCTGGCGCAGCTGAGCGCGTCGGCGACGTGCAGCGACTCGTTGAACGCCGCGACCGCGTTGGCGCGCATGGTCTCCGCGTCCGTGGCGAGCGCCTCGGCGAGGTGCTCGGCGGTGCGGAACGTGCAGTACCCGGCGAGCTGCGGGAACGGCTGGGGCGCACCGGCGGCCATGAACCCGGCCGTCACGATCCACCTGACGGTCCCGGCGACGAGGTTCGGGTTCCCGGCCACGTTCGCGGCCTCCTCGGCGGCCTTCGCGAAGTGGCCCAGGTGCCCGTGCCCGTCGAGGGGCTCGGTGGACGCGGTGAGCAGGTCCTTCAGCTCGTCGGCGAGGCGGTCGAGGCCCTGCGCGGGGGGCTCGGGGCCGGCGGGGGCGAGGTCCAGCCCTTCGAGGTCCGTCATGTAGTACAGCGTCCAGGCCCGGTCCGCCGGGCCCGCGGGCGCGTCGGGGGGCGGAGCGCCGTCGGGGGTCGGCGGTGTCGCACCGCCGGAGTCGCTCATCGCCATAGCCTGCCAGGGGAAGCGCCCGCTGGCAATCGTCCCGGGGCCGCATTCGGGCGGGCCCGGCGGGCGCTCGGTACGATGAGGACGGGTCACAAGGAGCACCGATGTCCTCAGCCGAGATCAAAGCGATCGCCATGCTGCTCAGAGCGCGCAACGCCATCGACGAGCGCATCGCCGACGTGGTCGGGCGCCCCGCCGCGCACGGGCACCTCTCCGACTGGATCGCCGCGCAGGTCTTCGACATCGCGCTCGAACCGACCGCCGACCGCGCCATCGACGGGTTCTTCCGCTCCGGCCCGCTCGCCGGGCGCAGCGTCAACATCAAGCACTACACCCGCAACCAGGGCATGCTCGACATGACCGACGCCGAGGACCTCGACACGTACCTGGTCATGACCGGCCCGCGCGGCGGCCCCGCGGGCGCCCACCGGCCCTGGTCCATCGAGCACGTCTACCTCTTCGACGCCCAGGGCCTGTACGACACGCTCCACTCCGAGATGCGCCGCATCGGGGTCGCCACGGGCATCCCGTCCCGCTACTGGGACCAGGCCGAGATCCACCCCGTCTCGCGCAACGCGAACTTCCCGCTCTCCGCCGAGCAGACGGCCGCCCTGGAGGAGTTCCGCACCGACCGCGTCTGATCGCATCCCGTGAGGGGTAGTCGTGGCCGATGGCAAGGTTTGCCGTTAGGATTCGGGGCACTGCGCGTGATGTCAACCCGCAGTCGTGATGATGGCAATCTGACGGAGGTAGCGTGCTCGATATCAGCCCACTCACCTGGGCATTGACGATCGGACTCATCGTCGTTCTGCTGGCGGTGGACCTGCTGTTGGCAGCGCTGCGGCCGCACCACGTCGGGTTCAAGGAGGCCACCGCCTGGTCGGTGATCTACATCGCCATCGCCGTGCTGTTCGGCGTCTGGTTCGGCATGCAGTACGGCAACACCGCCGGGACGGAGTACTTCGCCGGCTACATCATCGAGAAGAGCCTCTCGGTCGACAACCTGTTCGTGTTCGTCATCATCATGACGACGTTCGCGGTCCCCGACCACCACCAGCACAAGGTCCTCACGTTCGGGATCGTGCTCGCGCTCATCATGCGCGCCATCTTCATCGCGCTCGGCTCGGCGCTCATCAACTCGTTCTCGTTCATGTTCCTCATCTTCGGGCTGCTGCTGGTCTACACCGCGATCCAGCTGTTCCGCCACAGAGACGAGGACCCCGACGTCGAGTCGAACCTCATGGTCCGCGGCGCGCGCCGGTTCCTGCCGGTCTCCGCGGACTACATCGGCGGCAAGCTCTTCGCGAAGGAGGGCGCCCGCCGCGTCGTCACGCCGCTGTTCATCGTGCTCATCGCGATCGGCTCGGTCGACCTGCTGTTCGCGCTCGACTCGATCCCCGCGGTCTTCGGCGTCACGCAGGAGGCGTACATCGTCTTCACCGCGAACGCGTTCGCGCTCCTGGGCCTGCGCGCCCTGTTCTTCCTCGTGAAGGGCCTGCTCGACCGCCTCGTGTACCTGTCGCTGGGGCTCTCGCTCATCCTGCTGTTCATCGGCGCGAAGCTGATCATGCACTGGGCGCACGTCGACGTGAACACGTCGATCCCCGAGATCTCCACCCCGGTCAGCCTCGGCGTCGTGATCGGCGTGCTCGTGATCGTCACGGTCGCGAGCCTCCTCAAGACCCGCGGCAACCCCGACGAGAAGGCGCACGCCGGATCGCTCTCGGCGACCAAGAAGAAGGAACCCGAGCAGTAAGGACACTTACGGCCCCGGATCGTGCATCCTATAGGATATAGGATGCACGATCCGGGGCCTTCCGCGTTTCAGCGGGCGCGTCTCGTCAGCAGCAGCAGTACGAGCAGCAGTGGGATCGGCAGGAGGAACGCCTCCCGCAGCCCGATCTGGCCGTCGAGCCATCCGAGCGCCGCGGGTGCGGCGAGGATCGCCGTGCCGGAGGCGAGCGATCCGATGGACGCGGAGTGGCGCGACGTCAGGCCCGGGATGTTCACCAGGCTCCCGAGCATGATCGGGTACAGCGGAGCGATGCCCAGGCTGGCCACGGCGATGCCGACCGTCACGGTCACCGGGTCCTGCCCGAGGTACACGACCACGGTGCCCGCCATGGTGACCGCGACCGCCGCACCGACGGCCCAGGACCGGTCCACGAACCTGGTCCCGACGAGCCGCCCGGCGGCCATGCCGATCCCGAAGCTCGCGCCGAGCGCCGACGCCGTGCCGAGCGGCACGCCCGTGTCCACCAGCCGCGCCACGCCCCACACCACGAAGCAGAACTCGCAGCCGACGCTGAGGACGATCCGCAGCCATCCGAGCGACGCCGGGCCGACCGGCACGTGGCCGCGTTCGACCGCGGCCTCCCCGACGCCCCGGACCGTGCGGTGCACGACCCCCGTCAGCAGCACCGGGACCGCCGCGAGCAGCGCCCACCGGCCCGCCACGCCCGCGGTCTCCAACGCCCCGAACGCGAGCGGCGCGAGGACCCCGGCCGCACTGGAGACGCCGACCGCGAGCGCGATCCGCTTGGCGGCGCCCGGCCCGCGCAGCAGCGAGGGCGTGGCGAGCGCGATGGCCGCGCAGCCGACGCCGACGAGCACCGATCCGGGCCCGGCGATGCGCAGGTCCGGCGTCACGGCCATCGCCACCGCGCCCACGGTGATGACCCCGCACGCGACCCGCATGACCAGCCCGGCGCCCGTGCGCAGCACGGCGGGGCCGATCGCGGCGGCGAGCACGAGGCCCGCGCCGAACATCATCGTCAGCCACACGAGCTCGCCGCGGGGGCGGTCGAGCTCGACGGCGATCCCGGCGAGGTAGGGCCCGAACGAGGAGACGAGGAACCCGAGCCCGATCTGCGCGAACGCGACGACGCGGCCGACTGCGGGGTCGACGGGGCTGTCGGCGAGGTCTTCGGGTGCGCTGTCGGTGCCACCGGGGCCGGTGGCTGCGCCGTCCGCGCGGCGCTCGGCAGAGCTGTCGGCCGGGTCGTCGAAGGTGCCGTCGCCTGCGCCGTCCGATGTGCCGGCGCCGGCGGTCGAGCCGTCCACGCCGAGCTCGCCTGCGCTGCCGGTCGGCCCGACGACCGCACCGCCGTGCGCGTCTTCGCCCGCGCGGTCCGTCGCGCGCGTTCCGGTCTCAGTCCCCATCGAGGGCCCGCAGTTCCAGCAGGTCCGCGAGTTCGCCCAGGTCCGCAAGGGACACATCGCCTTCGAGGCCCCGGAGCGCCGCGGTCATCGCGCCGGAGGCGCGGCCCGCGGCCAGGCCGGGGGCCGAGTCCTCGACCACGAGGCAGTCGGAGGGGTCGGTGCCGAGGGCCTTCGCGGCCTTCAGGTAGCCCTCGGGGTCGGGCTTGCCGTTCTCGACGTCGTCGAACGAGACCAGCAGGGGTGCTTCGATGCCCGCCGCGGCCAGGCGCGTCTTCGCGAGCCGGGTGTCGGCGCTGGTGACGACCGCCCACGGGGTGCTGGAGCGCTCCAGGACCGCGAGGAGCCGGTGGGCGCCGACCGCGGCCGCCACGCCGCCGAGGTCGGTGTTCTCGTAGTCGGCGAGCCATGCGGAGGCCCGCGCGATGCCGCCGGCGTCGAGGTCGGGGCGCAGGCGCGCGATCGTGGTCGGGCTCGGGTTGCCGTGCGGGTCGGCGAGCGCGACCTGCGGATCGACGCCGTACTCGGCGGCCCAGGCCGCCCAGGCGCGCACGACGGCGCCGTCGGAGTCGACGAGGGTGCCGTCCATGTCGAACAGGACGGCCGCGGGGTTGCTGTAGCTTCGCATGAAGCCCTCCGGGGATCATTTAAACTCGTAGCGCGAGGATAAACGCTGGAGGTGGCATGGCGCAAGCCCGATCATCGGACCCGGACTCCGGACCCATCAAAGTGGGACGTGCCGAGGCCGCCCGCTGGAGCGGCGCGCTCGACCTCCTGCGCCTGGTGCGCGCCCGCCCCGGCGTCACCCGCGCCGAGGCCGCCCGCGTCCTCGGGGTCGGCAGCGGCACCGCGACCGAGATCAGCTCGCGCCTGCGCGCCCTCGACCTCATCGCCGAGCACCCCGCCCCGCCCACGGGCCGGGGCCGACCCACGAGCACGCTCCACGCCCACCCGGACGGCCCGCTCGTCGCGGTCGTCGACATCCGCCAGGCCGAATGGCGCGTCGCCGTCGCCGATCTTGAAGGGACCCTGAGCGAACCGGCCACCGGCCGCCACGGCTCCAAGCGTCCCGAACCGGTGTTCGCCGCCGTCCGCGAGGCCGTGGAGGCCATCGCGGCGCGGCACGGCTCGCGCATCCGGGCCGTCTCGGTCTCGGCGGCGGCCACGGTCCGGCGCGGGCGCATCGGCCAGTCCAGCGTGCTCGGCTGGCGCGACGTCGAGGTCGCGCCGCTGCTTCCCGGTGTGCCCCAGGTGATCGGCAACGACGCGACCCTCGCCGGGCTCGCGGAGGCACGCCTCGCCCACCCCGGCAAGTCCGTCCTGTACCTGACGATCGAGGTCGGGATCGGCGGCGTGTTCGTCGACCACGCGTTCGCCGTGACCGGCGCGACGGGCGCGGGCGGCGAGTTCGGGCACGCGCCCTTCGGCGACCCGGCGGTGCCGTGCCCGTGCGGGGCGACCGGCTGCTGGGACGTCGCGGTCGACGGCCGAGCGGTCGCCCGCCTGCTCGGCCGCCCCGAACCCGACGACCCGCGCGCCTACCTCATCGACGCCCTCGTGGACCCCGGTTCCCGTGCGGCCGTGGAGCAGTGCTCCGCGTCGCTGGGCCACGGCGCCGCGGGCCTCGCGAACATCCTCGACCCCGAGGTGGTCTCCTTCGGCGGCCTCGCCCCCGAGCTGCGCCGCGCGGCCCCCGGCCCCTTCGCCGCCGCGTTCGAGGCGGGCTTGATGGGCTTCCGCCGCGACGACCCGCCCGCGCTGATCGCCTCGGCACTCGGCCCGGACGCGTTCCTCCTCGGCGCGGCCGAAGCGGCCTTCGACGTGGTGCTCACCGAGCAGTCGATCGGCGAGTGGACGGCCGCCCGCTTCGGCTGACCCGCTACGCGAGCGTCCAGCGCCGGCCGGGCGGGAGCACGACCACGTCGAGCCCCGGCGCCGCCAGCCGCTCGGCCTCGGCCGCGGACCCGTGGCGCCGGAACACCAGCGACATCGGGTCGTGCGCGTGGGCGTCGTGGACGGCGACGAGCGCCTTGGCGCCCAGCGCCTTCGCGCCCTCGACGGCCTCCCGGTGGCCCATGACCAGCGGCGGCCCGACCACGGGTGCGAGGCCGTTGGTCGGCAGGAGCGCCACGTCGACCGCGGGCCGGTGCGCCCGGTACTCGCGGAGCAGCGCGACGTCGCGGATCTCGCCGCCGAAGTAGACGCGGCGCCCGCCCGCGGAGATCACGTAGGCGTTGTGCCGCCACCGCATGAGCCGTCCCGCGGGCGCGGCCTCGATGCTCAGCCCGTCGCCGAGCTCGCGGACCGTCCCCCAGTCGATCCGCTCGGCGCGCGGGTAGCCGAGCCCGCGGGTGCGGCGGGCCATGAAGTCGGCGGCGGTGAGGACCGGCGTGGTCGCCTTGTGCGGGTAGGCGCGCAGGGCCCGCAGGTCCCAGTGGTTGGCGGCGAAGCTGGTGACGACGACCGCGTCGACCGGCGGGACCTCCTCGATGCGCAGGCCGAGGGGCTCGCCGCGGCGCAGGTACCAGCGCTCGGTGAACCACGGGTCGGTGAGGATGCGGCGGCCGCCGATCTCGATGAGCGTGCAGGCGTTGGCGACTCGGGTGACGGCGACGACGGGGTTCTCTGACTCGTTCATGTGGCCAGCGTGGGGCTTAATGTACACATGAAGTCAAGCGCGGATCTCTCCATCGGCGAACTGGCGGACCGCTTCGGCCTCGCCGCGCATGTGCTGCGGCACTGGGAGTCCGAGGGCCTGCTCGCGCCGGACCGCGACGCCCTCGGGCAGCGCCGGTACCGTCCCGGGCACCTGACGCAGGTCGCGCTCATCGTCATGGCGAAGGACGCCGGGTTCACGCTCCGCCAGCTGCGCGAGCTGCTCGCCACGGACAACCCGATGGACCGGCCCGAGCTGCTGCGCGAGCACGTGCGCGCCCTTGAGCGGCGGATCGCCCGCGCGCAGGCCGCGAAGGACCTGATCGAGCACGCCCTGTCGTGCCCGCGCGACTTCCACGAGTGTGAGCACGCGCAGCAGCGCATCGCCGACGCCGTCCCGGCACCGAAACCGTTGGGCGGCAGCGGGACCTAGGCCCGGTCGGGGGCCGTGAGCCGGTCGAGGTCCAGGGCGACGCTCAGCTGGCTCCCCAGTTCCCGGAAGCCGAGCGCCCGCGCGACGCGGCGGGAGGCCGCCGGGCGGGCGCGCCACTGCGGCAGGAGGGAGGCGGCGAGGGCGTCGTCCACTGCGGCGCTGGCGACGAGTTTCGCGAGGCCGCGGCCGCGGGCGGCCTCGGCGGTGAGCACGCACAGGTGCGCGGTCGCGGCGGGCCAGCTCCGGTAGCCCGCGGCCGCGACGACCTTCCCGTGCTCCCGCACGGTGAACGCCGCGGAGGTGATCTCGTCGATGCCGCTCTCGTCGGCGTCGTCGGTGTTCGCCGACTCAAGCAGCGCCTTCAGATCGGGGTGGCCGGGGGCGAGCCGCTCGACGGCGCCGGTTTCGGCCGGGATGAAGGTCTCCGGCGAGACGTACGCCAGCGTCGCGGGGCCGAGCACCGTTCCGACCGGCAGCACCGCCCGCAGGGCCGCAGGCTCGGTGAGCGATGCGGCGGCGATCCCGTCGAGTGCGTGCTGCACGGGCGCGACCGCGTGCGCTGCCGGGACGGTCGCGATCGCCGAGCCGTCCAGTGCCACGATCCCGGCCCATCCGGGCGGGCACATCCGCGACCCGGGGGAGGCGACGACCTGGACGCCGGTCGCCGGGAACGTCACGGGCGCAGAGGCGACGGTCTGCCAGAGCGATCTGGCGCGTGCGGTCAGCATGCCCCGATCCTCCCATCGGGCCCAAGCGGATTTCCGGCCTCAGACCTTCGCGGGGACGGCGTCGCGGGACCTGTCGTAGACGGGGACCCATTTGGCGAGCCAGCCGACGCCGAACCAGGAGATGAGGCCGAGGGCGACCGCGGCGGCGCCGAGGGGGAACGCGAGGGCGACGAGGCTGATGAGGCCGGGGCCCGCGACGTTGCCGAGGTCGGCGCAGAGGCGCCAGCCGCCGAGGAACTGGCGTCGTCCCCGGTCGGGGGCGACGTCGGAGCCGAGGGTGAGGACGATGCCGGAGGAGACGCCGTTGCCCAGGCCCATGACGCAGGCGACGACGCCGATGAGGACCGCCGTGTCCGCCAGCGGCAGGACCAGGAACCCGATGCCCATCACGAGCATCGCGGGGAGGGCGACCCACATGCGGCCGAAGCGGTCCATGATCGCGCCGCCGGGGTAGAACAGCAGGATGTCGACGCCCGCGGAGATGCCGACGATGATGCTCGTGGTGGTGGCGTCGAGGCCCTGGTAGGCGGCCCAGAGCGGGATGATCGCGGTGCGCGAGGCGCGGGCGATCATGATGAGGAAGACGCCGGAGCCGAGGTGCGCGAGGACCTTGCGGTGGTCGCGGATGACCTGCCAGAGGCTCAGGCGCGCTTCGGGTTCGGCCTCGGGTGCGGGCTTGCGCCCGGCGCCGTCCCCGGGGAGTTCGGGGAGGAGGAGGCTGAGCAGGCCGCCCGCGAGGCTGGTGCAGGCCGCGAACGCGAAGGCCGCGCCGATCGAGAACTGCGCGATGAGGGCCGCGGCCACGAACGGGCCGATGAACGAGCCGATGCGGAACGTCCCGCCGAGGGTCGAGAGCGCGCGGGCGCGGTAGGCGATCGCGACGGCCTCGGAGAGGTAGGCGTGGCGGGCGAGGCCGAACACGGCCGAGGCGAGGCCGATGGCGAACACGCACGCGGAGACGACCAGCAGCGACGTGGTCTGCGAGGCGACGAGGAGCGCGCCGGCCTCGACGACGCAGGCGGCGAGGAGCACGGGCTTCTCGCCGAAGCGCTGCGCGAGGGACCCGGCGGGGAGGTCGCCGGTGAGCTGGCCGAAGCCGATGAGGCCGACGATGATCGCGGCCTGGGTGAGGCTGGCGCCGAGGTCGAGCGCGTAGAGCGCGATGAGCGGGACGACCGCCCCCATGCCGATGGAGATCAGGACGGTCGGGCCGTAGATCGGCACGAACAGGCGCCGCATGCTGATCGTCGACTGGGCAGGCTCGGACACGTTCGCGAACGTACCAAGGAGTGGTGATCACGGCTCACATCGCGGGAGCCGGATGTGACGGATTCGAGCCGGTCGGCCGGTAAGTAGCCGCCGCGGGGCCGGGGAGGCGGCCGGAGGGCAGCTCAGATCGGGTGACGCCGCCGGGCGCCCCCGGATCAACAGTGCCCGGCGGGTACGACATCGCCCGGTGGGGCGGGTGGGTGGGCGGGGTCCTGGGCGGTTGCGCCCCGGACCCCGCCGGGTGGGTGTCGGGTCAGGTGACCGTGCAGGTCACTGTCGGGGTGGTGCTGGTGCCTGAGGCTATGAAGCCCCAGGCGTTCTGGGTCTGGCCGCTGGCGATGGAGCCGTTCCAGCCGACGTCGTCGGCCGTCACGGTGGCCCCGGAACTGGTGACCGCGGCGTTCCAGGAGCTGGTGATGCGCTGGCTCCCGGCCCACGTCCACGTGAGTCGCCAGCCGGTGATCGCGGCGCCTCCGGCGGTGACGTGGACGTTGCCCTGCCAGCCGCCGTTCCAGGTGCTCGCCACCTCGACGCGGGCGGTGCAGCCCGAGCCGGTCGGCGGCGGGGTCGTCTCCGGCGGGGTCGTGGTCTCGGCCGGGGTCGTCGTGGAGCCCGGGTTGCCGTTGCCGAGCGTCGGGGTGGTCCAGCTGCGCCACTGGGAGAGGTTCGCGGACTTGTTGGGGTGCATGGTGATGACGCCGGGCGGGGTGCCGGAGCCCTTGAGGAACGCGTTGATGGACTGCTGGAGCGGGGTGCGCCATTCGCTGCGGACGGCGCAGTGGGTGCCGTCGGCGACGTTCGAGTGGTACGAGATGTTCGACCCGGCGCCGAGCGCCTTGTACACCTCGGCGCCGCCGAGGGCCGCGACCGCGCCCGACCGCGCGCCGAGCCATTCGACGTGCGGGTTGTCCATGATGAACAGGCCGCGCGGGGCGATCATGCCGACGATCTCGTGGGTGTCGACCGGGAGCCCGGCCGGGTTGCCGGTGTAGGCGCTGAACGCGTCGCCGAGCCACGGCTGCTCGCCGTAGGCGCTGCTGAGCGGCTGCGAACCGGACTCCTGGGCGATGGACCGCATGGCCCCGACGCCGCCCGAGCCGGACTCGATGGGCATCGTCAGGTCGATGCGCTGGTCGAACGCCCCGGCGACGAACGCGCCCTTGCCGTACCGGGAGCACCCGGTGACGCCGGTGGAGTTGTTGAGGATCGACCCGCCGGACTGCTCGATGACGTCGATGATGCGGCTGACGCCCCACGCCTGCGCCATGAGCACGCCCGTGGAGCTGGTGGCGCCGTAGAGCGTGTAGAACGCGCCCTGCTTGTTGCTGCGGGGCGTGCCCTCGGCGCCGACCGCGCCCGGGTCGTAGTTGATGACCGCGGCCCCGGACGACAGGATCGTCTGGGTGTCCGCGCCGAAGCCGCCGTAGACGATGACGGCCGGGAACGGCCCGGTCCCGCTGGGCAGCTGCACCGTCGCGGAGAAGCTGGTGGAGCGGCCGTTGTCGCTGACGTTGACGGTGATCCGCGAGGAGGTCACGGTGCCGGTGACCGAGTCGGGCTGCGGCTTGTCGCCGTAGACGGTGCGCTCGGCGAGCTCCTTGATCTCGGAGCGGCGGCACTCCCACTGGTCGCGGGTGGTGATGCGGGTGCCGTCGATCTTCGTGAACGGGTCGGGGAGGAGGGAGCTGGAGGCCCAGCTGCCGGGGATCGTGACGGCGCAGTTCTCGCCGTCCCATTCGGACAGTGCCTGCACCTGCGCCTCCGCGCTGAACCGGGTCGAGAGCGCGAGCGCCGAGGCGAGGGCGACCGACGCGAGGGCGACGAGTGCGAACCGCAGCCTGCGGCGGTGCCGGGAGCGCCCCGGGCGACGGGTGTGCGGATCGGGGACGAGCGGGTCGGGGGAGGGCGGCGCGGAGCCGGGCGCGATCGATGATGCCATTGCCAGTCCTTGTCTGACCAGGGGCGGGTCCATCATCGACGGTGTGGGGCGGCCCGGGGGGCCGGCGTCAACAGGGGACCGCTCATGCCGAAACTTCCAGTGGAACTTCCGTGAGGGTCCCAACAGGATACATTGACCGACTTCGATACACAACGTGCGGCGGCCGCTCCGCGGGGTAGGATCGGCACCCCGTGCGGGGCCCCGTGCGGCGACCCGTCAGCGCGAGGTGCACGATGCCGTTCCCCAAGGCCGACCACGACCTCCCGATCGGCACCGGCGCCACCGGCACCCGCGTCGAGACCGACGCCATGGGCGAGGTCGACGTCCCCGCCGAGCACTACTGGGGCGCCCAGACCCAGCGGGCCCTCCAGCACTTCGCGATCGGCGACGACCGCATGCCCGTCGCCCTCTACCGCGCCTACGGGATCGTCAAGCAGGCCGCCGCGCTCGTCAACGCCGAGGCCGGGCGCCTCGACCCGAACCTCGCCGCCGCGATCGTCCACGCCTGCGAGGAGGTCGCCGAAGGCGCCCTCGACGACGAGTTCCCCCTGTACGTCTGGCAGTCCGGGTCCGGCACCCAGTCGAACATGAACGTCAACGAGGTCGTCGCCAACCGCGCCAGCCAGCTCCTCGCAGGCGGTCTCGGCCGCGACCGGACCGTCCACCCCAACGACCACGTCAACCTCGCGCAGTCCACGAACGACACGTTCCCGACCGCGATGCACGTCGCCACGCTCCTCGAAGTCCGCGACGGCACCCTCCCGCAGGTCCTCGCGCTCGCCGCCGCCATCGGCGACCGGGCCCGCCGCTGGGCCGACGTCGTCAAGATCGGCCGCACCCACCTCCAGGACGCCACGCCCCTCACCGTCGGCCAGGAGTGGTCCGGCTGGGAGGCGCAGCTCCGCGCCGCCGCCGCCCGCCTGGAGCAGTCCCTCACGGCCGTATGCGAACTCGCCGCGGGCGGCACCGCCGTCGGCACCGGCATCAACGCCCCCGAGGACTTCGGGGAGGCCATCGCCGCGAAGCTCGCCGAGCTCACCGGCCTCCCGCTCGTCACCGCCCCGAACAAGTTCGCCGCCCAGGGCTCCCTCGACGGGATGGTCGCCGTCAGCGCCGCGCTCCGCGGCGTCGCCGTCGCCCTCATGAAGGCCGCCAACGACATGCGCTGGCTCTCCTCCGGCCCGCGCGCGGGCCTGCACGAGCTGCGCCTGCCCGAGAACGAGCCGGGCTCCTCGATCATGCCCGGGAAGGTCAACCCGACCCAGCAGGAGGCCGCCGTCATGGTCGCCCTCCAGGTCATCGGCGAGGACTCCATCGTCGCCGCCGCGGGCGCGCAGGGGAACTTCGAGCTGAACACGATGCGGCCCATCGTCATCCAGAACGTGCTCCACTCGGCGCGCATCCTCGGCGACGTGTGCGGGACGCTCCGTCTCCACTCCGTCGAGGGCATCGAGCTCGACCGGAAGGCCGTCGCCGAGTACGTCGACCGCTCGCTCATGCTCGTCACCGCCCTCAGCCCCCACATCGGGTACGACAAGGCCGCCGCGATCGCCCACAAGGCCGACCACGAGGGCTCCACGCTCCGCGAGGCCGCGATCGGCCTCGGCGTGGACGCCGCGGACTTCGACCGGATCGTCGACCCCGCGACCATGGTCGGCGACCCGCTCCGCGACCTGGGCCTCCCCGACCCCGGCCTCCCGGACCCCGGCCGCTGACTCCGAACCGGCCCAAGGCCACCGGCCCGCCGGTAGAGTCGGCGCCATGATCGCGATCGACCTCGACGGCAGGACCGCACTCGTCACCGGCTCCACCCAGGGCATCGGGGAGGCCATCGCCATACGGCTCGCGGCCGCGGGCGCCCGCGTCGGCGTCAACGGCCGCAACCCCGCCACCGTCGACCAGGCCGTCGCGCGCCTCGCCGCCGAGACCGGCGGCGACTACTTCGCCGCCCCCGGCGACCTCGCCACCGAGGACGGCGCCGCCGTCCTCGCCGAGTCCCTCCCCGCCGTCGACGTCCTCGTCAACAACCTCGGGATCTTCGGCGCCCAGCCCGCACTGGCGATCACCGACGACGAATGGCGCCGCTACTGGGAGGTGAACGTCCTCTCCGCGGTGCGCCTCATCCGCACCTACCTGCCCGGCATGACCGACCGCGGCTGGGGCCGCGTCCTCAACATCGCCTCGGACTCCGCGATCGTCATCCCCGAGGAGATGATCCACTACGGCACCAGCAAGACCGCGCTCCTCGCCGTCTCACGCGGCTTCGCGAAGACCGCCGCCGGGACCGGCACCACCGTCAACGCCGTGATCGCAGGGCCCACGCACACCGGCGGCGTCGAGGACTTCGTCTACCAGCTCGTCGACAAGGACCTGCCGTGGGACGAGGCGCAGCGCGAGTTCATGCGCGTCCACCGGCCCCAGTCGCTCCTGCACCGCCTCATCGAACCCGAGGAGATCGCGAACCTCGTCGCCTACCTCGCCTCGCCGCTCGCGTCCGCCACCACCGGCGCGGCCGTCCGCGTCGACGGCGGCTACGTCGACTCGATCATCCCCTGACCCGAGCACCACGCCTCTGAACCGCGCGACCACAGCAGCAGCACCACCGCCAGCGACACCGCGATCCCCGCGGTCGCCCCGAACCACGACGCCGCGTCCGCGGTCACCGCCAGCGAACCGACCCGCGGCCCCTCGAACCCGGGCCCGCCGTACCACGACAACAACCCCAGAGCGATCGCCGCCGCCTCCAGCAGCCCCGCGAGCTTCCGCGCAGTGTTGCTGCGCCGCACGATCATCGCCGCGAGCGCGCCCCGGCACACCGCGAACGCCGCCGTCCCCGCCGCGAACCGGTATAGCGCCGGCCCGGCCCCCGCGGGCACCGCCGTCCCGCCCGCCCGCGCCTGCGCGAGCGCCACCAGCGCGAACCCGAGGACGAACGCGCACACCAGCCCGACCCCGCACAGCCCCGACAGCGTCAGCACGGCCGCACGGGTCGATCCGGGCAGGTCGGCGAGGGCAGGCTCGTCCATGGGGGTCCTCCGGGCAGGCGTGAGGCGGGTCCCCTCAACGGTATAGCGCGCTCAAGCGCCCCGCCGCGCCCGCCCGAGCGGGATCACCAGCGGCGTCCCCGACACCGGGTCCGGCACCACCTTGCACGGCAGGTCGAACACGGCCTCCACGGTCGCCTCGGTGATGACCTCCGCCGGGGTCCCCTCCGCGTAGACCGCGCCGTCGCGCATCGCGACGATCCGCGACGCGTACCGCGCGGCCTGGTTCAGGTCGTGCAGGACCGCGATCACGGTGCGGCCCTCGTCGTTCAGGCCCGCGAAGATGTCGAGCAGCTCGATCTGGTGGGCGATGTCGAGGAACGTCGTCGGCTCGTCGAGCAGGAGCAGCTCCGTCTGCTGCGCGAGGACCATCGCGACCCACACGCGCTGGCGCTGGCCGCCGGAGAGCTCGTCCACGAGCCGGTCGGCGAGGTCCCGGGTCCCGGTGGCGGCCATGGCCTCCCGGACGGCGGCCTCGTCGGCGCGGCTCCACTGCCGCAGGGCGGTCTGGTGCGGGTAGCGGCCGCGGGCGACGAGGTCCTGCGCGGTGATCCCGTCCGGTGCGATCGAGGACTGGGGGAGCAGTCCCAGCCGCTTGGCGACCTGCTTCGACGGCTGGTGCGCGATGGCCTTGCCGTCCAGCAGGACCGCGCCCTCGGTGGGTTTGAGGAGCCGGGAGAGGACGCGCAGGAGCGTGGACTTCCCGCATGCGTTGGGGCCGACGATCGCGGTGAACGAGCCCGGTTCGACTGCCAGGTCGAGGCCGGTGCCGACGGGCCGGTCGCGGTAGCCGAACGTGACGTTCGCGGCTTCGAGGGTCATCGCAATTCCTTCCGCGACTGCGCGACGAGCAGCCAGACGAGGTAGGCGCCGCCGAGGATGATCGTCATGAGCCCCACCGGCAGCGCGATCGGCGGGACGTTGAGCGCGACCATGTCGCAGGTGACGAGCAGGAACGCGCCCATGACCGCGGAGGGCACGAGCTGCACGCCCGGCGCGCGGGCGAGGCGGCGCGCGAGCTGCGGCGCGACGAGCGCGACGAACGGGATCGGACCCGCGAGCGCCGTGACCACCGCGGAGAGGGACACGCCGACGACGACGAGCGCGAGCCGCACCGGCTCGACCGCGACGCCCATCGCGGCGGCGGCGTCGTCGCCGAGTTCGAGCATCCGCAGCCGCCGCCCGAGCCACAGGAGCGGCACGACCAGCGCGAGCACCACGGCCGTGCCGATGCGGGCGTCGGCCCAGTCGAGGCCGTTGAGGCTCCCGGCGCCCCACACGGCGGCCATCTGCGCCTGCCACAGGCTCGCCTTGAGGATCAGGTACGTGTTGACCGAGCCGAGGAGCGCGGTGACGGCGATGCCGACGACGATGAGCCGGAACCCGTGGACGCCGCGCCGGTACGCGAGGAGGTACACCGCGAGCGCGGTGGCGATGCCCCCGGCGAGCGCGGAGGGGATGACGAGGGCGGTGCCGCCGACGGCGATGATCGACACGACCGCGCCCGTGTAGGCGCCGGAGTCGAACCCGATCACGTCGGGACTCCCCAGCGGGTTCCTGGTGAGGGACTGGAAGATCGCGCCGGAGAGGCCGAGCGCGGCGCCGAAGACGACGCCGAGGAGCACCCGCGGCAGCCGCCACTGGACGACGACCGTCTCGACCGCGGTCCCGGCGTCCCCTGCGAGCGCCCGGACCACGTCCACTGCGGACACCCGCATCTCGCCGAGCCCGAGCGCGACCACCGCGGCCAGGATCGTCACGGCCGCAAGGGCAGCGGTGACCGCGGCGACCCGCAGGAGCGACCGGGACGAGTAGGCCCCGCCCGCGCGGAGCACGACGTAGCGCCTCACAGGCCGCTCGCTTTCTTCCTGCGCACCATACTGATGAGCACGGGCGCCCCGATGACGGCGGTGACGACGCCCGCGGGGATCTCGTCGGGCATGACCACGACCCGCCCGAGGACGTCGGCCGCGACCATGAGGCACGGCCCGAGGAGCACGCTGTACGCGAGGATCCACCGCTGGTCCGGCCCCGTGATCCACCTGGCGATGTGGGGGACCATCATGCCGAGGAACCACACGACGCCGACCGCGGCGGTCGCCGACCCGCACAGCAGCGTCACGGCGCCGACGACGGCGATGCGCGTCAGCCACTGGTTGCCGCCCAGCGCGGTCGCGAGGTCCTCGCCGAGCGCGGTCGCGTTGAGCCCCCGCGCGGCCACGGCCGCGAGGAGCAGCCCGGCCGCGACGAACGGCGCGATCGTCCCCACCGCGGGCCAGCCCAGGTCGGCCACGGACCCGGCCTGCCAGGACCGCATCGTCAGGAACGCGTCCCGGTTCAGCAGCACCACTGTGGACGCGATCCCTTGGAGGACCGCGCCGAGCGCGACCCCGCCGAGGACGAGCGTCACGGGCGAACGGCCGCGCCCGCCCATCGACCCGATGACGAACACCGCGCACGCGGTGACGACGGCCCCGAGGAACGCCGCCCACGTCTGGAGCAGGTGGTCGGCGCCGGGGACGGCCCGCACGACCAGGACCACGCCGAGCGCCGCGCCCGCGGACACGCCGAGGAGCCCGGGGTCGGCGAGGGGGTTCCTGGTGAGGCCCTGCATGAGGGCCCCGGCGACCGCGAGGGCGATGCCGACGACGATCGCGAGGACCGTCCGCGGGATCCGCTGGCCGACGACGATGACGTGGGCGTCGCCGTTGTCGCGGCCGAGGGCGGTGACGACGTCGGTGAGCGGCAGCGGCTTCGACCCGAACACGAGGCTGAGGACGACGAGGAGGGCGAGTGCGGCCGCGGCGGCGGCGAGCCCGAGGGCCCGCCGCCGCCGTCGCGGCGATGCTTCGACTGTCGCTTCAGTGGTGGTCATAGCCCCAGCGCCGTGAGGCGGTCCTCGTAGGCGTCGGCGACGGCCTCGGGGTCCTCGTCGGTGGCCCACATCGCTTGCAGCTCTTCACGGGTGGCGTCGTCGAGGGCGGCGTACCGCTCGCGCCACCGCTCGGCGTCGACCGTCCAGTACCCGAGGGCCTTGTAGGCGGTGGCGGGGAGGCCGAGTTCGCGGCGCAGGTGCTTGCGGGCGCCGCGGAGGGCCCTGGTCTCCCCGGCGACCCAGACGTACCCGGTGCCGTCGGGGCGGGGGAGGCCGCGGACGACCTCGTCGAGGCAGCTGGGGGCGTGCCCGTTGCCGCCGAGGACCCACGTGGTCTCCAGCTTCGGGTGCTCGGGCACGTCCACTTTGTGGGCTTCGTCGGCGACTTCGAGGACGAGCCTGGTGGCGACGTGCGGGGGCGTGAGCTCCACGATCCGCAGGGCCGCGGGGAGTCCGGCGTTGTCGGCGGCGAGGACCTGCCATTCGAGGCCCGCGGGCGGGTCGTAGAGCGGCTTGGGCGTGTTGATCCCGACGACGTCCCCGACTGTCGCGGCGCGGGCCCATCCGGCGGCGAGGCCGCCGTCGTGGACGACGAAGTCGATGGTGACGGTGCCTTCGCCGACGCCGCGGACCGTGTAGGTGCGCAGCCGATCGCCGTCCACTGTGGAGTAATCGATGTCGTCCCCGTCGACCTCGGGGAGCGGGGGCCGCTCCTCGCCGCCGAGGGGGAACAGGACGCGCACGTACTCGTCGCCGACGCCGCTGGTCGGGTACCCGGCGAGGCCCGGCCCGCCGAACACGATGCGCCGCAGCACGGGCGAGAGGTCCTCGACGGCGACGACCTCGGCGTGCATGACCCTCATGCCGCTCATCCGAGGAGCGCCTGCTCGACGACCGAGAGGAACGCGAGCTGCCCGCTGGGGGAGCCGAAGGTCATCTCCATCTCGTAGCCGACGATGCCGTCGCCCGGCACGAAGTCGAGGTCGGCCCAGAGGGGGTTCTGCGCGGCGTCGTCCAGGAGCTGCTGGAACTGCGCGTCGCCCTCCTCGCCGGTGTTCCGGATCATGAACGCGTAGTCGATGCCGTCCATCTTCCCGATAGTCTCGCCGCTGAGGGCCTCGCCTTCGCGGTCGTTCGCGAGGGAGGTCGGGGCGACGGTGAGCCCGAGGTCCTCGAAGACCTGGCATTCGACGCCCGCGTAGCAGCCGGTCTGGAACTGGTCCTCCCAGTAGCCGACGGGGGCGACGGTGATCCCGGCCGGGTCGTCCAGTTTCGCGCGGACCTCGGCGATGCGCTCGTCGTAGAGGGTCTTCCACTCCTCGAAGTACTGGGTGCGGCCGAGGGCGGCGGCGGTCTCCTCGAAGTGCTCCATCCAGGGGCGGCCGTCGAACGCGTCGACGCTGTAGGTCGGGGCGATCTCGGGGAGGCGGGAGACGACGTCGGGGTCGTAGCCGAGGCCGTTGAGGATGAAATCGGGCTCGGCGAGGAGCACGGACTCGTAGTCGTACTCGGGGTAGTTCGCGAACGTGGCGACGTCGGCGAGCGCCTCCTGCGGGAAGAAGCACGGGAACGTCGTGTACCCGGCGTCGCCGCGGATCGGCTGGCTCGCGGCGAGGGGGTAGCGCAGCCAGACGAGGATGTCGACGTCGGTGGTGTACATGCCGAGCGCGGCCTCGGGGGCGACGGGCAGGTCCACGTCGCCGAACCCGCTGGCGACGGTCTGCGTGCCGGTGCCCTCGGCGACGGGCGGGAGCTCGGGCAGCTCGGGGACCACGGCGTCCTGGCACTGCTCGCTGACCTGGGCCTCGCGCTCGGCGGCGTCCTCCTCGGCGGCGGGCGCGTCGGTGGTGCAGGAGGCGGCCATCATCAGCCCGGCGGCGCTCGCCAGGATCGCGGCGGCCCTGGGGCGCAGGGTGGTACGGGGGGTCAAGGCGGGCTCCTCTGCATTAGGTAAGCCTTACCTTAGAGCAGCGTGAACGCTCCTCGCAACATGCCCTGCACAACAGTGGCCCCGTCCCGCGGCCCGCACTTGCGCGTCCGCGCCCCGGTTATGTAAATTGATGAAAGTAAATACTCACGACCTTCGATTCCCGGCATGTCGCGGGCCGTGAACCCGACTCCGACAAGGACAACCGCATGACGATATCCACGGCGCGCCCGCGCCGCCTCGTGCTCGCCCTGACGGCACTCCTCGCCGCCGCCCTCGCCGCCGCGTCCCTCAACTTCTGGCAGACCGCCAGGGCCGAAGCCTTCGAGACCGGCACCTGGTACAACCTCCAGTCCCGCAGCTCCGGCCTCGTCCTCGGCATCCGCGCCGCCTCCCTCGACAACGGCGCCGAACTCGTCCAATGGGACTCCAACGGCTCCCAGGACCAGCAGTTCCGCTTCCTCGACGCCGGAAGCGGCTACTACAAGATCCAGGTCCGCCTCTCCGGCAAGGTCCTCGACGTCGACGGCGGCTCCACCGCCGACGGCGCCAAGATCCAGCAATGGGGCGACGCCGGCACCGCCAACCAGCAGTGGACCATCACCGAGAGCGGCGGCTACGCCACCTTCGTCAACCGCGCCTCCGGCAAAGCACTCGACGTCTGGGAATGGTCCACCGCCAAGGGCGGCAGGATCTCCCAGTACGCCGCCACCGGCGCCACCAATCAGCAGTTCAAACTCGTCCCCGTCGGCTCCCGCCCCGCCAACGTCGACCGGCTCGAAGGCTTCGGCCAAGGCGTCACCGGCGGCCAGGGCGGCACCACCGTCACCGTCACCACCCAAGCCGACCTCGAACGCTACGCCGCCGCCTCCGGCGCCTACACCATCCGCGTCGCCACCACCATCAACATCAGCCCCAAGGGCAAGGAGATCAGCGTCGGCTCCAACAAGACCGTCATCGGCGTCGGCACCTCCGGCCAGATCGTCGGCGGCGGATTCTTCCTCGGCACCGGCACCAGCAACGTCATCATCCGCAACCTCACCATCCGCGACACCCTCATGCCCGAAGACGACCCCGACGACAAGGACTACGACTACGACGGCATCCAGATGGACACCGCGTCCAACGTCTGGATCGACCACAACCGCATCTACAACATGAACGACGGCATCATCGACTCCCGCAAGGACACCACCAACCTCACCGTGTCCTGGAACGAGCTCGGCCCCGGCAACAAGTCCTTCGGCATCGGCTGGACCACCAACGTCACCTCGCGGATCACCATCCACCACAACTGGATCCACGGCACCAACCAGCGCAACCCCAGCACCGACAACGTCGCGCTGGCCCACCTGTACAACAACTACCTCCAGGACATCAGCGGGTACGGCAACTACTCGCGCGGCTCCACCAAGATGGTCCTGGAGAACTCCTACTTCGACAACGTGAACGACCCGTACTACCCCGACGCGACCGCGCAGCTGCGCCAGTCCGGGAGCATCTGCGTCGACTGCACCGGCGACCGCGTCACCAGCGGCTCCGCGTTCAACCCGTCCGACTACTACTCGTACACCCTCGACAGCGCCAGCTCCCTGCCCGCGCTGCTCGACACGTACGCCGGCCCGCAAGCCTGGCTCGGCGTCTAGCCGCCCGGTCCCCGGAGGCCCGGCCTCCGGGGACCGCCTACCCGACCGGTCCGCGCTCCCTGAACGCCGTCGGCGTCAACCCGTGCTGGCGCGCGAACTGCCGCGAGAAGTACATCGGGTCGTCGTACCCGGCCTCCCGCGCCACCGCGGCCACCGGCAGCGACGTGCCGTCCAGCAGCTCCCGCGCCAGCGCCATCCGCAACTGCACCTGGAACCGCAACGGCGACAAGCCGAGCCGCTCCCGGAACAGCGCGCTCAACTGGGACGCGCTCAACCCCACCATCGCCGCCAGGGCCGTCACCGACGTGCGCCGCGGCGCCGTCTCCCGCAGGTGCTCCACGGCCCGCTCCAGCGGGCTCAGGCTCGGCCCCGGCTCGCGGCGGCCCGTCGCCGCGACCTGCGCGAGCGCATGCCACGCCGCGCCCGCCGCGCGCATCAGGCCCGCCGTCGTCAACCCCGCGTCCAGTGCGTCGATGACCTGCGAGACCAGGCTCGCCACCGGCGCCGGGTCCCGCAGGTGCGTCACCGGCCCGCCCGCCGCCGCGTGCGCGGCCCGCACCAGGTCCGCCGCGTCCGAACCCGTGAAGTGGAACCACCACAGCGTCCACGGGTCCTCCGGCGCCGCACCGTACACGTGCTTCCGGTCCGCCGGGAGCAGCACCGTCCCGCCCCGCGCCACCGCGACCTCCTCGCCGCCCACCCGGCACCAGCCCGCGCCGTCGGTGCACACCAGCAGCACGTGCTCGCGCGCCCCGTGCGGGCGCGAGCGCCGGTGCCCGGCCGCGCGCGGGTAGCAGCCCGCATCGGTCACCAGCAGCTTCCCCGCCACCGGGTGCCGCAGCGCCTTCGCCACCGTCCCGCGCGGCACCACCAGCATCCGCTGGCCCGCGAACCCCTCGCGGATGCCGACCGTCGATTCGTCCATGCGCTTCATTGAATCGGCCATGGACGACCACGTCAAGGCCCCGTACGGTCGAGACCATGCCCGCACCAGAGTCGAGGATCGTCCTACCCGAGGCCCCCGCCGCCCTCGCCGACCGCCCCGTGCGCGCCTGGCGCGAACCCGTCGCGATCGACACCTACGCGCCCGCCGCCCCCGACCGCTACCCCGCCTACCTCGACCAGCGCGTCTACCAGGGCTCCTCCGGGGCGGTCTACCCGCTGCCGTTCATCGACGCCGTCTCGCGCGAGAAGACCCCGCGCGACTGGGACGCGATCCACCTGGAGAACGAGTACGTGCGGCTCATGATCCTCCCCGGCCTCGGCGGACGCATCCACATCGGACTCGACAAGACCCGCGGCCACGACTTCTTCTACCGCAACGACGTCATCAAACCCGCCCTCGTCGGCCTCGCCGGGCCCTGGGTCTCCGGCGGCGTCGAGTTCAACTGGCCCCAGCACCACCGCCCCGCCACCCACCTCCCCGTCGAGACCCTCATCGAAGAGGAGCCCGACGGCGCCGCCACCGCCTGGTGCTCCGACCACGACCCCTTCGCCCGCATGCAGGGCATGCACGGCATCCGACTCCGCCCCGGGAGCGCGCTCGTCGAACTGCGCGGCCACCTCGCCAACCGCACCGACGACATGCAGACGTTCCTGTGGTGGGCCAACGTCGCCGCCGCCGCCGGAGACGACTACCAGTCGTTCTTCCCTACCGACGTCCGCGTCGTCGCCGACCACGCCAAGCGCGCCACCACCACCTTCCCTGCCGCCCAAGGCCACTACTACGGCGTCGACTACCCGTCCCGCGCCCCCGGCGGCGACCGCCTCGACTGGTACCGCAACATCCCCGTCCCCACCTCCTACATGTGCCTCGACACCGACGACGACTTCTTCGGCGGCTACGACCACGCCGCCCGCGCCGGATTCGTTCACTGGGCCGACCACCGAGTCGCCCCCGGCAAGAAGCAGTGGACCTGGGGCAACGCCCCCTTCGGTTGTGCCTGGGACGCCCACCTCACCGACACCAACGGGCCCTACGTGGAGCTCATGGCCGGGGTCCACACCGACAACCAGCCCGACTTCTCCCACCTCCGGCCCGGCGAGACCCGCACCTTCTCCCAGTACTGGTACCCGATCCAGGACACCGGCCCCGTCCACCAGGCCACACTGGACGCCGCCGTCCGCCTCGACGTCGAAGGCGCGCTCGTCCGGATCGCCGCGGCCGTGACCGCTCCTCGGCCCGGCGCCCGAATCCTCCTGCGGACCGCTGACCGGACACTCCACGAAGCAGTCGCCGACCTCGCCCCCGGAACCCCGCACGTGGGGGAATTCCACCTGGCGGAACCCGTCGAGGCGACCGCACTCGAACTGACGGTCGAACACGAGGGCGAGACCCTCGCGACCTGGCGTCCCCGGCCCTCTCCCACGGAGCCCGCCACCGCCGACCCCGCGACCGAACCCCCTGCACCCGAAGCGATCACCTCCACCGACGAGCTCTACCTCACCGGCCTCCACCTCGACCAGTACCGCCACGCCACCCGCCCGCCCGAGCCCTACTGGCGCGAAGCCCTGCGCCGCGACCCCGGCGACGCCCGCTGCAACACCGCACTCGCCGCACGCCTCATGCGCACCGGCCGCCTGGCCGACGCCGAGACCCACCTGCGCACCGCCGTCGCACGCCTCACCCGCCGCAACCCCAACCCCCGCGACGGCGAAGCCCACTACCGCCTCGGCCTCGTCCTCACCCGCCAAGGCCGCACCGCCGAAGCCAAGGCCGCCTTCGGAAAAGCCGCCTGGGACCAGACCTGGACCGACCCCGCAGCGCTCGCCACCGCCCGCCTCGACCTCGCTTCCAACCCTGCGACCGGCCTCGACGCCGAACCCGCCCTCACCGACCTCGTCACCCGCAGCCCCCGCCACACCCAGGCCCGCAACCTCCTCACCGTCGCAGCCCTCCGCCGCGGCGACCGCGACCGCGCCGCCGCCATCACCGCCGACACCCTCCGCGACAACCCGCTCGACGCCTGGGCCCGCGACCTCGCCACCCGCCTCGGCCTCGACGCCCAACCCACCACCGACCCCACGATCGCCCTCGACGTCGCCCTCGAATACCTCGCGATCCGCGAAGACCGCACCGCGACCGACCTCCTCGCCACCGCCGCGACCCTCACCCCGGCCCCCGGCCAGGTCAACATCGCCCCCATCGCCTGGCTCCACCGCGCCGACCTCGCCTTCACCCGCGGCGACGAGACCGCCGCCGACCAAGCGCTGCAACAGGTCCATGACCTCGACCGCACCTGGTGCTTCCCCACCCACACCGAAGACGACGCCCTCGCGCGCCTGCGCCAGCACCGCCCCGGCGACCCCGTCATCGCCGCGCTGGCGGGACACCGCCTGTACGCCGCGGGCCGCCGCGACGAGGCGATCGCCGCATGGGAGGCCGCCGCGGGCACCGGCGACCCGGTGGTGCTGCGCAACCTCGGGGTCGCCGCCCACAACGTCCAGGGCGACCCCGAGCGCGCCGCCGACTGGTACGCGCGCGCCCGCGCTGTCGCCCCTGACGACGCCCGCCTCCTCTACGAAGCCGACCAGCTCGACGCCCGCCGCGGCGTCGATCCCGCGAAACGCCTTGCGGTCCTGGAAGACCGCCGCGACCTGGTCGACACCCGCGACGACCTCACCGTGCAGCTCGCGGAACTCCTGACCTTGACCGGTCGACCCGCCGACGCGCTCGACGTCCTCGCTGGCCGAGCGTTCCAGCCCTGGGAAGGCGGCGAAGGCCGCGTCCTGGCCGCCTGGGAGGAGGCCCACTTGTCATGCGCCCGCGCGGCACTCGCCGCTGGAGACGCCCCGCTCGCCGTGACCCACGCACGCGCCGCCCTCGGTCCCGCCCCGAACCTCGGCGAGGCCCGCCACCCGCTCGCCAACACCGCCGACCTGCACCTGGCCCTCGGCGACGCCCTCGCCGCCGCGGGCGAGGCCGAAGCCGCCCGCGCGGCCTGGCGCGAAGCGGCGCAACAGGAAGGCGACTTCCAGGGGATGCGAGTCCAGGCGTACTCCGAGCACACCGCGGCCTCGGTGACGGCCCTCCGCCGCCTAGGCGATACCGCCGCAGCCCAGGCGCTCCGAGACGGCCTGGCCGACCACATAGAGACCCAGTCCTCAGATATCGCCACAGTGGACTACTTCGCGACTTCACTCCCCGAGATGCTCCTTTTCACCACCGACCTCCAAGCCGCCCATGACAAGCGCACGGCCGCACTCCGCGCCCAACTCGCGCAGCTCGACGAGGAGTCGAAATGACCCGAAGCATCCGTGTCCCCGCCCCGCCGCCCCCGACCCGCGGCCATCTGCCGTTCGGTGGCGGCGACATCGAGGTCACCAGCCGCTGGATCGAACGCGGCGGCCGCCCGTGGATCCCGCGGACCGGCGAGATCCATTATTCGCGGCTCCCGCGCGAACGGTGGAGCGAGACCCTCGGCCACGCCCGCGCCGGCGGCCTCGACTCCGTTGCGACCTATGTCTTCTGGGCCGCGCACGAGCCCGAGCCGGGCCGTTTCGACTGGACCGGGAACCTCGACCTCCGCGCGTTCGTGGAACTCGCGGCCGGGCACGGGCTCGACGTCGTGATCCGCCTCGGGCCGTGGGCGCACGGCGAGTACCGCAACGGCGGGTTTCCCGACTGGCTCCTGGAACGGGACCTGAAGGCCCGCACCGACGACCCGGCGTACCTCGCGCTCGTGCGCGCGCTCTACGCGGAGACGATCGGGCAGCTCCGCGGCCTCACGCACGCCGAGGGCGGGCCGATCATCGCCGCCCAGGTGGACAACGAGCTGTACGACCAGCCCGGTCACCTTGCGACCCTTCGGGTCATGGCCGAGGAGCTCGGCCTGCGCGTGCCGATCTGGACGGCGACCGGGTGGGGCGGCGCGCAGGTCCCGGACACGCTCCTGCCCGTGTTCGGTGCGTACGCCGACGGCTTCTGGGAGGAGGCGACGACCGAGTGGCCCGCGTTCGCGCCGGTCCACTTCCGGTACAGCACCACCCGCGACGACCTCACCGTCGGCGCCGACCTCCGCGAGGCCCTCGACGGCGTCGCGGCGGGCCCGGCCGCCGACCGCGACGACGTGCCGTTCGTGACCTGCGAGCTGGGTGGCGGCATGCACGTGGCGTACCACCGGCGCCCGCTGGTCGAACCCGAGGACGTCGCGGCGGTCGCCCTCGCGAAGCTCGGCTCCGGCTCGGCCTGGCAGGGCTACTACATGTACGCGGGCGGTACGCAGCGCACCGGACCCCAAGGGACGGAACAGGAGTCGCAGGCGACCGGGTACCCGAACGACGTGCCGCTCCTGACGTACGACTTCCACGCCCCGATCGGCGAACACGGCCAGATCCGCCCGCACCACCATCTCCTGCGGCGCCAGCACCTATGGCTCGACGCCGACGGCCACCGCCTCGCGCGCATGGCGCCGCACATCGGCGACGATCCCGGCGGGCTCCGCTGGTCGGTGCGCTCCGACGGCACCAGCGGCTACCTCTTCGCGACGACCTACCAGCCGCGCCACCACCGGCTCCCCGCGCAGCCCGGTGTGCAGTTCACGGTCCATTTCGACGACGCCACGATCACGGTCCCGACCACCCCCATCGACCTCCCCGCGGACCGCTCCCTCGCCTGGCCCCTCCGCTACCCCCTCACCGACGCCCTCGAACTCCGAAGCGCCACAGCCCAACTCCTCACCCGATTCCCCCTCACCAACCCCGCCGCCAGCGGCGGCGGAACCGCCGAAGGCGGCACGTACGCCGCGACGGTACCCGCCACGACCGACATTCCGGCCGGGACCGGCGGCGGCCCACCCGCCCTCGACGCACCTGATGTTTCCGTCGGCGCGCGAGACCTCGTCGTCTTCGCGGCGATCGACGGTGTGCCGGTCGAACTGGTCCTAGGCGACGGCACGCCAGTCGAGCTTCCCGGATCTCCCGGGCCGGACTGCTTCATCGACCTAGACGGCGTGCGGCTCCTGGTGCTCGACGAAGCGAGCGCGAATCGCCTCTACCGCTTGCGCCTCGCCGGGCGCGACCGCCTGGTCCTCGCCGACGCCCCGGTCTACGCCGACGGCAATGACCTCGTTGTTCACTCCGACCGGGAGCGAGTGAACCTCGCGATCCTCTATGGGCCTGATGGTTCCTGGCGCGCTTATGCGCTCATGGTTCCGGGCGCCGGTTCGGAGCCGCTCCTTGCCGACTTGCGTCCCGGACATGGGCCTGCGGCTGTGCCACGGTGTGGCGGGCCCATGGGGCGTCTCAGTGCTCCTGAGGACTATTCCGGTGCTGCCGTCGTCCATGTCGAGTTGCCCGAGCCGAGTGCCGATCGGACTCTGTTGCGCATCGAGTGGACCGGTGATGTCGCGCGTGCCTATTCGGGCGGCCGACTCGTCGGTGACCACTTCTGGCATGGCCGCCCTTGGGACATCGATGTCACCTCCCTTGGCTCTGTTCGGCTCGAATTCCTTCCCTGGGTCCGCAGTACCGGGGTCTGGGTCGATCCGGCCCTGCGTCGGAGGGAGGACGGGGTAGCCGTCGAATCTGTGACAGCAATCCGGGTCAAAGAGACCCGACTCACCATTGAGGAGGATTCATGAATGATGCGAACGTAGTTGACCTGCCCGAACGTCTCTCTATGACGCTCTGGGACTTCTCCTGGTATGTGCGGACCGGGCCAGGCGAGCCGTTCGAGGACCTGGATGCGGCGTTCGCGCGGGCGGTGGAGTTGGGGTACAACGCCGTTCGTATCTGCGCGATGCCGATCCTGCTGTTCAGGTCGGGGGTCGATACTTCCGCGCTCCGGCTGGAACCGCTCGGCGGGGAGTACGGGGGCCGGGTCCGCTGGTACGACGTGCGCGAGCCCACGGTGATCGATGCGAAGGCGCATCTGCTGGCGTTCTTCCGGGCGGCGGATCGGCACGGCGTCAAGGTCATCGTCTCCTCCTGGGAGTACCAGCAGAGTCCGGCGTTCGCCGACGACCCGGCCTGGTACGAGGCCCTTCATGCCGTGGCGCCGGAGGACCGGCTCACGGTGCTCGCCGAGGCCCAGGCCGACCTGGTGGATTACCTGGAGCAGCACGGGCTCGCCCATGTCGTCGCCTGCGTCGAGCCGCACAACGAGGTGCAGATCGGGCACCTCACCGCCGGGCTGCCCGGCGTCGAGGACTCGGTCGTCGAGCTTCGGGACCGGCTTGAGCGCGGGATCGCCGCATTCCTCGCCCGGCACCCCGACGTCCCCTGCGCCCCCAACTACGGCGGCGTCCCCGTCAGCTCCATGCGCGGCCTGCCCCGCAACGCGACCGCGCTCGGCTTCCACCCCTACGTCTACGGCGTCCTCGACGACCTCATCGCCGAGTTCGGCCTCCGCCGCCCCGCCGCCGAGTTCCCCCAGGAGGACGCCGCGGCCCGCCTGCTGCGCCCCGGCGCCCCGGCCCTCAGCGAATGGGCTCTGCCCGAGGCGAACGCGTGGAAGCTCAAGGCGTCGATCATGCAGCCCGCCGAGATCTACGTCCACGACTGGTGCGACCCCGAACTGTTCGACCGCTACCTGTACGACCACTACGGCGAGCACCGCATCGCCATGGCGAACCGCCTGCGCGACTGGATCGACGCCGCCGCCGACCACGCCAAGCTTCTCGGCGTGCCCTTCTACTTCGGGGAGGGCTGGGTCGGGTACACGCCCCGGGACGGCCGCTTCGAGGAGGGCCCGGTCGGGGCCGGGATCTGCCGGGACGCCGTCGCGCATTCGGTGAGGGTCGGCGCGTGGGGGACGATCGTGTGCTCGAACGCGGCCCCGCAGCACGCGATGTGGGAGGACGAGGCGCTCCAGCGCGAATGCAACGCCGCCTTCCGGAAAGGGTAGGCAGGGCGGAACGCCCCGGGCCTGATCGGCGCCCGGGGCGTTCCTCATCGGTGGGGAGTGCCTACTGGGGTGCTACTGGGCGAGGCCGCAGGGGTTGGCCTCTTCGCCCTCGTCGAGGGTGTCGAGCTGGATGAAGCCGGCGTCCTCGATCTCGTCCTTGGCGTCGTCCGAGCAGATCCAGCCCCAGTCGACGTCGTTGTCGCCGAACAGGTTCCGGAGGTCGGTGCGGATGCCGCCGGCGGCGGGGCCGTCGAGCGGGGTGGTGTCGACGACGACGTTGAAGAGCGGGCGGGACAGGAAGAAGCCGGAGGTGTTCAGCTGGACCGGCTTGACGCTGGAGCCGTCGACCGGGACCTGGGTGTTGAAGCGGCCGACCGAGAACGGGACGATCGCGTTCGCGTTGCCGTCGACGGCGGTCGCGTCGTGCTCCTGGACCTCGTCGACGCAGGCGCCGGGGGAGGTCACGCCGATGGCGGCGAGGAACGCGGTGCGGGTGCCGGAGCCGGCCTGGGGGATCTTCGCGTCGATGAGCGCGGTGGACCACGCCGCGTTCAGGTCGCTCCACTGGTCGACGGAGCAGTTGTAGATCGACGCGAGCTGGCCCGCCGTCAGGTTGAGCGGCGCGTTGGTGCCGACCGCGTCGGCCGGGAAGTCCGTGTTGATCGCGCCGTTGGTGCGGTTGACCGCGTAGCGCATGTTGTCGAGCGCGAACGGCAGGAACAGGACCTGCGGGCCGCCCGCGACGCCGTTGCAGAGGCTGTCGGACGCCTGGCGGGCGCGCGAGGAGCGGGCGAAGTCGACGAAGCTGTCCTGGGTGCCGTCGCAGGCGGTGTCCAGGCGCAGGTGGTTGATGCCCGCGGAGGAGCCGTTGGGGCGGACGACGGTCTCGTTGTTGGCGTCCTGGACGCCGTCGGTGTCCTGGTCCACCACCCAGATGCTGTCGCCGGGCAGGCCCGTGGTCGGGTTGACCGCGTCCCAGGACGCGAGGTCGCCGCCGGTGAACGCGGCGTTGTACGACACCGCGAGGTCGTTGAGCGCGAACTGGGTGGTGTCCGAGCCGACGCCGACGATGTCGGCGCCGACGGGCTGGAACGACGGGTCCGCGTTCGCGGCACCGATCCCGGTGGTGATGGCGAGCGCGACGCCGGCAGCGGCGGCAGCGGTCCTGGCCATGATCCGCATGGGAACTCCATTCGAGTCAGGTGGTTGCGCTTCGGAACGAAGCAACTACGAGACTGAAGGACCGCGCGCCCCGGAACTACCACCTCACGGCCAAGACCGCGTCAACTGGCCATGCCCAGCCGGTTAAGGAGCCGTTGCACCGCCAGCTCGCACGGCATGCCCGGAGGATCGGGCCCGTCTCGGCGAAATGCCTGCTGGGAAATCCGCAGAATGTCGATTTTGCACTGTCTTGTGTATGAGGCAGATCACGGGCCATGCGTCGTGAACCTCCGGTTCACTCCCTTGTGGGCCCTTGGTCACGGCGTGCCCGTTGGATCGCAGTGCGTGAAGGAACACCCCCGTCCGTGAGGAGCCTCCCCCCGTGAACGTCCTCGACCCGCATCGCACCGGGAACGGGCAGCCCCCGCCCGGTGCCACCGCGGTCCTCCCGCACACCCCCGACGCCACCGCCGTGCTCCCCGCCGCCGACGAGCACGCCCGCGGCGCCCTGCTCGAAGCGGACCGCGTCTCCGCCTGGTTCGGGAGCCACAAAGTCCTCGAACGGGTCTCGCTCGCCATGCGCCCCGGCACCGTCACCGCCCTCATCGGACCCTCCGGGTGCGGGAAGTCGACGTTCCTGCGCATCCTCAACCGGATGCACGAGCTCGTCCCCGGCGCGGGCCTCGGCGGCGAGGTCCGCCTCAACGGCGCCGACATATACGACCAGGGCCAGCGCATCACCGAGACCCGCCGCCGCATCGGCATGGTCTTCCAGAAGCCGAACCCGTTCCCCGCCATGTCGATCGAGGACAACGTCACCGCCGGGCTCAAGCTCACCGGGACGCGCCGCACCCGCGCCGAGAAGCGCGACCTCGTCGAGCGGTGCCTCACCAAGGCCGGGCTGTGGCGCGAGGTCCGCGACCGGCTCGCCCAGCCCGGGTCCTCGCTCTCCGGCGGCCAGCAGCAGCGGCTGTGCATCGCCAGGTCCCTCGCCGTGCGGCCGGACGTGCTCCTCATGGACGAGCCGTGCTCGGCGCTCGACCCGACCTCCACGCGCCGCATCGAGGAGACCATCGCGGAGCTGCGCACCGAGGTCACCATCGTCATCGTCACCCACAACATGCAGCAGGCCGCGCGCGTCTCCCAGTACAGCGCGTTCTTCCTCGCCGAGGAGGGGAAGCCCGGCGTCGTCGTCGAGCAGGCCGGCACCGAGACCATGTTCGGCTCCCCGAGCGACCCCCGCACCGCCGACTACATCCACGGCCGCTTCGGCTGACCGGCCATGGCGACACCCCCTGACGCGGCCCCGCGCCGCGCACGCCGCAGCGGCCCACGAGGCCGCCACAAGAGAATCGGATACCGATGGTCCGCTTCGACATCCGCCCCGCGAACCACGGCGGGTTCCTCTGGAGACTCCTCAGCGACAACAACCGCACCATGGCGACCGGCGCCCACCTCGCCGAGGACCGCGCCGAATGCCTCGACAGCCTCCGCCGCGCCGCCGAGGCCGCGGGCGCGCAGCGGCCCCGCCTCGTCCACGAGGACGACGGCACCTGGTCGTGGACGCTCTACGACGGCGAGGACCCCGTCGCCCGCTCCGCCGCCTCCTACTCGCGGCGCATCGACTGCCTCCACGCCATCGACCGCTTCGTCGAGCTGTGCGGCGAGTTCAAGCCCGGCACGGCCGACGAGGCCGTGTTCCGGCCCTCCCGCCGGAGATGACGCGAACCCCGGAAAGGACCCCCGTTGACCTCCGCCACGCCTAGCGGGCAGGCCGCCGTCGGCGTCGACACGCCGCGGCGGATCCACCACGGCCACTCCGCGGCCGACCGGGTCTTCCGCGGCGGCGCCCGCGGCGCCGGTCTGCTCGTGCTCGCCCTCATGGCCGGGATCGGCCTGTTCATGCTCTCCGAGTCCGGGATCGCCCTCGACGAGTTCGGGCCCGCGTTCTTCACGGAGAACAAGTGGGACATGGAGACCGGCGAACTCGGCGTCTCCGCGCTGCTCCTGGGGACGATCACCGTCGCCGGGGTCGCGATCGTCATCGCCGTGCCGTTCGCGCTCGCCACGGCCCTGTACATCACCGAGTACGCGCCCCTGCGGTCCAAGCGCACGCTCATCGCCATGGTCGACCTCATGGCCGCCGTCCCGTCGGTCGTCTACGGGCTCGTCGGCCTCATCGTCCTCCAGCCCGCGCTCGTGGACGTCGCCCGCTGGATCCACGACTTCTTCGGCTGGATCGCGGTCCTCGACGTGCCCGGCGCGAACCCCGACACGACACTGTGGAACAACGAGGCGTACCAGTACACGTCCTCGGCGTTCATCGCGGGCGTCGTCGTCTCCCTCATGGTCCTGCCGATCGTCGCCTCCGTCATGCGCGAGGTTTTCTCCCAGGCCCCTGCGGGCGAACGGGAGTCGGCGCTGGCGCTCGGCGGCACCCGCTGGGGCGTCGTCCGGTCCGTGGTCCTGCCCTTCGGGAAGGGCGGCGTCATCGGCGGCACCATGCTCGGCCTCGGCCGTGCCCTCGGCGAGACCATCGCCGTCGCCCTCATCATCGTGCCCGCCTTCGACCTCAAGGTCCGCATCCTGGAGAACGGCACCATCACCATCGCCGCCCAGATCATCAACCGGTTCGGCGAGTCCTCGCCGGTCCAGCTGTCCGCGCTCATGCTCGCGGGCTTCGTCCTGTTCGCCTTCACCCTGGTCGTGAACACCCTCGCGGCCATGGTCGTGGCCCGCAGCCGCAGCGGCGCCGCCACCGAGATCTGAGGACCCCCTGTGACTGCACTGGCTACAAAGGAAACCGAGACCACGGTGACGGTGGGGGAGGAGGAGCGGGCGGAGCCTTCGGCGCCCGACGAGCCCCGCCGCGTCGCCACCGCCGACACCGACGACCGCATCAGCCAGATCGGCTGCGCCGCAGGGTCGCTGGGCCTGGTCTGGGTCCTCTACTACCGGGTCCTGCCCACCGAGGGGCTCCTCGGGTTCGTGCTCTGCTGGTACGCGGCGTTCCTAGCGATGTACGTCCTCGTCACACTCCAGCGGCACGGGCGCGTCGTCCTCGCCGACCGCCTCGCCGCCACCGTGATCCGCTCCGGCGCCGTCGTCGTCGGCGCCGCGCTCCTCACCGTCATCGCCTCCACGTTCTGGCGCGGCCGCGAAGCCCTGTCCCACTGGAACTTCTACACCGAGCCCCTCGTCTTCGACGACTCCTCCGACCTGACGCAGGGAGGCATGCTCCACGCCGTCATCGGCACCCTGGAGATGATGCTCCTGTCCATCGCCGTCGCGCTCCCGCTCGGCGTCGCCTGCGCCGTCTTCATGTCCGAAGTGGGCGGACGGCTCTCGAAGTGGGTGCGCACCATCGTCGAGGCCATGACCGCGCTCCCCTCGATCTGCGCGGGGCTCTTCATCCTCATCGCCGGGATCCTCCTGCTCGGCATGGAGCAGAGCGGCTTCGCCGCGAGCCTCGCGCTGGCGGTCATGATGCTGCCCATCATCACCCGCGCCTCCGACGTGGTCCTGCGCCTCGTCCCCGGCGGCCTCAGGGAGGCGAGCCTCGCGCTCGGCGCGTCCCAGTGGCGCACCGTCTGGCACGTGGTCCTCCCGACCGCCCGCCCCGGCCTCGCCACCGCGCTCATCATCGGCGTCGCCCGCGGCGTCGGCGAGACCTCCCCGGTGGTCCTCACCGCCGGGTACTCGAACTTCGTCAACGCCAACCCGTTCTCCGGCTGGCAGACCTCCCTGCCGCCGTTCATCTACAACAACGCGCGCCTCCCCGAGGAGGAGATGATCGCCCGCGCCTTCGGCGCCGCCTCCGCGCTCCTCGCACTCGTGCTCGTCCTCTTCACCGTCTCCCGCATCGTCGCCTCGCACCGCAAAGGAGGGCGGTCATGACCGCCGCAGCCCCAGCGCGCCAATGGATCTCGCGAGCAATCGTCGTGCTCACGGCCGCCGCGCTCACCCTCGTCGGCGGCGCGGCCCCCGCGGACGCCCAGAGCCTCCCCCCGATCAGCGGCTCCGGCTCCACGTGGAGCTTCAACGCGCTCAACACGTGGATCGGCGACGTCGACTCCAACGGCCTCACCGTCAACTTCAACCCCGTCGGCTCCTCCCGCGGCCGCGCCGACTTCCGGTCCGGCACCACCGACTTCGGCGTCACCGAGATCCCCTACCAGGGCGGCCGCGACGACGCGGGCAACCAGGACGACCTGCCCTCCCGCGGCTTCGGGTACATGCCGATCGTCGCGGGCGGCACCGCGTTCATGTACAACATCCAGGTCCGCGGCGAGCACTACGAGGGCCTGCGCCTCTCCGGCGACACCCTCGCGAAGATCTTCACCGGCGAGATCACCCGCTGGAACGACCCGCAGATCACCGGCGACAACAACGGCGTCGAGATGCCCGACAAGAAGATCATCCCCGTGGTCCGCTCCGACGGCTCCGGGACGACCGCCCAGTTCACCACCTACCTCGACGAGCAGTACCCGGACCTGTGGCGCCCGTTCTTCGGCCGCTCCGGGCTCACCTCCTACTACCCGACCGCCTCCGGGTTCGTCGCGCAGAACGGGTCCGACGGCGTGCAGCGGTACATCAGCGCCGACTACGGCGACGGCGCCATCGGATACGTCGAGTACTCCTATGCGCTGGAACGGGACTGGCCCGTCGCGAAGATCCTCAACGAGGCCGGGTATTACACACTCCCGACCCAGTACAACGTCGCCGTCGCCCTCACCAGGGCGGAGATCGAGACCGACGACACCGACCCCGCCGTGTACCTGACGCAGGACCTCACCGGCGTCTTCAACCACACCGACCCCCGCGCGTACCCGCTGTCGTCCTACTCGTACATGATCCTCCCGACCGACAAGTCCAACGGCATGACCGACGCGAAGGGCGAGACGCTCAGCCGCTTCGCCGGGTACTTCCTGTGCGAGGGCCAGAACCGGGCCGGGCCCCTCGGGTACTCGCCGCTGCCGCTCAACCTCGTCATGGCCGGGTTCGACCAGATCGAGCGCATCCCCGGGAACGCCGGGGACGAGCTCACCGACCCCGCGAACTGCAACAACCCGACGTTCGACGGCTCCGACCCGAACCGGAACCTCCTCGCCGAGATCGCCCCCGCGATCCCCGACTGCGACAAGGTGAACGAAGGGCCCTGCACCGGCGAGACCGACAACGGCACCGGCGGGCCCGGCGGCACCGACGGCGGCGGGGACGGCTCCGGCGACGGCACCGGAGGCACCGGGGACGGCACCGGCGGCACGGGCGACGGGACCGGGGGCGCCGACGGCACCGTCGGGCCCGGCGGCACCGGCACCGACGGCACGTCAGGCGTCGAGATCGACCCCGACACGGGCCTCCCCATCGGCACCGACGGGGACGGCGACGGCCTCGGCGGCACCAACCTCGCGTCCGCCGACGCCGAAGCCATCCCGCTCACCGCGATCGTCCTCGCCGCCGTCCAGCTCCTCGCGATCCTCGTCGTCCCCACGGTCGCCGCCCGCTACCTCACCGGCCGCGCCGCCCGGCGCGCCACCTCGACCTCCACCGGAGTCCGGACATGAACCCCACCCGCCCCGGCGCCCGCCCCCGCAGGGTCCTGGCCGCCGCGATCGCGTTCACCATCGCCGCCTCCGCGGTCCTCCTCATCCCGCTCCTGCACCCCGCACCCGCCCGAGCGCAGGACGGCACCAGCGCCGTCACCAGGGACGTCACCTTCAGCGACGGCGCGACCGGCGAGATCACCGTCTCCAAGACCGAGGACCTCCGCAACGAGATCGTCCGCGTCGAATGGTCCGGGTTCACGCCCTCCATGCAGACCGGCGGCATCGCCGGGTCCTACGGCGCGCTCGCCCAGACCCGCTACCCCGTGCTCATCCTCCAATGCGCCCACGCCCCCGGCGAAGCCGCCCAGCGCGAGAACTGCATGGCGACCTACCGCACCGTCCACCCCCAGGCCGACCTCGCCGAATCCTGGCCCACCGCACCCGAACCGGCCTCCGCGGTCCTCCCGTTCACCGACATCGAGGGCACCTCCTACCCCGACGTGTTCGGCAGCAACGGGCCCAGCGACTGGCTCACCTACGGGTACGGCGAGCGCGTCGGCCTCACCGTCGCCGACGGCACCGGCGCCATCGACTTCCCCATCCGCACCGGCGACGAGAGCCCCGCGTCCCTCGGCTGCGGGCGCAGCCCCGCCGCCGGCGAACCCGCCTCCGAATGCTCGCTCGTCATCGTCCCCGTCCGACCCATGACCTGCGACCCCGCCGCCTCAGCCCGCGAGCGGCTCAAGTGCAACCAGACCTCCAACTCCTCGCTCGCCACCCACAACTACACGTCCGCGCTCATGGGCTCCCACTGGCGCAACCGCATCGAGGTCCCCCTTCAGTTCGCGCCCCCCGACGGCTACTGCGAGGACACCGGGCAGTCGCGCCTGCCCGTCATGGGCAGCGAACTCACCGCCGAGGCCCTCTACAGCTGGATCCCCGCGATGTGCCGGGCCGACGACCCCCTGGAGATGACCTACCTGTCCAGCGGCGAGAACCTGGCCCGGCAGATGTACACCGGCGGCGAAGAGGACTTCGTGCTCGGCTCCCGCCCCGCTGACGGCGGCGACCGGCCCACCGTCCACGCCCCCGCCGCGATCTCCGGGTTCGGCATCGCGTTCGTCCTCGACGACAGCGACGGCAAGCAGGTCACGCAGTTGCACCTGAACGCGCGGCTCGTCGCGAAGCTCCTGACGCAGAGCTACACGGGCACGTTCTGCTCCGGCTCCGAGCCGTGGCTCTGCGGCCACCTGGAGGGCAACCCGACCGACCTGCTCGCCGACCCCGAGTTCCAGGCCCTCAACCCGCACGTCACCAAGCGGTCCGGGAACCACGGCCGCGGCCTCGACACGTTCGACCGCGGCGACCCGATGGCGTCCCTCGTGCTCCCGTCGAGCCTCGGCGACGTCCCCGACGCCGTCACCCAGTGGATCCTCGCCGACCACGACGCGGCCGCGTTCCTCGCCGGCGCCCCCGACGAGTCCGGCATGACCGTCAACCCGCTGTTCACCGGCTGGGCCCTCCCCGTCGACGGCTTCGAATGGCGCGACAACTACACCGTCGCCGCCGACGCCGCCGACGTCACGAAGCCCTACGACGCGGTCATGAAGACCTGCGGCGGCGGCCTCAACTACTGCCCCTATACCGGCGTGAACCTCCCCGAGGCCCTCTCGCAGAGCAGCGCGAGCATCCGCACGATCGCCTCCCGCGTCCTCGCCATCGCCCAGTCCCTCCAGGTGACCCGCTTCAGCACCACCCAGGAGATCGCGGGCCAGCCCCTCGTCCTCAAACGCTCCGACCCGCAGGACATGGGCTTCCGCAACATGATCGGCATCGTCGACCTCGCCACCGCCGACCGGTACGGCCTCAACCTCGCGGCCCTGTCCACCGGCGGCGCCGACGATGCCGGGGCGCCCGTGTTCGCGGCGCCGACCACCGCGAACATGTTCAAAGCCGTCCAGGGCGGCGTCATCGACGAGGACTCCGGGATGATCCGCATCGACTACGGCGAGGTCGCCGCCCGCGGCGCCTACCCGGGCACGATGCTCGTCTACGGCGCCGCCCCCACCGACGGCCTCGACGACGCCACCGCCGCCGGGTACGCCGAGTTCCTGGAGTACGCCGTCATCGCGGGCCAGGTCCCCGGCGCGTCGCAGGGGAGGCTGCCCACCGGGTACCTGTCCCTGCCGCCGCAGCTCGCCGTCCAATCCGTCCAGGCCGCCGAGTCGATCCGCACCCAGGACGGCGCCGTCGTCGTCCCGCCGCCGGTCGACGACCCCGACGACCTCGACCCGCCGCCCGGCGTGGACGACGACCCGATCGGCGGCTCGCCCACCACCCCGCCCGCATCGGTCCCCACCGGGAACCCGTCCGGCGACGCCACGTCCAGTGCCGTCCCGAACCCCGGGGCCGCCCCGAGCGCCGACCCGACCTCCGAGGCCCCGCCGGGCTCCGGCGACGGCGCGTTCCAGACCACCGCCACCCAGGCGGAGGACGCGGGCTGGGCGACCTGGGCGCTGCCCGGGGCGCTGGCCCTCGGCGCGGGCACGCTCGCCGCCGCGATGGCCTCCGGCGCGATCGGCGCCGACCCGGCCTCCCGGCTCGGCCGCCTCGTCCACGCCGCCGCCTGGCCCGTACGGCGCCTCGCCGCCGCGGGCGCGAACCTGGCGGGGAGGCGCTAGTGCCCGGCTCCCGCAAGGCCGCGGTCCGCGCCGTCGCCCGATCGCTCACCCCTGCGCTGCTTCGCATCTCGGTCGGCGCGCTCGGCCTCGTCGTGTTCGCCGTGGGCCTCTCCTGGGTTCAGGCCCACCGCGAGCAGGCCGTCCTCGACGACGCGATCAGCGCCGAGATCGCCGACCCCGGCGCCGTCCTGGAGTCGATCCCCGCGGGCACGCCCCTCGCGAAGCTCACGATCGGGGAGCTCGGCCTCGACGGGGCCGTGGTCGTCCAGGGCACCACCTCCGCCGACCTCGACTCCGGCCTGGGCCACCGGCGCGACTCCGTCCTGCCCGGCCAGACCGGCGTCTCGGTCCTCTACGGCCGCCAGTCGATGTTCGGCGCCCCGTTCGCGGACCTCGCGGGCCTGAGCGCCGGGGACGAGATCGGCGTGGTCACCCCCGACGGGTCGTTCACGTTCACCGTGGACGGCGTCCGCCGCGACGGCGACCCGCTCCCCGCCCGCGCCGAAGGCGACACCGCGCTCGTCCTCGTCTCCGCCGAAGGGAACCCGTTCCGGCCCACCAAGTCGATCTATGTGGACGCCACACTCACCGACCGCGAACTCGCCGCCGGGGCCGTCACCGAGGCCGCGTCCCTGGAGGCGGTCGGCGCCGACGAGACCGCGATGGCCGCCGACCCCGGCGGCTGGTTCACGCTCGTGCTCTGGCTCCAGGCCCTCGTCGTCGCCCTCGTCGCGATGTCGTGGACGCGGCACCGGCTCGGCCGCCGCGAAGCCCTCATCATGGGCCTCCCGGCGCTCGCCGCCGTCATGTGGAACCTGTACGAGGCCGCGTTCCGCCTGCTGCCCAACCTGCTCTGACGCGGACGCGGGCCCCGGCGATCCCGCCGGGGCCCGCGCCTCGGGTGCGGCGCTCGCTAGGCGAGGACAGTGGCGTCGTACCCGAGGATGCGGCTGGTGCGCACGGCCGCGACGCCCAGGGCGTCGTTGAGCGCCGTCGCCCCGGCGCCGGTGAAGTGCCAGGCCACGCCCTGGGCGGTGGTGCCGCCCAGGCGGAACAGGTCGATCCGGCCCCCGAGGTTGACGCGGCCGCTGACCGTTCCGGTGGCGCTGTCGATCACCAGGCCGGTGATCACGGCGTACTCGCAGTCGCCGGTGAAGACGATGCCGCCGCGCAGCTCGACCGTCCCGTCGGACGGGTCGCCCACGACCTTGAACTGGTAGGTGGTGAGGGCGGCCTCGGTCTTGGTCGCGAACAGGCCGTAGTGCTCGATGCCGAGCGCGGAGAGCCCGGCGGCGGTGGTGGGGTCGATGGTGAGGGTGTTCGTGCCGACGACCTGCGAGTACGTCCCGGCGGCGGCCGCCTCCACGGCGCTGGTGTCGACGGCGGCGGTCTCCGCGTACGCGGGCGCCGCCCCGGCGCCGAGGACCGCCGCGACCGCGGCGGCGCCGACGAGGCCCTGGAACAACTTGGTGCGCATGTACTGACTCCCGTCAGAGAGGGTTGAAGCGACTTGCTCCTCTTCGGAGAATACCGATTTCCCCTATTGAGAAATGCTGCGCGACAAGAAGTTCCGTACTTATTCAATATCCAGAGTGGTCTTGTTTCACTGCGTCGGCAAGGGCCTTCACCAGGCGGAACCGGGAAGTGGTGAATAGGGGAGGAGCCGCGCCAAATGCGCGAATCCGGAATACGAGAAATGCCCGCCTCTCGGGCGGGCACCGGGTGTTCGGGACTATGGAGCGGGTGACGGGAATCGAACCCGCGCAATCAGTTTGGAAGACTGAGACTCTACCATTGAGCTACACCCGCGCGTCCGCGCGAAGCGGAACGGGCACAAGTGTAGCGCATCCCCTCGCGTGGGCCGGATCACTCGCCGTGAACGACGCTCCCCAGGCCGCCCGTGAGGTGCGCCAGGAAGTCCGGGTCCTCGTACGCCGCCGCGTCGTGCCCCAGCGCCGTGTAGAAGCACCGGCCCGCTTCGAGGCGCCGGTGCCACGCCAGCGGGTGCGGCGCGCCCATGGCGAGGTCGCCCGCCTCGTACGTCGACTCGTCGGCCTCCAGGAGCACCTCGACGCCCTCGGGCCGCGCGTCGAAGCTGTACCACTCGTCGGTCCACGCCCACCGCTTCGGCAGGTGCGCGGTCGAGGGGTGGTCGGTCACGACCACGTCGACCTCGCCGGGAGTACACCCCGGCGGGTGGCCGATGAAGCGGGCGCCCACGAGCTCCTTGTAGAACGGCCACGACCGCTCGGCCGTGGACGCGCCGTGGACGCCGAGCCAGCCGCCGCCCCCGGTCACGTAGTCGGCGAGCGCGGCCCGCTCCAGCTCCCCGAGGACGTCCCCGGAGGTGGACAGCCACACGACGGCCGCGAACTTCGCCAGCTCGGCCGGGTCGTGGACGGCCGAGTCCTCGGTGTGCTCGACCTTCCCGCCGAGCGCGGCGGCGATCCCGCGCAGCGCCTCGACGCCCGCGGGTATGGAGTCGTGCCGGAAACCGGTCGTCTTCGTGAAGACCAGGAACGTCTTGGCGGATGCAGGGGTGGCCATGGGAGCTCCTCGGGAGAACGATTGCAGGCCGTAGTCTAGGCGATCTCGGCCTCCCGTGGCGGCGCCGGCCGCGCCGCAGCTCAACAGTGACGCGCGGCGATATCGACCACACCCGGCGGGGCCCCGACCCCTCGGCGGCCTAGACTCGGTCGGAGCGGGGGTTCGTGCTGCGCTGCCGGCGGCCCACCGGTCCGGATCAGGCATCCGGCCGACGCGAAAGCAATCGAGTGAGATCTGATCGAGGAGTACGTCTGTGAAGAGCACTGTCGAGACCCTGAGCCCGACCAGGGTGCGGCTGTCGGTCGAGGTGCCGTTCGAGGAGCTGGCGCCTTACATCAACGAGGCGTACAAGAGCGTCGGGCAGCAGATCCGGGTCCCCGGCTTCCGTCCGGGCAAGGCGCCCCGCCAGGTGATCGACCAGCGCGTCGGCCGCGACTCGGTCTACGCCCAGGCGATGGACCCGGCCGTGCAGGCGAACCTGAACAAGGCCGTCACCGAGAACGAGGTGAACGCGCTGGGCCGTCCCGAGCTGACCGAGGTCAAGCCGATCGAGGAGGGCAAGCCCTTCGAGTTCACCGTCGAGACCGACGTCACCCCCGCGTTCGAGCTCCCCGACTTCGCGTCGCTCAAGGTGACCGTCGAGGCCGGCGACGTCTCCGAGGAGGACGTGGACGCGGACATCGAGTCCCAGCGCCTGCGCTTCTCGTCGCTGAAGGCCGTCGAGCGCGCCGCCGCGGACGGCGACTTCGTGCAGATCGACCTGCGCGCCACCCAGAACGGTGAAGAGGTCGAGGGCGGCTCCGTCACCGGCATGAGCCACGAGGTCGGCTCGGGCAACCTGCTCGACGGCCTGGACGAGGCCCTGATCGGCATGTCCGCGGGCGACGAGAAGACCATCGAGTCGACCCTCGCCGGCGAGCAGGAGGGCGAGAACGCCCAGGTCGAGGTCAAGGTCACGCAGGTCAAGGAGCGCGAGCTGCCCGACCTGGACGACGACTTCGCCGAGATGGCCAGCCCGTTCGACACCCTGGAGGAGCTGCGCGGGGCGACCCGCGAGCGCCTGGAGAACCAGGGCAAGACCGCGAAGGCGAACGAGGCCCGCGCGAAGACCCTCGAAGTCCTCCTTGAGGCCGTCGAGCTGCCGCTGCCGGAGAAGACCGTCTCCGACGAGGTCGACCACACCCGCGGGCACCTGCTTGAGCAGGTCGCGCAGGTCGCGGGCGGTTTCGAGGAGTACCTCCAGATGACCGGCAAGTCGGCCGAGGAGTTCGACCAGGAGCTGCGCGACGACGTCGAGTCGAACCTGCGCCAGTCGATCGTCCTGGGCCAGATCGCGCGCGAGCGCGAGCTTGAGGTCTCGGGCGAGCTCATGACCGCCGAGGTCGTGCGCCAGGCCCAGCAGCGCGGCGTCCCGCAGGACCAGTTCCAGCGCTTCGTGGACGAGCTGCGCACGAACGGCGGCCTCCAGCAGATCGCCGCGTCGCTGCGCCAGCAGCTGGCCCTCGAAGAGGTCGTGAAGGAGGCGTCGGTCGTCGACGCGTCCGGCAAGGAGCTGACCGAGGAGGACCTCTTCCCGGGCCGCGCCGCCGCCGAGGCCGAGGCTGACACCACGGACGAGGGCGACTCGGACGAGTCCGAGGACCGCGACGCCGAGGACCGCAACTAGCTGCACCTCCGCACCCGTTTTACAAGGGGCCCAACGCGAAAGCGTTGGGCCCCTTGTCCTTTTGGGATGATTGGACCGGCTTGGTAGGGGTCTGGCCGGAATTTTTTGCTACTCGCGGGTAGAGACGATCGTCACTTTCGCCTATGGTGTGTATCTAACCTCTTCGATGCAACGACGCAACGTCCCTGGGAGTGCCCCCCATGATTCCCACCCGATCGGGTTCCATCGCGGCCAGACTCGGCGCAGCAGTGCTCGCCGCCGCCCTCCTCGCCTGGCCCGCCCCGGCCGGCGCGCAGGAGGAGGCCACCGGAGGCGAGGACCTCCAGTTCGATTACGGCGCCGACGCCGTCTCCTGGTACTGGACCCGCCAGATCGACGAGACCCTCGAACTCGGCCCGCTCGCCCAGCAGGTCGAACTCCCGAACCCCCAGGCCGCCACCACGATGCCCGTGGCAGTCGAGCTCGGCGAGAACACCAAGGTCTCCTCGCTCTCCTTCAACCTCGCCGAGCGCGGCGTCCCCGAAGGCTCCGAGGTCACCGCGTTCACCCTCACCGTGGCCGAAGGCAACGACGCGGGCGACTCGCCCACCTTCAACCCCCTCGCCAAGCTCATCCAGGCGTGTCCCGTCACCGAGGCGTGGTCCACCGGCGAGGCCGAGATGTGGGACGTGCAGCCGCCCGTGGGCGACGGCTGCGTCGCCGGCGTGCGCGAGGAGCCCGACCCCGACGCGGTCGCCGAGGCCGAAGAGCTCCTCGCCGCCGCCCAGGAGGCCGTCGAGAACGGCGGCGAGAGCCCCGAGGTCGTCGAGGTCCCGCTGCCCACGTGGACGTTCGACCTCACCGCCATGGCGAAGGACTGGGGCCAGGACCCGTTCGCGAACTACGGCGTCATGTTCATGCCCGTCATGGACGACGCCACCCCCATCGACACGTGGCAGGTCAACCTCAAGCTCCCGCTGCGCGACGACACCGAGACCCCCGTGGACGAGTACGAGGCCACCGCCTACCGCCTCGGCGCGGCCTTCTCCTACATCCCCGGCACCCCCGAGGACGACGCCGCGGACGACGGCGGCACCGACGGCTCCGGCACCACCGGCGGGGGCGGGTCCTCCGGCGGCGGAGGCGGCTCGGGAGGCGGCGGCAGCGAAGGCGCCGACGAGTCCCCGACCGCCGAGGCCACCTCCGCGGAGGAGATGGCCCCGGCCGCGTACGAGCCGTTCGAGCCCGTTGCCCCCTGGTACGTGTGGACGCTCATCCCTGCGGGCCTCGTCGCCGCCTACCTCCTCTACGCCGTCATGGGCGCCTCCGGGGCCGCCGCGGGCGGCGGCGGCGCCATCGACCGCATCCGCGCCCACAACCTCGACCGCCGCGGCTGGGCCCTGCCCGTCCCCGCAGGACTCTGGCAGCGCCTCACCGGGCGGGGTGAACGCCCATGAGCCGCAAGCGCATCGCGCTGGCCCTCGCGGCCGCCGCGCTCCTCGCACTGCCCGCGTGCGGCCAGTACGACGGCGTCCACGACGACTTCGTGGAGGCGGGCGGCGAGAACCCCGGCCTCGGCGGCGAGGACGGCACCGGAACTGACGGCACCGGCGGGACGGACTCCTCGGGCGGCGGCTCGGGCGGGGGCACCGGCGGCGACGCCGACGACGGCGGGGGAGGAGGCGGCGGTGGCGGCGGCGGGAACGACAACGGCAACGCCGGGAACGGCGACACCACCGGCGTCACCGACTCCACCATCACCATCGGCATCCACGCGCCCCTCACGGGCGCCGCCCCGCTGCGCCAGGACTCCTTCGAGACCGGCAAGGACCTGTACTGGCAGTACGGGAACGACGGCAAGCCCGTCGAGGTCTTCGGCCGCACCGTCGAGACCGTGTTCGCCGACGACCAGTACCGGCCCTCCACGGCCCGGCAGGTCTGCCAGACCATGGCCGAGGAGCAGAAGGCGTTCGCGCTCATCGGCGCGGGCGGCACCGACCAGATCCAGGCGTGCGCCCAGTACGCCGCCAGCGAGGACGTCCCGTACCTGTCCACCGGCGTCACCGAGACCGGCATGGGCTCCCTCGACACGTACTTCGCGGCCTCGATGACCTACCACCAGCAGACCCCGATGCTCGCCGAGTACATCAAGAACGAGCTCGGCGTGACCGACCCGTCCCGGGTCGCCGCGGTCGTCACCAACACCCCGAACTTCGACGACGCCGTCGAGGGGTTCACCGACGCGTTCGGCGATGTGGACGTCTTCCGCCCCGACAAGAACGAGCGCGGCTCCTCCGCCGCCGGGAACCTCTGCACCGGCACCGTCGGCAACTACGACGCGGTCTTCGTGCTCACCAGCCCCACGTTCTACCTGGAGATGGCCGCCGCCTCCGGCTGCCGCCCCCAGTTCGTGGGCGTCGGCGTCTCCATGGGCCTCGACCAGGTCGCCTCGACCGGTTGCAGCGCGGCGAGTTCCACCGAGGGCGCCCGGTTCTTCAACCCGACCCCGGCGTTCGCCGACGCGAGCGAGTACGACCCCGAGTTCCTCGCCGCGGTCGACGCGGCCGGGATCGAGGCCGACGACGTCACGTGGATGATGTGGGGCCAGTCGAAGGTCCTGCACCAGATGCTGGAGAAGGCGGGGGAGGACCTCGACCGGGGCGCCTTCCTCGACGCCGTCGCGGGCTCCTCGTTCTCCACGGGCGTGTTCCCGGACCTGAACTACAAGGACGGGCCCTTCGGCGCCACGCAGGTGAGCGTCCTGCGGAACGTCTGCTCCGGCGGCGGCCACTACGAGACCGACTTCGCCTTCGTGAACGGGTTCTGACGTGGGCGCCTTCTTCGCACTGGGGATCTTCCAGGGCGCGGTCTACGGGCTGCTCGCCGTGGGCATCGTCCTCGTCTACAAGGCCAAGCGCGTCTTCAACTTCGCGCAGGGCGAGTTCGGCGGCGTCGCGGCGTTCGCGGCCTTCTACCTCGTCGTCAACCTCGGGCTCCCGTACTGGGTCGGCATCGTCGGTGGCCTCGCCGCCGCCGTCGCCACGGGCCTCGCCGTGGAGCGCGTCATCGTGCGGCCCCTGGAGTCCGCGTCCCGCACGATCATGCTCGTCGCACTCGTCGGCGTCGCGCTCTTCACGATCGCGATCATCGTCCTCCTCGGACAGCCGATCCCGCGCGTCATGCCGCCCCTCATGGCGGGCACCGGCGTGAACATCCTCGGCGCCGGCATCCTCCCGCAGCAGCTCATCCTCCTCGCCGTCCTCGCCGTGCTCGCGGCCGCGATGGCCTGGTTCTTCAAGACCGACCTCGGACTCGCCGTCCTCGCGTCCTCACAGGACACCCGCGCCGCGCAGGTCGTCGGCATCAGCCCCGTCGCGATCTCGCGGCTCGTGTGGGGCATGGCCGCGCTCCTCGGCGGCATCGCCGGACTCCTCTACGCGCCCGTCGGGATCTTCACGCCCGGGTTCATGACCCTCACGATGCTCGTGCCCGCCTTCGCCGCCGCCGTCCTCGGCGGCATGACCAGCCTCCCCGGCGCGTTCGTCGGCGGCATCGCCATCGGCGTCGTCCAGAACCTCGGCATCTACCTCCTCGGACAGCAGCTCAAGGTCCCCGGCGCCGCCGAACTCGGCGTCTTCGCGCTCCTCATGCTCGTCCTCCTCATCCGCCCGCAGGGCCTCCTCGGGAAGGAAGCCTGACATGGCAACGGCGACAATGACCTTCGGGCGCGTCAAGACCGCGCGCCGCTTCGGCCTCGCCCTGCGCATCACCATCGTGATCGCGCTCCTCGCCCTCGCCGCCCTCCCGCTGCTCCTCGGCGGCGACGTCTGGGCCCAGCGGATCAGCCGCGCCGCGATCTACGCGATCATCGGCCTCTCCATCAACACCCTCACCGGCCACGCCGGGCAGATCTCCCTCGGCCACCAGGCGTTCGTCGGCATCGGCGCGTTCGCCGCGGCCTTCATGGCCTCCCGCCTCGGCGCGCCCCTCGGCTTCGGCCTCGCCGCCGGGGCCCTCGCCGGGATGGTCACCGCCGCCGCCGTCGGCATGGTCGCCCTCCGCGTCACCGGCCTCTACCTCGCGCTCGTCACCCTCGCGTTCGGACTCACCGCCGAGACCACGATCTTCAACTGGCGCGAGTTCACCGGCGGCGGCGCGGGCGCCTTCGCGCCCCGGCCCGCGCTCGTCGCCTCCGACCACGCGTTCGCGCTCCTGTGCCTCGGCGTCCTCGCCCTCGTCCTCTACGCCGACTGGCGCCTCGTCGCCACCAAAGCGGGCCGCGCGCTCGCCGCCGTCCGCAACGACGAGCGCATCGCCTCCACCCTCGGCATCAACGTCATCGGCTACAAGCTCGCCGCGTTCAGCCTCTCCGGCCTCGCCGCGGGCCTCGCGGGCGGCCTCTTCGCCCACTGGAACCAGGTCGTCCAGGCCATGGACTTCGAGTTCCAAGTGGCCCTCGTGTGGGTCCTCATGACCGTCGTCGGCGGCCTGCGCTCGCGCCTCGGCGTCATCCTCGCCTCCGCGTTCTTCGCGCTCCTGCCCCTGACCCTCCCGAACTTCCTCGCCGGGCTCCCCTGGCAGCCCCCGTTCCTCAACGAGGCCGTCTACCACGTGCTGCCGCCGTTCATCGTCGTCGTGATGCTCCTGCTCGTCCTCCGGTTCTTCCCCGGCGGCCTCGGGCAGCTCCTCAGACCCGCCACGCGCTGGCTCACCAAGGGAGGCAACCGGTGAAGCAACTCCTCAAAGTGGACGGACTGCACCTGCGCTTCGGCGGGCTCCAAGTCCTCAACGACCTCTCGCTCACCGTCCGCGAAGGCCAGATCGTCGGCCTCATCGGCCCCAACGGTGCCGGCAAGACCTCCTGCTTCAACTGCCTCACCGGGATCTACCAGCCCCAGGGCGGCCGCGTCTACTTCGACGGCCGCGACGTCTCCCACCTGCCCACCCACCGCCGCGCCCGCCGCGGCATGGCCCGCACCTGGCAGAACCTCGGCGTCATCGACTCCCTGACGGTCACTGAGAACGTCATGCTCGCCCAGCACCAGCGGGCCGGGTACTCCGCGCTGGCCGGGATGCTCGGCCTCGCCGGGACCTGGCACCGCGAGCGCGAGCTGCGCCGCGACGCCGCCGAGATCGTCGAGTACTTCGGCCTCGACGACGTCGCCCACGAGCGCACCGGCGAACTCCCGTACGGCGTGCGCAAGACCTGCGACATGGCGATGGCCCTCGCCACCGACCCGAAGCTCCTCATGCTCGACGAGCCCGCCTCCGGCCTCAGCCCCGAGGAGGCCCTCGGCCTCGCCTCCACCCTGCGCGAGCTGCGGGACCGCCTGCGGCTCACCATCCTCATGATCGAGCACCACGTGCCGCTGGTCGCCGAGGTCTGCGACTACGTGTACGTCCTCAACTTCGGCGAACTGCTCACCGAGGGCGAGCCCGAGGCCATCCAGCGCCACCCCGAGGTGATCGCAGCCTACCTCGGCGGGGCCGCCGAACCCGAAGGCGCCGAGGACGACACGGTCCAGTTCGCCTCCGAGCCCCCCGAATGGCCCCTCATGGCGGAAGGCAAGTCGAATGGCACTGCTTGAGGTCGCGGACCTGCGCGCCGGGTACGGCTCCGTCCCGGTCCTCCACGGCGTGGACCTCGCCGTCGAGGAGGGCTCCAACGCGGTCCTCCTGGGCCTCAACGGCGCCGGGAAGTCCACCACCCTCATGACCCTCGCCGGGCTCCTGCCCGTCACCGGCGGCGAGATCCGCTACGACGGCGAAGTCCTCAAGGGACCGCCCGGTGCGCGGGTGCGGGCCGGGATCGTCCTCGTCCCCGAAGGGCGCCATGTGTTCCCGGCGCTCACCGTCAAGCAGAACCTCCGCCTCGGCGCCTGGACGATCCGCCGCGACGCCCGCCGCCTGCGCGAGAACCTCCGCGAGGTCTACGCGATCTTCCCGCGCCTCGAAGAGCGCGCCGACCAGCTCGCCGGGACCCTCTCCGGCGGCGAGCAGCAGATGCTCGCCATCGGACGCGGCATGATGTCCTCCCCGCGTCTCCTCCTCATCGACGAGGCGTCGCTCGGCCTCTCTCCCAAGCTCACCGAGCAGGTCTTCGCCGCCGTCAAGCTCATCAACCAGCGCGGCACCACCGTCCTCATGGTCGAGCAGAACGCCGGCGTCCTCGCCCAGGCCGACACCGCGTTCGTCATGCAGCAGGGCCGCATCACCGTCTCCGGCTCCGGAGCCGACACCCTCAACGACGACGCCGTCAGAGCGGCCTACTTCGGCACCTGATTCACATTCCGTTGCACCGCAACGGGTTACATCTCAAAGAGAACGCCGTCAGCGTCGTGTCAGGGGCGTGTCAGCGCCGCCCCCGAACATTCCTGTCATGAACGAAACGCACAGCGCCCCCGCCGCGCAGCAGACCAACGGCTTCGTCGCGAAGCTCCTCGCCGACAAGCACTCCATCCCCCTGTCCATCGCCCTCCACCTCGTCCCCGGCGCCCTCATCGTCGCCGCCTACGCCTGGATCGGCGCGCCCATCAGCAGGGCCGCCGGACTCCCGATCTTCGCGGCCTGGGCCATCGGCCTCATGGTCGTGCTCCTCCCGCTCTGGTTCGGCCTGTTCTGGCTGGGCAAGCAGAAGACCGGCAAGTACACGATGCGCGGCGGCGTGGTCCGCTACCGCGACAAGCCCTTCTCGCGCGGCAAGATCACGCTGATCGGCATCGGGTTCCTGCTCTACATGACCGTCGTGTCGCTCTCGCTGGCGCCGCTCGACGCCTGGACCTACGACACCTTCTTCACCTGGGTGACCTTCGAGGGCTCCGGGAGCTCCGGCACCACCTACCTCGACGCGTACGACAAGGGCACCATCGTCACCACCATGCTCATCTTCGGCGGCTTCACCGGGTTCCTCCTGCCGCTGATCGAGGAGTACTACTTCCGCGGCTTCCTCCTGCCCCGCCTCCCGCAGCTCGGCCGCTGGGCGCCGCTGTTCAACACCGCGCTGTTCTCGATCTACCACTTCTGGGCGATCTGGACGGTCCCCTCGAAGATCCTCTTCCTGCTCCCGGGCGTCTGGTTCGTCTGGGGCAAGCACGACATCCGCGCCTCCATCTGGATGCACCCGGGCTCGGCGCTCCTGATGACCGTCGTCGGCACCACCGCCTACATGACCGGCCTCATGTGAGCCCGCAGCACGCGAGCGGCGCCCTCCCGACCGGGAGGGCGCCGCTTCACGTCGTCGTCATCCGGCCCGCAGGACCAGCGTGCACCGGCCCGAGCGGGGGAGCGGCACGTACAGACGAATCCCCTGGGCCGCATCGGTACCGCCGAGGTGCGTGTAGTCCTCCCCGGGGTGGTAGCCGCGGGTGAAGGCGCCCCTGGCGTCCACTTCGACCGAGATCCGGTCCGCCCCGTGCCGGTAGACCGCCGCGGTCCCCTCGGGCTCGAAACCGCCCTCGACGGGGCGCACGCCTTCGAGTCCGCCCCCGTCGCGGAACGCCAGCTCCAGGACCTGCCGCACCCGCCCCGGATCGGCCTCGATCTTCACGGCCACCTCACGTTCCCCCACGGTGACCTCGATCCTGGTCTCCAGGGCGACCGGTTCGGCGGGCCGGTGCGCGAAGTCCATCGACGCCGAGAACCGGCCCTCGTCGGCCAGGTCGTACACCGCGTCCTCCCGCCGGAACCCGTCCGGCAGCGGCCCGTAGTACGCCGCACTCGCCTTCTCCCGCAGGAGGAACGTGTTGCCGTCCGCGGCGAGCCCGTCGGCCCGGAACGGCCCGAGCCCGAAGAAGTCCCGCGAGAGCCGCACCGAGTCCAGGACCGCCGCGCCCGCGAACACCCGCAGGAACGTCGGGTTCGTCGCCAGCCCCGAGCGGATGCGCCCGTGCGCGGCGTAGTCCGAACCGCCGTACACCGTCACCGCGAAGTCCCCGTCGCGCGCCACGGCCAGGCCCGACCCGGGGGACACCACGGTCCCGGCCTTCCGGGGCTCGGCCGCGGGGAGCGGCCCGGCCAGGTCCGGTTCGAGGAGGATCTCCGTCAGCGCCGCAGCCGGGTCCGCGATCCCCCCGATGCCTTCGGCGACGGCCGCGAAGTCGCCGCGGCCGCGCCGGATCGCGAAGCGCCGGAACTGCGTCAGGAACGGCGCCAAGGGGATCGTCCCCTTCTGGTCCTGCCGCCGCGAGTGGACCGTCTCCACGGTCCCGTCCGGCAGCGCCGCCGCCGCGACCGCCTTCAGGCTCCGCTCGACCAGGTCGAGCAGCGCCGGGCGGCCAAGGTGCTCACCGAGGGCGATGAGCGCCGGGTTCGACACCCACAGCGCGTAGTTCGGGCTCCGCTCCGAATACCAGCCGTCGGCGTCGATGTCGACGCCCTCGGCCAGCCATTCCTCGATCCGCGCGGCGATCCGCCCGTCGGGCCAGTGCCGGTTGAGCTTCGCGAGTGCCGACGACAGCTCCCACCGGTGGTTCGGCGTGTGGAGCCCGCCCAGGCGCAGCGGCCCGGCCGCGGCCAGCGCGATCCGCTCCAGCGCGTCCTTCAGGTCCGGCAGGCCCTCCGGGGCGATCGCCAAGAGCGCGTACGTGTCGCACAGGTCGTTGACCGTGAACGCCGTGTCGGGCGGGGACGCGAAGTTCTCCCCGTCGAACAGGCCGTTGTCCGCCTGCATCCCGGCCAGGTGCTCCACGAGCCGCAGCGCGGCCGTCTGCGCCTGCGCCGATCCGTAGAACTCGGACGCCGGGTTCACCGCGCACGCCACCAGGGTCCGCGCGGCGCCCATGACCTGCCGGTGGTGCGGGTCGGACGCCGCCAGGGCGTCGGCCCCGGCGAGGACCTCCCGTGCGAGCGCGTCGGCGGCCGCGGTGACGGCCGCCGCGAAGTCAGTCCTTGAGTCCGGCATTGATGTCCTCGTTCATGACGTACTTCTGGAACACGATGAAGATGAGCACGAGCGGCAGGATCGACATCACCGACGCGGCGAGCAGCAGCGGCCAGTCGATGTTCTCGGCGCCCACGATGCTGCGCAGCGCGATCTGGAGCGTGAACTTCCGCTCGTCGCCGACGACGATGAGCGGCCACACGTAGTCGTTCCAGCGCCACTGGAACGAGAAGATCGCGAGCGTCATGATGATCGGCCGCGACATCGGCAGCATGATCCGGAAGAAGATCCCGGCCTCGCGGGCGCCGTCGATGCGCGCGGCCTCCACGATGTCGTCGGGCACCGACAGGAAGAACTGCCGGAACATGAACACGCCGGTGGCCGTGAGGATCGAGGGCACCACGAGGCCCGCGAACGAGTCGTACATGCCGAGGTCGCGGATGACGATGAACGTCGGCGAGAGGATGACCTCCGTGGGGAGCATCGTCGTCGCGAGGATGCAGATGAAGAAGACCCGCACCCACCGCTGCTCCCGGTACTTCGCGAGCGCGTACCCGCACATCGCGCTCGCCATGACCGTCAGGACCGTGGTGGTCAGGGCGACGGCGAGCGTGTTCGAGAAGTACAGCATGAAGTCGAAGCGGCCCCACGCCTTCTCGAACCCCGCGACCGTGGGGTCCTCGGGGAGGAACGACAGCGGGTACTGGAACAGCTCGGAGCCGGGTTTGAAGGCGCTGAGCAGGAACCACAGCATCGGGAACGCGTACACGGCGGCGAGGAGCCACAGGAACGCGGTCAGCGGCACGGAGGCGCCGAGCTCGCGGGTCCTCTTGGCGCGGCGGGTGTCCGGGCGGCCGGTCGTCAGGGTGCTCATACGGCTCGCCTCCGGTTGACCCACATCTGGAGCAGCGCGATGGACAGCAGGATGACCATGAGGACCATGGACACGGCGCTGGCGTATCCGACGTCGGCCCGTTTGAAGCCGGTCTCGTAGATGTACTGGGTGAGCATGACGTTGGAGGTGCCGGGTCCGCCGCCGTTGAGGGCCTGGACCATCGCGAACTCCTTCATGGCGCCGAGGGAGGACAGGAGCACCACGAGGAACGAGGTGGGGGCGATGGACGGGAGCGTGATGTGGCGGAACCGCTGCCAGGCGTTGGCGCCGTCGATCTCGGCGGCCTCGTAGTACGCGCGGGGCACGTTCTTGAGGGCCGCGATGAAGATGAGCATGTTGAACGCGGTGCCGCCCCAGGTGGCGGCCATGACGACGACCATGAGGGCGAGGTCGGCGTTCGTCTGCCACGCGAGGGGGTCGTTGCCGAGCTCGGTGACGACGTAGTTGACGAAGCCGAAGCTCTCGCCGAACATCCACCGCCACACGACGCCCGCGACGATGGGGGAGATGAGCCACGGGAAGAAGAACACGATCTTCGCGACCGATCCGCCCTTGGCGTACTTGGAGACCAGGAGCGAGGCGACGGTCAGCGACATGGCGTACACGAGCGGCACGGACAGCACGGTGTACAGCAGGGACCTGACGAGCGCCTGGTAGAAGGTGGGGTCGCCGAAGAGCTTCTCGTAGTTGGCGAGGCCGATGAAGTCGTAGGTCCCGATCCCGGTGTAGTCGGTGAAGGAGTAGATCAGGCCCAGGCTGCCGGGCCAGACGAAGAACACTCCGAACAGGACGATGTTGAGGCCGGCGAGCACCAGGGGCGCGGACCGGTAGCGGGGGCGGCGGGGGGCCGTACCGGGCCGCTTGCGCGGTCCGGTACGGCGCTCGTCCGCGATGGCGGTGGCCGTCAAGGTCTACTCGCAGATGATGTTCTCGTTGAGCGAAGCGAGGATGTTCGCGATGGTGGCGGCGACGTCCTGCTCCCCGTTGGCGAGTTTGACGGCCTCGTCCTTGAGGGGGTCGGCGTCGGAGCCGGAGGTCTGGCCCTTGTAGACCATCTCCAGGGCGGTGCGCTCCTGCGCGGCGGCGGCGTCGGCGGAGTTGGCGATCTCGTCGTTGTATAGGTCGAAGCTCGCCTGGGCGTCGCCGTAATCGATGTCGAGGCCCTGGACGACGGGGAGGAACCCGGAGATCTCGGAGATCTCGGTGTAGTTCTCGGGGGCGAACAGCCAGTTCAGGAAGTCCAGGGCGGCCTTGGACCTGTCGCCGCTGTAGACCACGATGTAGCCGCCGCCGAGGTTGGTGGCGCGGCGGGTCTGGGCGGGCATGAGGGCCGAGGCCCACTCGAAGTCGGCGATGTTCGCCTGGAAGTCGGCGACCTGCCACGACCCGGAGTAGTAGGCGGCGACCTGGCCGGACTTGAAGAGGGCGTTCGCGTCGTCGCCGGAGACCCACACGGAGCGGGGCATGACGTCGTCGTCGTTGATGTCGGCGAAGAACTGGAGCGCCGCGGTGGTCTCGGCTTCCTTGGTCGAGTACGTGCAGTCGTCGCCGAGGGTGAACCCGTCGGACCCGAACTGGTACATGAAGGAGCGCAGGCGGTGCGAGGACGGGTCCATGACGAGCCCGTAGCGCGCTCCAGTCGCGGCCTTCACCTCCTTGACCGCGGCGAGAAATGAGTCCCACGTCCACAGCTGGTCCGCGGTGGTCGGGTAGGTGACGCCGGCCTGGTCGAAGAGGCTCTTGTTGACGTAGAGGCCCACGGCGGTGAGGTCGGTGAGGAAGGTCGGGACGGCGCCGTCCTCGTTCTCGGCGAGGAGGCTCTCCATGACGCCGCGCTCGGCGGCGAGGTCCGAGAGGTCTTCGAGCCGGTTCATCCAGATCGGGTCGATCGCGGTGACGCGGGCGAGGTCGGGGAGGCCGTCGGCCTGGGCCGCGTTGCGCAGGCGGGTGCCGAAGTCGTCGTAGGGGATGTCGTCGATGTCGATCTCGACGCCGGTCTCCTCGAAGTACTTGTCGGCCATCTTCTGGAAGCCGCCGCCCTGGTTGGCGTCGCCCGACAGCCAGAACTTGAGCTTGTCGGCGCCGCCTTCGTCGTCGTCGCCGCCGATGAACCCGCAGGCGCTGAGGGGGAGGGCCGCCGCACCGGCGGTGCCGGCGCTGAGGACGAGTCTTCTCTTCATTGAGCTCTCATTTCGAGTAAGGGGATGCGAGTGCCACAGGTCACTCGGTCAAGCGCTTGCCCGAAACTACCAGACTTTCGACTAGCGCGCGACAGTAGGTCCCCACCAGTGCTTTTGCAGGCCCCGGACACGTCCTTCCGGGGCCTGCGGGCATCGTTGCGGCGCTTGGGTACTCGAATGAAAGCCCTGGTGTCAGTCGCCCTTCGCGGCGACCGCCTCCTCCGCGGCCTTCGCGGGCTCGGGCCTCGCGGCCCGCTCGGCCGCCGCGGCGGCCTCCACGGCCTCGTCGGCCGCCCGCGTCAGCAGCTCGGCCGTGCGCTGGGCGGTGCGCTCGGCGGCCTCGAAGAGCGCGGACATGACGACGAGCGTCGAGCCGATGAGCACCAGCGCGAGCCCGGCGGCGCCGCCGGAGACGAGGAAGGGCATCTGGCCGTCGACGTAGGCCAGCTCGGCCATGCCCATCCAGCCGAAGGTGAGGACCGCGCCGCCGGCCAGCCAGAAGAGGATGCCGAGCAGACGCAAACGGGCGGTAGGGGAACCGGACACAATTGACTCCATTGGGGACGTATGAGGGATCGTCGGAAATCCGTTACCACGGGGTAACCAAATCTATCAATATTTTGGTACCTTGTGACAGATGCCATAGCCCGTTTTCTCCTGAAGGGTGACCTTTCATGGTGATGCATTCCCCCGTCCGGCGCCTCCTCGTCACCGCCGCGGCCGCCGCCCTCGGCGCCGCCGGGTTCGCCGCGGCCCCCGCCTCCGCCCAGACCGCCGAGATCCTCGGCGCCGACAGCCCCGACGCCATCCCCGGCTCCTACATCGTCGCCTTCGAGGACGGCGCCTCCGCCCAGGTCGTCGACGAGTTCGGCGGCGACGTCGTGACCGCCTTCGACTCCGTCGACGCCGTCCTCGCCACCATGACCGAGCGCGAGGCCGAACGCCTCGCCGCCGACCCGGACGTCGCCTACGTCGAGCAGAACCAGGTCATCGAGACCCAAGCGACCCAAGCGGACCCGCCGTCCTGGGGCCTCGACCGCATCGACCAGGCCGCCCTCCCGCTCGACGCGTCCTACACCTATCCCAACGCCGGAGCGGGCGTCCACGCCTACATCATCGACACCGGCATCTGGGCCGCCACCGCCGACTTCTCCGGCCGCACCGCCACCGGCTACTCCGCGATCCTCCCCGGCCTCCAGGGCCTCGACTGCAACGGCCACGGCACCCACGTCGCCGGGACCGTCGGCGGCACGACCTACGGGGTCGCCAAGCAGGTCACCATCGTCCCCGTCCAGGTCCTCAACTGCCTCGGCTCCGGCACCACCGCCGGCGTCGTCCAAGGCGTCGACTGGGTCACCGCCAACGCCGTCAAGCCCGCCGTCGCCAACATGAGCCTCGGCGGCGGCCTCTCCGACGCCCTCGACGCGGCCGTCGCCGCCTCCATCGCCTCCGGCGTAACCTACGCCGTCGCCGCGGGCAACGAGACCGCCGACGCCTGCGGCGTCTCGCCCGCCCGCACCCCCGCCGCGATCACCGTCGCGGCCTCCACCGACGCCGACGCCCGCGCCGACTTCTCCAACTTCGGCTCCTGCGTCGACCTCTTCGCCCCCGGCCAGGACATCACCTCGCCCTACCTCCTCGGCACCCCGTCCTCCCTGAGCGGCACCTCCATGGCCTCCCCGCACGTCGCCGGAGCCGCCGCCGTCTACCTCTCCGCCCACCCGACCGCCACCCCCGCGCAAGTCGCCGCCGCCCTCACCGGCGCCGCCACGACCGGCGCCGTCACCGACGTCCAGGGCAGCCCGAACCTGCTGCTCCGCGTCACCGCCTAGCCGCACGACCAGTAGGACCCGGCCCCGCGCCGGGTCCTACGCGTTTCCGCCCTCCGCCGCGACGGACACCCGGTCCGCGCATCCGCTCGCATCGATGCCCCACACTGGTCCTCCGCCGCGCTCCGCTGGAAGCGAACACGGAGCCCAGGCGCGTCCGATCGTCGCCCGGACGGGCTAAGGTCTGGATTGGCAGCAACGCCGAGCCCATATCGCCGAGACAGAATGAAGGTGCAAAGACATGGAGCATTCGATTCCATTCTCCTCGCAGCTGGAGAAGGACGTCGTCAACGCGATCGCCCGCCGCGGCGGTGGCGGCGCCGCCGAGCCCGGTCTGGACGCCATGGTCTTCGACCGGTTGCTCAAGGAGCGCATCATCTTCCTCGGCTCCGAGGTCACCTCCGAGCTCGCCAACCGCCTCTGCGCCCAGCTCATCCTGCTGGAGGCCGAAGACGACGAGCGCGACATCAAGCTCTACATCAACTCGCCCGGCGGCTCGGTCTACGACGGCATGGCCATCTACGACACCATGCAGTTCATCAAGAACGACGTCCAGACCATCGCCATGGGCATGGCCGCCTCCATGGGCCAGCTGCTCCTGTGCGCCGGCACCTCGGGCAAGCGCTACGCGCTCCCGCACGCGCGCATCATGATGCACCAGCCCTCCGGCGGCATCGGCGGCACCGCCTCCGACGTGGCGATCCTCGCCGAGCAGATGCTCTACACCAAGCAGATGTTCCAGGAGCGCGTCGCCCACCACACCGGCCGCACGATCGAGGAGATCGAGCGCGACTCCGACCGCGACCGCTGGTTCACCGCCGCCGAGGCGAAGGACTACGGCTTCATCGACCACGTCGTCCAGCGGGTTTCCGAAGTCCCCGCCGAGGGCAACTAGACCAACCAGGAGGGGAACCTGATGATGGACATCCACGCCCAGTCCGGAGCGTTCGACCCGCGGGCCCGCTACATCGTCCCGTCGTTCACCGAGAAGACCTCGTACGGGATCAAGGAGATGAACCCGTACAACAAGATGTTCGAGGACCGCATCATCTTCCTCGGGTCCCCCGTGGACGACACCTCGGCGAACGACATCATGAGCCAGCTGATCGTCCTGGAGGGCAACGACCCCGACCGGGACATCATCATGTACATCAACTCGCCCGGCGGCTCGCTCACCGCGCTCATGGCCATCTACGACACCATGCAGTACGTGCGCCCGGACATCCAGACCGTGTGCATGGGCCAGGCCGCCTCCGCGGCCGCCGTGCTCCTCGCCGCCGGGACCCCCGGCAAGCGCACCGCGCTGCCGAACTCCCGCGTGATCATCCACCAGCCCGCCACCGAAGGCACCTTCGGCCAGGCGTCCGACATGGAGATCCAGGCCCGCGAGATCATGCGCATGCGCGACCAGCTGGAGAAGATCCTCGCCCGCCACACCGGCCAGGACGTCACGAAGGTCCGCCGCGACATCGAGCGCGACAAGATCTTCACCGCCGAGGACGCCGTCGCGTACGGCATCGTCGACAACGTCCTGACCTACCGCAAGAAGAACGCCCTGCCGGCCGAAGCCGCCGCGTAGGACGCGCATCCGCAGGAAGCGCGCGGCGGGCCCGCCCGGCCCGCCGCGCCTCCCCGCGGCCCCGGACCCCCGTCTCCCGCCGATCGCCCCCGAGCCCTGCCCGTCCGCGATACCGTGGCGCTGGCGCACCCGCCGCCCGGTACCGGACCCGCCATCACGGTCTGAGACTGCCCTGGCGCCGTGGCCGCAAATGCGAAATACTGGATCGAGACACCGGTTCGTCCTGAATCAACGGAGCAATGCACGCACGCTCGGCGGCCCTGGATCGCATGCCGCCGAGGGAGGGAGTTACCGCGATGGCCCCACGCCTGGGTGACAGCGAGATCTTGAAGTGCTCGTTCTGCTCGAAGTCGCAGCGGCAGGTGCGCAAGCTCATCGCGGGTCCGAACAACGTGTACATCTGCGACGAGTGCATCGACCTGTGCAACGAGATCATCGAAGAGGAGTTCGCCGAGGACGCCGAGGTGGTCTGGGAGGACCTGCCGAAGCCCAAGGAGATCGTCGAGTTCCTCGACCAGTGGGTGATCGGCCAGGACCACGCGAAGCGCGCGCTCGCGGTCGCGGTCTACAACCACTACAAGCGGGTCCAGCTCGACGAGCTCGGCTCGGTCCGCGGCGGCGACCACGTCGAGCTCCAGAAGTCGAACATCCTCATGGTCGGCCCCACCGGCTCCGGCAAGACCCACCTCGCGCAGACCCTCGCCCGGATGCTCGACGTCCCGTTCGCCATCGCGGACGCCACGGCCCTCACCGAGGCCGGGTACGTCGGCGACGACGTGGAGAACATCCTCCTCAAGCTCATCCAGGCCGCGGACTTCGACGTCAAGCGCGCCGAGACCGGCATCATCTACATCGACGAGATCGACAAGGCCGGACGCAAGGCCGACAACCCGTCGATCACCCGCGACGTCTCCGGCGAGGGCGTCCAGCAGGCCCTCCTGAAGATCCTCGAAGGCACGATCTCCTCGGTCCCCCCGCAGGGCGGGCGCAAGCACCCCCAGCAGGACCACATCCAGATCGACACCACGAACATCCTCTTCATCTGCGGCGGCGCGTTCGCCGGGATCGAGGAGATCATCAAGAGCCGCATCGGGAAGCGCACCGTCGGCTTCACCGCCCCGCTGCACGCCGAGGACGCCGAGGGGGACGCGATCGTCTCCCAGGTCATGCCCGACGACCTGCTCAAGTACGGGCTCATCCCCGAGATGGTCGGGCGCCTCCCGATCCTCACCACCGTCGACCACCTCGACCAGGCCGCGCTCCTGCGCATCCTCACCGAGCCACGCAACGCCCTGGTCAAGCAGTACCAGCGCCTCCTCGAACTCGACGGCGTCGAGCTGGAGTTCCACCAGGACGCCCTCGAACCGATCGTCGAGTCCGCGCTCCTGCGCGGCACCGGTGCGCGGGGCCTGCGGGCGATCATGGAGGAGGTCCTCCAGCCCGTCATGTTCGAGATCCCCTCGCGCGCCGACGAGGTCGCGAAGGTCGAGATCACCGCCGACGTGGTGCGGCGCAACGTCAACCCGACGCTCGTGCCGCGCACGAAGGCCACGCCGAGGCGCGCAGTGCGCCCGCGCCGCGAGAAGTCGGCCTGAGCCCGGGGGCTCAGTCCTCCTTGTTGTCGTCGCGCAGGCGGCGGTCGATGTCCCGCAGGAAGTCGGGGTCGTCGTCGGGGGCCACCGGGCCCTTGGGGTTCCTGGGCCCGCCGGCGTTCCCGGTGCGGCCCGTGCCCGGCTGCGGGCGCGGCGGCCGCGCCCGGCCGATCGAGAACCAGAGGATGCCGCCCGCGACCGGCACGAGCAGGATGATGACGACCCACCACCCGCGCGTGAGCTTCCGGGGTTGGTGCTCGCCCCCAAGGCAATCGGCGAGCGCCGCGATGACCAGCGCCAGGTGCGCCAGGAACAGGAAGACGAACGCGCGGATCATGTCCCCAATCATGCCCGCTTGCCGCCATCGGGACAACAACGGCTCGGGGTGTTGCGCCCTCCGTGGTGTTACTCGTTGGTAACTTCGTAGGATATAGTCGGCCCTAGGCTCAGGGTCGGGTGCAAGGCCCTTTACTGTGTCGCCAAGTCGCCAAGAACGACCTCGGAGGTTGGTCTATGAACATCGTGGTTCTGGTCAAGCAGGTCCCCGACTCGGGGCTCGCGAGACAACTGGACGCCCAGTTGCGGGTGGACCGCAACGGCGCCAACAACGTCATGGGCGAGCTCGACGAATACGCCGTCGAAGCCGCGCTCGCGCTGAAGGAGGCCCACGGCGGCGAGGTCACCGTCCTCACCCTCGGCCCCTCCCAGGCCACCGAGACCGTGCGCAAGGTCCTCGCGATGGGCGCCGACAAGGCCGTCCACGTCGAGGACGACGCCGTCGGCGGGTCCGACGCCCTCACCACCTCCGCGATCCTCGCCGCCGCGCTCGGCCGCCTTGAGTGGGACCTCGTCATCGCCGGAGCCGAGTCCACCGACTCGAACATGGGCGTCATGCCCCAGCTCCTGGCCGCCCGCACCGGCGCCCCGGCCCTGACCGGGGCCCGCAAGATCGAGACCGACGGGGCCTCGATCACCGTGGAGCACCAGCGCGCCAACGGGTACGACGTGCTCAACGCGCCCCTGCCCGCGATCGTCTCGGTGTGGGACACCATCAACACCCCGCGCTACCCGTCGCTCAAGGGCATCATGGCCGCCAAGCGCAAGCCGGTCGAGACCCTCACGCTCGCCGACCTGGGCGTCGAGGCCGCCGGTCCGTCCGCCGCCTGGAACGAGGTCGTCGAGGCCGCCGCGCGCCCCGAGCGCTCCGCGGGCCAGATCGTCACCGACGAAGGCCAGGGCGGGTCCGCCCTCGCCGGATTCCTCGCCGCCGAGAAGTTCATTTAGGAGCCCGTGATGACCGACATCCTCGTGTATGTACCGAACTCCGGCAAGCACGCCGCCGAGGTCCTCACCCTCGCGCGCTCCCTCGGCGACGTCTCCGCGATCGCCTTCGACGACGCCGCCGCCGCGCTCGCGGGGGAGTACGGCGCCGCCAAGGTCTACCGCGTGGAGGCCCCGGGCGCCGACGACTACTTCGTGGACCCGAAGGCCGCGGTCCTCACCGACCTGGCGCGCAATGCGAACCCGGGCGTGTTCCTGCTGCCGAGCACCGACGAGGGCAAGGCCCTCGCCGCGCGCGTGGCCGTGGCGCTCGACAACGGCCTCATGACCGACGTGTCCGGCCTCGACGCCGACGGCAACGCGACCCAGGACGCCTTCGCGGGCGCGGTGATCGTGAAATCCAAGCCCACCAAGGGATTCGCTCTCGCGACGGTGAAGTCCGGCGCGACCGAGCCGTCCCCGGCCCCGGGCTCCCCCGCGGTCGAAGCGGTGAACGCCGCGGTGGCCGAGGCGGACCAGCGCGTCAAGGTGGTGCAGCGGGTGGACGAGCCCGCCGGGGACCGCCCGGCCCTGTCGGAGGCGCGCATCGTCGTCTCGGGCGGGCGCGGCGTGGGCTCGGCTGAGGACTTCGCGCTCATCGAGCGCGTCGCCGACTCGCTCGGCGGCGCGGTCGGCGCCTCGCGCGCGGCGACCGACGCCGGGTACTACCCGCACAAGTTCCAGGTCGGCCAGACCGGCACCACCGTGAGCCCGCAGCTGTACGTCGCGGCGGGCATCTCCGGCGCGATCCAGCACCGCGCGGGCATGCAGACCTCGCGGGTCATCGTGGCCGTCAACAAGGACGCCGACGCCCCGATCTTCGGCATGGCCGACTTCGGCGTCGTCGGCGACCTCTTCCAGGTCCTCCCGCAGGCCCTCGAAGAGATCGAGAAGCGCAAGTAATACGCGAACGACCGTCGGCCGGTCCGCCCCGAGGGCGGACCGGCCGCGTTGTGCGCGAAGGGTTCTCAGGTTCGCAGTCGCCCCCGGCTTCAAAGGTGCCCGGTGGGTCCGACATCGGGATCGGGGCGGGCGTCCCGTGGACCGGAAGGCCGTCACTCGGTCGTAACAGTCGTGGGTTAGGCTTCCCGGAGCCCCTCGTTATAGAGAACCTACATATGATGTTGGAGGAATCCGCAATGGTCGCCTCAACTGGCACGATCGCCGCTCCCCGCGTGCTCGCCGACCTCCTGCCCGCCTCGACGCGGGCCGCCGCGCTCGTGCGGGACGCCGTGCTGGTGCTCGCGGGCGCCGGGGCCGTCGGGGCCTCCGCGCAGGTCGCGTTCACCATCCCGCAGATCAGCCCGGTGCCGTTCGTGCTCACCACGTTCACCGTGCTCCTCGTCGGCGCGGCCTACGGCCCGCTGCGCGCGGCCCTCGCGCTCGGCCTGTACCTCGTCGCGGGCGCCGCGGGCGTCCCGTGGTTCACCGAGGGGACCTCCGGGTATGCGATGCCGACCTTCGGCTACATCATCGGCTTCCTCGCCGCCGCCGTCGCGGTCGGCTACCTCGCCAAGCGCGGCGGCGACCGGACCGTCGTGAAGACCGTGGGGCTCATGGTCGTCGGCAACGTCATCATGTACGCGTTCGGCGTCCCCTACCTCGCCGCCTCGCTCGACCTGAGCGCCTCGCAGGCCCTCGACGCCGGCATGGTCCCGTTCCTCGCGGGCGACTTCGTCAAGCTCGTCTTCGCGGCGCTCCTGCTCCCGGGCACCTGGTGGGCGGTCCAGAAGTTCCGCAACCAGGACTAGTCGACAGACACCAAGGGCGCCTTCGGCTTCGAGCCGCAGGCGCCCTTTTCCTATATCATATATCCTATAGGATATAGGGTTCGGGGGCCGGTCAGCTGATGTCCCAGCCGATGCCCAGCGCGCCCGGGCGCGGCACCGGCTCCGCCAGGGCGACCGTGCGGTTCGGGCCCAGCTGGAGGTCGCCGGTCTCGCGCTTCTCGCGCTGGAGGCTCGACTGGGCGAAGCGGTAGACCCGCTTCGGGACCGCGTCCGAGGCGAACCGCACCTGGAGCGAGTACTGGTCCACCGGGTACCGGAACGCGTTGCCGTGGCCGGAGGAGACGCCGCCGTTGCCCTGCACCACGATCTCGAACAGGTGGGTCGCGCCCTTCGGCAGCGGCGTGTCGAACACGATCTCCGCCAAGGCGACCGGGGCGTCGTCGTGGCGCAGCACGTTCGGCACGGTGCAGTCGCGGACCGGCTTGAACTCGATGTCGTCGATGTCGCAGCCGGTGTCGCCGCGGTAGAGCAGGATGTAGCGGTCCACGTCGTCGCGCCTGGCGCGCACGAGCATCGACAGCTCGAACACGGACTCCTGCCACTGGGAGTCGACATGGACGATGACCTGCTGGCTGAGGATGTCGAGGGTGTGCTCGCGGGACGCGGGCACCTGGTCGCACAGCTCGCGGACCGCGTCGCCGCCGAGGACCGCGTCGGGGCGGGGGAGCTGGCCGCGGATGGAGCGGGGGCCGCGGGCGCGCTTGGGGCCGAGGAGGACGCGGAGGGACCCGGCGGGGAGCTCCAGGAGGTCTTCGAGCGCGGTGACCGCCGCGAGGGACTCGGCGCGCTCGGGGCGGGAGCGGCCGGACTGCCAGTAGCTGAGGCTCGTCGTGGAGACGGTGATGCCGCGCATCGAGAGGCGGTGGCGGATGCGGTCGAGGCCGAGTCCGCTGGTCTGGATGGCGACGCGCAGCGCGGTGTGGAACGGCCCTGCGCGGAGCGCTTCGGCGAGCTCGGGCGTCATAGGCACACACTTTCTCTCGACACGGTCTGCGCGGTCGCTTCACAGCCCGGTCCGGGGCGGCGAGTCCTGTATACCGGAAAGGTAGGAGGATTCGTCAGATTCTATCGCGGGCCCACCATCGGGTCCGAGGCCGACATCTCGGCAGGCCCGGAGGCCCCTTCCCACGGACCGGAACACGCTTGCACCGGACGCCGCTGCCGGAGGGCGTGACCCGGAACGCGCCGTACGATAGAGAGGCCATGGCCTATCTCGATCACGCCGCCACAACGCCGATGCTCCCCCAAGCGCTCGACGCCTACGTGCGCACCGCCCAGTCCCTCGGGAACGCCTCCTCCCTCCACGGCTCCGGGCGCACCGCCCGCCGCACCGTCGAGGAGGCCCGCGAACGCATCGCGGAGGCCCTCGGCGCCAAACCCGGGGAGGTGATCTTCACCGGCTCCGGCACGGAGGCCGACAACCTCGCCGTCAAAGGCATTCACTGGGCCCGCCGCGCCGACGGCCGCAACCGGGTCGTCACCACCGCGATCGAGCACCACGCCGTCGCCGACGCCGTCGCCTGGCTCGGCGACCACGAGAAGGCCGACGTCACCGAGCTGCCGGTGGACGCGATCGGCCGCATCGACAGGGCCGCGCTGGCCGCGCTCCTCGACGAGCGCGCCGCCGAGATCACCGTCATCACCTGCATGTGGGCCAACAACGAGGTCGGCACCGTGCAGCCGATCGCCGAGTTCGCCGCGCTCGCCGCCGCCCACGGCATCCCCGTCCACACCGACGCCATCCAGGCCGTGGGCCACGTCCCCGTCGACTTCGCCGCCTCCGGCGCCGCAGCCCTGACGCTCTCGGGCCACAAGCTCGGCGGCCCCACCGGGACCGGCGCGCTGCTGCTGCGCCGCGACGTGACCGCCGTGCCGCTCCTCCACGGCGGCGGCCAGGAGCGCGAGATCCGCTCCGGGACCCTCGACGTGCCCGGCATCGCCGCGCTCGCCGAGGCGGTCGCCCACGCCGTGCGCGCCCGCGAGGCCGAGGCCGAGCGGCTCGCGCTGCTGCGCGACGACCTCGTGGCCCGCATCCGCGAGGCCGTCCCCGACGCTGTCTACAACGGCGACCCCGTCGACCGCCTCCCCGGCAACGCGCACCTGTCGTTCCCCGGCTGCGAGGGCGACGCGCTCCTGATGCTCCTCGACGCCGCCGGTGTCGAATGCGCCACAGGCTCCGCGTGCTCCGCGGGCATCGCGCAGCCCTCCCACGTGCTGCTCGCGATGGGCGCCGACCCCGACGACGCCCGCTCCTCCCTGCGGTTCACGCTCGGCTGGCCGACCACGAAGGCCGACGTCGACGCCCTCGTGGCCGCCCTCCCCGAGGCCGTCCGCCGCGCCAAGACCGCCGGGCTCACGTAGCTAGCATGGAAGGCGTGAAACTGCGAGTACTGGCCGCCATGAGCGGCGGAGTCGACTCGGCCGTGGCCGCGGCCCGCGCCGTCGAGGCCGGGCACGACGTCACCGGCGTCCACCTGGCGCTGTCGAAGAACCCCCAGACCTACCGGACCGGGGCCCGCGGCTGCTGCACCATCGAGGACTCCCGCGACGCGCGCCGCGCCGCCGACGTCATCGGCATCCCCTTCTACGTGTGGGACATGGCCGAGCGCTTCCACGAGGACGTCGTGGAGGACTTCTACAGCGAGTACGCGGCCGGGCGCACCCCGAACCCGTGCCTGCGCTGCAACGAGAAGATCAAGTTCGCGGCCGTCCTCGACCGCGCCATGGCCCTCGGCTTCGACGCCGTCGCCACCGGCCACTACGCCCGCAAGGGCGACGACGGGCTCCTGCGCCGCGCCGTGGACCCCGGCAAGGACCAGTCGTACGTGCTCGCCGTGCTCACCCCCGCGCAGCTCGCCCACTCGATGTTCCCCCTCGGCGACACCCCGAAGGACCTCGTGCGCGTCGAGGCCGAGACCCGCGGCCTCGCCGTCGCCCGCAAGCCCGACAGCCACGACATTTGCTTCATCGCCGACGGCGACACCGCCGGGTTCCTGAAGAACAAGCTCGGCAGCGCCACCGGCGACATCGTCGACCAGGCCACCGGCGAGGTCCTCGGCAGCCACGACGGCTCCCACCAGTTCACCGTCGGCCAGCGCCACGGTCTGGGCCTCAAGCGGCCCGCCGCCGACGGCAAGCCCCGCTACGTCCTCTCCATCACGCCGGTCGACAACCGCGTCGAGGTCGGCCCCCGCGAGGCCCTGCGCGTCGACCGCATCCGCACCGGCACGCCCGTGTGGCTCGCCGCGGAGCGCACCGGCTCGTTCGAGGCCGAGATCCAGCTCCGCGCCCACGGCGAGGTCTACCCGGCCACGGTCACCGCGGAGGACGGTGGCCTGACCGCGCGCCTGCACAAGCCCGCGTTCGGCGTCGCCGCCGGCCAGGCCCTCGTCGTCTACGACCCCGATGCGGCCGAAGGTGACGCGGTGCTCGCGTCCGGCACGATCGACGCCTCAGAATCGCTTGAGGCGGCCGGTGTCTGAGGAACTGTCCGGCGCGCTCCCCACCGGGGTCGCCACGGGGATCGGCTCCCTGCCCGGGACCGACATCGCCGAGGCCGTCAACGTCGTCTTCGGGGAGCTCCCCGAATGGCCCTACCTGCCGGAGCTGCCGAACCGCGGCCTCGGCGCCGACATGATCGGCCGCGGCGCCACGCTCCTCGCGGGGCTGCCCGTCCAGTGGTGGGGCTTCCGCTGGGAGATCGCCGACCTGCCCGGCATCGACGCGCGCCGCGCCGCCGACTTCCTCGAACGCGACCTCGACGCGCTCCACGAGGTCAACGCCCACGGCCCTGTCCGCCTGACCGCGGTCGGCCCGTTCACGCTCGCCGCGAACCTGTGGCGCCGCACGGGCGGCGCGATGCTCGCCGACCCCGGCGCGGTCGCCGACCTCACTGCATCGCTCGCCGAGGGCCTGCGCGGCTACGTCGCGGCCGCTCAGGCGCGGATGCCCAAGGCCGAGTTGTCGATCCAGTTGGACGAGCCGAGCCTGCCCGCGGCGCTGGCCGCGCGGATCAACACCGAGTCCGGGCTGGACTTCTACCGGCGCGTGCCGGTCGAGGTGGCCCGGGACCGGATCAGGGAGGTGGCCGACGCGGTCGGCGTGCCGCTCGTGGTCCACTGCTGCGCCCCTGACGCGCCGGTCGAGCTGCTGCAAGAGGCTGGGGCGCAAGCGGTCTCGATCGACTTGACGTCCTTCGGCCTCGACGACGTGCCGCGCCTCGACGCCCTGGGGGAGTACCTCGACGGCGGCGGGATGCTCATCGCGGGCGTCGTCCCGCCGCTCGGGCAGGAGCGCCCGGACGTCGACAAGGCCGCCGCCGACCGCGTCCAGGCGCTGTGGAGCCGTCTCGGGTTCGCGCCCGAGCAGCTCGCGCGCCAGGTCAGCGTCTCCACGACGTGCGGCATGGCCGGGGCCAGCCCCGCCTACGCGCGCTTCGCGATGGAGGCGAGCCGCGAGGCCGCCAAGCGCCTCCACGGCTAGCGCCCGGCACTTACTTTCCTATGCCGCCGGGCGGCACGTCGCCGGTGCGCTCGTGCCACTCCTTCGTCGTGTTCAAGTGCGGGAACGGCGTCACGGGCACCGGCAGGCCGAGCGCCGCGCACAGCGGCTCCCAGCCCGCGCCGGTCGTGAACTCCACCAGCCGGTCCGCGGGGACGACCTCCCGGACCCGCTCGTGGTACCGCTCGTAGGCCGCGGCGACCGCGTCCCGGTCGGTGCGCGGCGCGCCGGGGAACGTCTTCTCCCACAGCGCGGCGATCATCGCCGTCCACTCCGGGGTCGCGAACCCGTCGGAGTCCATGCCGGTGAAGATCGTGTCGTTGCAGCTGCGCCACCACGTGTCGAACGAGTCGCGGCGCGAGAGCACCACCACCGCGTCCGGGTACGCCTCGGCGAGTTCGGCGTAGAACGCCGACGCGGGCCAGTCCACGGCCGCCGCGTACCCGCCGAGCAGCCCGTCCCAGTCGGACGGGCCGCCCTCGGCGGCCGCGAGGAACCCCGCCGGGTGGGTGTCCACGTGGGCGAACACCTCCGACATGTGGTGGCACGGCGCGCCGAGGAGCGTCTCCAGGGCGTGCTTGAGGGTCATCGTCCCGGTGCGCGGCAGGCCCGCGCCGATCACTCGGAGCATGGGACGAAACTAACCGGACATGTTACGCGCGTGCAAACTCAGTGCGCGAAACGTCCAGACCGGACCCGGGTCTAACCGCGTTCCAGGTACAGCTCCCAGGACTGGTAGGCCAGGTCCGCGGCGACCTCCTTGGCGGCGTCGTCCACGGGCGCGGCGGACATGCTCACCACGATCACGAGCTCGTCGAGCGCCGTCGCGTACTCCAGGCTCTCGCCGCCGATCACGGTCGTGAAGCCCGCGGAGGTCTCGCTCTCGAACGGCGCGACCTCGTACAGCGGGTCGGCCTCCCGCTCGGCCTGCATGGCCTGCACGCCGCCGACGGCGTCCGCGGCCGCGGGCCACCGGTACGTCTCGATCATCAGGTACTTGGAGCCCGGCCCGTAGTAGCCGCAGTGCAGGACCCGGTCGCCTTCGCCCGCGGCCGGGTCGAGGTCCTCCGCGTACTGCGACGGGTCGTCGGGCACCAGGCCGCGGTCGCCGGTCGCCGAGGTCCCGAACAGCCCGGTCGCCTCGTTGAGGCCGTACTCGGCGCAGGTGTCCCAGTGCCAGAACCCGTCCGGGTCCGCGTTCGGCTGGGTCATGTCGATCTCGGGGGCCTCGGTCGCGGTCCCGCGGTACTCGCTGGTGCAGAACGGCTCCGGCTCATCCGCGTCCTTCGCGGCCTCGACCGCGCGCTGGTAGCCCCAGTTCCACGCCATGACGTCCCGGTCGCCCTCGAACTCGCCGGAGCCGAGCAGGCAGTCGCGGTCCTCCTCGTCCAGGCCCGCGAGCTCCGGGGCGGCGTCGGCCGAGAGTCCGTCCAGATAAGACATGTCCAGTTCGTGGTCGTGGTCGATGTTGTACCGCGCGATGAGCGCGTCGGGGTTGACGGCCGCCAGCCCCAGGAGCGCGACGGCGCCCGAGGCGAGCACGGCCCGCGGCAGCCACGCCGCGCGGAGCTTCCAGCAGCCGACCAGGACCATCGCGAACAGGACCGCGAGCCAGAACTCCACGGTGAAGATCCAGATGCGCAGGCGGGTCAGCCCGTACGTCTCGGTGTACGTGTACATCCGGTACGTCGCCGAGGCCACGACCGCCATCGACATGAGCGCGAGCAGGCCCAGCAGCACCCGGACCGTCCACCGGTCGGCCTTCGAGCGCTTCGGCGCCAGCCACGCGGCGAGCGCGATGAGCGCCAGCGACAGTACCGCGACGACGCTCAGCTGCCAGAAGCCGTGCCGCGCGTACTCCGCGAACGTCAGCCCGGCCGTGTCCATCACGTACGCCTCGCCGCCGAAGTACACGCGCAGCTGCACCGCGATGAACGCCGCGAACAGGAGGTTCAACGCCCCCAAGGGGATCGCCAGCTCGAACCGCGACACCGTGCGGTGCTCCGACTCGCCCTCGGCGTCCCAGCGCGGTCGCGCCGCCGCCGTGTACGCCCACACCAGGACCAGCGGGACCAGGATCGCCGCGAGCAGCAGCCGCAGGAACACCTCCACCGGGTTCAGGTCCGGGAGGAGCCGCGCCACCAGGTCCGCGAACGTCGAGTCCGCGGCGGCGAACAGGCCGCCGAAGACCAGCAGCAGCGCCACGGTGATGCCCGCGGTCCACGCGACGCGCACGGTCCCCGGGTTCCGGGAGTCCCGCTCGGTCGCGCCGCGCCGGGCCCACTTGAACGACTCCGCGATGCCTTCGAGCCACGCCATGCACACCGCCAGCGCGGTGCCGCCGATGCGCCGCTGCGGCGCCAGGACCAGCGGTGTCAGCGCGAACGCCGCGAGCGCGCACAGGGCCACGACCCAGCCCGCGTCCCGCACCGCCGCGACCGCCCACAGCAGCGCCACCAGGACCGCGCCGGGCAGCCGCGGGACGATGTCCCCGCCCGACGTCAGGAGCGGCACCGCGACCAGCGCGATCCCGTTGAGCGCCAAGCCGATCCCGACACCGCCGCCGGGGAACGCCGCCCACGCGCCGAACAGCGCCACGGCGAACACGAGGATCACCGTGGCCTGCGAGGCGCTCAGGTGCGGCCGGTGCCAGCGCGGGTTCGGGAGGATCATCCGCGGCGGCGGGGGAGGGGCCGCGTAGTACGGCTGCTGGTACGGGGCGCCGCGGTGCTGGTGCGGCATCTGCGGCGGCGGGGCCGGGACCGGTGCGCCCTGCTGGACCGGGGCGGCCTGCGGCGGCGGCGCGGGCGCCTCGGCCTGCTCCTGCGGCGGTGTCGGCGTCTCTGCGGGCGCCTCGGGCGCTGCGGCGGGGGAGTCGCCGGAGGCCGGATCTTCCTGCGGCGCAGGGGCGCCTTCGGGTTCGCTCATGATCGAGACCCTTCCGTCTGAGGAGATCCCCGAGGGTAGCGGAGGCCCGCCGCCCGGAGATCCCTTGTAGAACTGCGGGCCAGGGGGCCCGCATGTAACACCCCGCAGGGGCCCGTTCTGACGCATCCCGTGAGCAGCCCCACTCCATGCAACCTTGTGGTTCACTGAGGGCGTGGACGCACACGGCGGTGAAGAGATCGGCTCGATCGGCAACCGGCTCAACTGGCTCCGCGCCGGGGTCCTCGGCGCGAACGACGGCATCGTGTCGACCGCGGGCATCGTCATCGGCGTCGCGGGCGCCACCGCCGACCGCTCCACGATCCTCGTCTCCGGCGTCGCCGGGCTCGTCGCAGGCGCGTTCTCCATGGCCGGAGGCGAGTACACCTCGGTCTCCACCCAGCGCGACACCGAGGCGACCCTCGTGGCCGCCGAGCGGCGCGAACTCGACCAGGACCCGCAGGCCGCCGAGGACGAACTCGCCGAGAACCTGGAGCGCCGCGGCCTCACCGCCGCGACCGCCCGCACCGCCGCCCGGGAGCTCTCCGCCCGCAACCCGCTGCGCGCCCACGCCGCCGTCGAGCTCGGCCTCGACCCCGACGACCTCACCAACCCGTGGCACGCCGCGATCTCCTCGTTCATCAGCTTCACGTGCGGCGCGCTGCTGCCGCTCCTGGCGATCACGCTGCTGCCCGGCGGCGTCCGGGTCTGGGGCTGCGCCCTCGCCGTGGTCGCCGCGCTGGCCGTCACCGGCTGGACCTCCGCGACCCTCGGCGGCGCCCCGAGGCGCCCGGCGATGCTCCGCATCATGTCCGTGGGCGCGGCGACGATGGTCGTCACGTACGCGGTCGGCTCCCTCTTCGACGTCGCCGCGTAGCGGGTCCTAGAGCCAGCTGGCGCGCTTGAAGACCACCCACAGGACGGTCGCGGAGACGACCATGAGGCCCAGTGCCATCGGGTAGCCGAGGGTCCACGACAGCTCCGGCATGTGGGTGAAGTTCATGCCGTAGATGGTGCCGACCAGGCCGGGCGCGAACAGGATCGCGGCCCAGGAGCTGATCTTCTTGACCTGGTCGCCCTGCTCGTGGGTCTGGGCGGCGAGTTCGCGCATCTCCTCGTTCTGGGCCTGCGTCACGAGCGTGGAGTGGACGGTGAGGGCGTTCTGGAGGAGGGCCCGGAAGGTGTCGGCGCGCTCGACGGTCTTGTAGACGTTGTCGAGGACGTCGCGCATGTCGCGGCGCAGCTCCAGGTCCACGGCGTACTTGTCGTAGCCCGCTTCGAGGGACTTGAGGACGGTGACGAGCGGGTGGGTGGCCCGCTGGAACGCCATGGCCTCGCGGAACAGCTCGTAGATGCGGCGGGTGACGGCCGCGTCGCCGGAGAACATGGCCTCCTCGATCTCGTCGATGTCGTTCTCCATGCCCGCCATGACGGGACGGTATCCGCGCACCACCTCGTCCATGACCACGTACAGGACCGCCTGGGGCCCGAACGCGCACAGCTCCGGCTCGCGTTCGAGGCGCCCGCGCACCTGGGACAGGTCGGGGGACTCGGCGTGGCGGATGGTGATCGCGAAGTTCGGGCCGATGAACAGGTGGACCTCCCCGAACTCGACCTCCTCGGGGCCGTCGAGGTACCGGGCGGCGCGCAGGACCACGAAGAGGGTGTCGCCGTAGCGCTCCAGCTTGGGGCGCTGGTGGCCGGCGGTGGCGTCCTGGACGGCGAGGTGGTGGAGCTCGAACTCCTCGGCGACCGCCCGGAGCTCTTCGGCAGTGGGCCGGTACAGCCCGATCCACGCGAATCCGCCGTGCTCGTGCAGGTCCTCGAACGTGTCCTCAAGGGACACGTGGTGGGTCTCGCGGACGCCTTTGCGGTAGATGGCGCTGTCGACGATCGGCATGCGGCCAGTCTAGGGTCGGGCCGCCGTGCCGCCGAGGGCTCGTGAGGCCCCATCACATCAATTCGGCGTCAAGATTCCCCGGTCAGGTGCGACACGGGCATCGTCAGGTACCGGTCGAGCGTCGGCCCGATCGTCGCGGCCAGCTCCGCCTCGCTGAGCGAGGCGATCGGCTCCAGCTTCAGGATGTACCGGGCCACGACCAGGCCGAAGACCTGCGAGGCGATGAAGTTCGCGCGCACGGGGATGTGGTCGACCTGGTCGCCGAGGGTCGCCTCCACGGTCTTCACGATCCGGTGCTCGAACAGCTGCTTGAGCACGAACGACATCGCGGGCTTCGACAGGCTGGTGCGGACCACCGCGAGGAGCTTCTCGTGGTGCGGGCCGTCCCAGATCGTCACGAACGCGTGCATGAGCCGCCCGCCCGCGCCCTCGACCGAGCCGTCCCTGAGGACCGCCTCGACCTCGGGGGCCGGGTCGAACGGGATCTCGATGGCGGCCATGAACAGCTCGTCCTTGGACCCGAAGTAGTGGTGGATCAGGGACGGGTCCACGCCCGCCTCGCCCGCGATGCGCCGCATCGACACCGACTCGAAGCCCTCGTCGGCGAACAGGCGCCGGGCGGCGCCCAGGATCTCCGACCTGGTGTCGGGGTTCCCGGTGCGCCGTCCGGTCCGCTTCGCTCTCGCCACGGGACGACCTTAGTCGGTCCGCCGCCTGAGCGTCGCGGCTCCGAGCACGGTTGCGACGACCACCGCACCGAGCACGACCGCGAGGTCCGCCCACATGTCCGAGGTGACCTCGGTGTGCGCCTGCACTTCGGCGAGCGCCTTGACCGCGTAGGTGAGCGGCAGCGCGTCGGAGACGCCCTGGAGCCACCCGGCCATCTGGTCGGCGGGCCAGATCAGCCCGCACAGGAACAGCTGCGGCACCACGAACACGGGCATGAACTGGATCGCCTGGAACTCGGTGGTCGCGAACGCGGACACGAACAGCCCCAACGCCATCCCGAACAGCGAGGTGACGATGCAGATGAGGAACACCGCCCACACCGGCCCGGCCGTGTCGAGCCCGAGGAACACGAACGCGACCGTGGCGGCGACGGCCGTCTGCGTCGCGGCCGCCGTCCCGAACGCGAGCGCGTAGCCCACGACCAGGTCGAGCTTCCCGGTCGGGGTGGTCATGAGCCGCTCCAGGGTCCCGCCGGTGCGCTCGCGCAGCAGCGTGATCGAGGTGATCATGAACATGAGCATGAAGGGGAACGCGGCCAGGAGGATCAGGCCGGTCTGGTCGAACACCTGCGGCGCGTCGTCCATGATGGCGCTGATCAGGGCGATGATGAGGGCGGGCACGGCGAGGATGAGCCCGACCGTGCGGTGGTCGTTGAGGAGCTGGCGCAGGATGCGCCCGGCGGTGATGAACGTGATCCGAAGCGACATCTCAGTGCGCCCCTTCGAGTTCGCGGATGAGGTGGAGGAACGCCGCTTCGAGGTTCGCGGTCCCGGTGGACTCGCGCAGCGCGGCGGGGGTGTCGTCGGCGATGAACGCGCCCTCGCGCAGCAGCAGGAGCCGGTCGCAGCGGTCGGCCTCGTCCATGACGTGGCTGGACACCAGGAGGGTCGCGCCGCCCGCGGCGAGCGCCCGGAACTGGTCCCACAGCTCCTCGCGGATGACCGGGTCGAGCCCGACGGTCGGCTCGTCGAGGACGAGCACCTCCGGCTCGATGACGAGCGCGCACGCGAGGGAGGTGCGGGTCTTCTGGCCGCCGGAGAGGTTCCCGGCGAGCTTGTCGGCGTGGTCGCCCATGCCGACGCGTTCGATGGCGCGCATGGCCTCGTTCCGGTCGCGCCCGTAGAGTGCGGCGAAGTAGGCGACGTTGGCCTTGACGGACAGGTCCCGGTAGATCGAGGCGTCCTGCGTCACGTACGCGACGCGCCCGCGCAGGGGCTTGGCGCCCGCGGGCTCGCCGAGGACGGTCACGGTGCCGCCCTTGACCTTCTGGGTGCCGACGACGGCCCTGATGAACGTGGTCTTGCCCGAGCCCGAGGGGCCGAGCAGGCCGGTGACGGTCCCGGCGGCGATCTCCGTGGAGACGCCCCTCAGGACGGGTTTCCTGCCGCGGTCGACCACCAGGTCGGCGACGGCTATCGCGGGGGTGGGCGGCATCGGAGCCTCCAAGTAATTCAACGAGTGATGAATTCACCGTAGCACGGGAATTCATCGGATGGTGAAATGCTACGCCCCGAACCGCCCCCAGGGGACGCGAAAAGACCGGCCCCGCGGTCATCACCGCGGGGCCGGCCCTATCGGAGGGTCAAGACTTCGCTAGAGCACGCCCTGCTCCCAGGGGCCCCAGATCGCCACCGTGCGGCCCGGCTCCGCCCGGTCGCCGCGGGCGCGCCCGCGCAGGTTCGCGAACAGCACCTTCCCGTCGGGGGAGAACGTCGGCCCGCACCACTCGGCCGCGCCGTCGTGCGCCGCCAGGTCGAGGACCTCGCCCTCGCCCGTCAGGCCCCGCAGCGCGGGCGCCTCGCGCGCCCCCTCGCACAGCACCAGGCCCTGCCCCGGGGACACCGCGATCCCGCCCGGGAACGGCAGCAGCGACGCGTCGGGGGACTCGAATACCAGCTTGACGGTGCCGCCGCGCTGGCCGCGCGGGCGGAACTCCCACAGCTGGCCCTCGCCCTCGTCGCCGCCTGAGACCGACGCGGCGTACACCGCGCCGTCCGCGTAGAAGCACTCCTGGAGCCGCCCGAACACGGCCGCGCCCTTCGCCCAGCCCTGGTCGAACACCGCGAACGGGTCGCCCTCGGCCCCCGAGGGGTCGGGCTCGTCCACGTCCACCCACTCGACGTACGCGGTGCGCCCGGCCCGGCGGCCGGTCCGCGTGTCGCGGTTCCACTCGTCCGCGAACTTGAGCATCTGGAGCTGCCCGCCCTCGGCCGGGCGGCCCGGCACGTTCGGCAGGAACCGGTAGAACCCGGCCGTGGCCTGGTCCTCCGTCAGGTACACCGCGCCGGTCCGCGGGTCCACCGCGGCCCCGCCGTGCACGAAGCGGCCCATGCCTTTGAGCGGCACCGGCTCCGACTCCTCGTCGGCCCCGGCCGCGACCTCGAAGACGTACCCGTGCGCGGCCTCCCAGCCCGCACCCGTCCCCGACGTCGTCTCCTCGCACGCGAGCCACGAGCCCCACGGGGCCGGCCCGCCGGAGCGGCTCGCCACGGCCCCCGACAGCGACTGCCGCGACCCCTCCAGGGCGAACACGCCGTCCTTCCAGGACACCGCGAGCGTCGTCGTCCCGCCCGACGCGAGCGCGTCGTACCGGTGCTTCGCCTCGCCCGCAGCGGGCTCCGGGACGCCGCGCACGCCGTGGCCGCGCACCAGCCGCCACTCGCCGCGCGTTCCCGTCGCGAAGCACGCGAGGCCGCCGTGCCCCGGAGGCACCGCGCCGCCGTCGTCCATCGGTGCGCCCGCGACCGAGAACACCGCGAAGTCGAAGCCCTCAGGGAGCCTGAGCGTCTGCGAGAAGCCCGATGCCTCATCGAGGCGGGTCAGGTCGCGCAGCGGCCCGTAGCCGCCGTTTCCGGGCGCAGTACGCGCCCGCAGGCCGTCCTCGGCGCGCGCGGCCCGGGCCGCGAGGCCCGCCACCGCGGCGGACGCGAAGCCCCCGTCCGCGGCGCCGCGGCGCAGGAAGCTGCGGCGGTTGGAACCTTGAAGAGTCACCAAGACCTGGGCTCCTTCGTGAGGACGGGGCGGGGGCGGGCGGGAAGTACGGGGCTGATTCTCACGGCCCAAAGGGTGTGGAAGGCAATCAGCACGTGAACGGAAAGTGACCGGTTGCATAAGGCTTCGACCTCCGCGAAACGTCGGACCCTGCTGACACAATGGGGCCGTGAGCACGACTGACGCGAACCAGGACTTCGAGAGCGCCCGCGCCCGGCACGAGGCGCTCGCCGACGAGATCACCGAGCACCGGCGCCGGTACTACACCGAGGAGCCGATCGTCTCCGACAGCCAGTTCGACGAGCTCATGCACGAACTCGTCGACCTGGAGACGGCCTTCCCCGAGCTGAAGACCGCCGACTCGCCGTCCGAGATCGTCGGCACCTTCTCCGAGGCGTTCACGCCCGTCGTCCACCTGGAGAAGATGCTCAGCCTCCAGGACGTCTTCAGCCTCGAAGAGGTCCAGACCTGGGCCGACCGCATCACCGCCGAGGTCCCCGGCGAGCGGTACCTCTGCGAGGTCAAGATCGACGGCCTCGCCGTCGACCTCGTCTACGAGGCCGGCCGCCTCACCCGCGCCGCCACCCGCGGCGACGGCGTCACCGGCGAGGACGTCACCGCGAACGTCCTCACCATCGCCGCCGTCCCCCAGCGGCTCACCGCCGCAGACGGCTTCCCCGTCCCCGACCTCCTCGAAGTCCGCGGCGAGGTCTACTTCCCGAGCGCCGACTTCGAGCGCCTCAACGAGTCCCAGGTCGCCGCCGGGAAGGCCCCCTTCGCCAACCCGCGCAACGCCGCCGCCGGGTCCCTGCGCCAGAAGGACGCGACCAAGACCGCCGAGCGGCCCCTCTCGTTCATCGCCCACGGCCTCGGCGCCCTCCAGGGCTTCGAGCCCGACTCCCAGTCCCACTCCTACGCCGCGCTCGACGCGTGGGGCCTGCCGACCAGCCCGTACTGGCGCGTCGTCCCCACCATCGACGAGGCGTTCGCGTACATCGACGAGTTCGGCGGCAAGCGCCACAAGCTCGTCCACGAGATCGACGGCATCGTCGTCAAGATCGACGACATCGGCGTCCAGCGCCGCCTCGGCGCCACCAGCCGCACCCCCCGCTGGGCCGTCGCGTTCAAGTTCCCGCCCGAGGAGGTCAACACCCGCCTCCTCGACATCAAGGTCTCCATCGGCCGCACCGGCCGCGCCACCCCCTACGCGGTCCTCGACCCGGTCCGCGTCGCCGGGTCCGAGGTCGAGTTCGCGACCCTCCACAACGCCGACCAGGTCAAGGCCAAGGGCGTCCTCATCGGCGACATCGTCGTGGTCCGCAAGGCCGGGGACGTCATCCCCGAGATCGTCGCGCCCGTCGTCCCCGCCCGCACCGGCGACGAGACCGAGTTCGCCATGCCCGAGCGCTGCCCCGAGTGCGACTCCGTGCTCGCGCCCGCCGCCGAGGGCGACATCGACCTGCGCTGCCCCAACGCCCGCTCCTGCCCCGGGCAACTGCGCGAGCGCCTCGCGTTCGCCACGGGCCGCTCCTGCTTCGACGTGGACCGCATGGGCTACATCGCCTGCGCGGCCCTCGTGCAGCCCCTCGACGCGGCCCCCGTCCTCGCCGACGAGGGCGGCGTCTTCGACCTCAAGATGGACGCGCTGCTGCCGATCCGCGTCGTCGTCCGCGACCCCGACTCCGGGCTCCCCAAGATCGACGAGAAGACCGGCGAGCAGAAGGTCGTCACCCCCTTCGCCCGCCAGCCCGACAAGAAGACCGGCGAGGTCCTCCCGCGCAAGAACGCCGAGGAGATGCTCCAGAACCTGGAGACCGCCAAGTCCCAGCCGCTGTGGCGCGTCGTCAACGCCCTCTCGATCCGCCACGTCGGCCCCGTCTCCGCGCAGGCCCTCGCCGAGCACTTCCGCGACCTCGACCTGATCGCCGCCGCCGACGAGGAGGAGATGGCCGCCGTCGACGGCGTCGGCCCGACCATCGCCGCCGCCATCAAGGACTGGTTCGCCGTCGACTGGCACCGCGACATCGTCGAGCGCTGGCGCGCGGCGGGCGTGCGGATGCAGGACGAGGCCCCGGACCCCTCCGAGGCGCTCCCGCAGACCCTCGAAGGCGTCACGGTCGTCATCACCGGCGGCATCGACGGCTACACCCGCGAGGGCGCCGCCGCGGCCGTCAAAGCGCGCGGCGGGAAGCCCTCGTCCTCGGTCTCGAAGAAGACCGGCGCGGTCGTCGCGGGCGACAAGCCGGGCTCGAAATACGACAAAGCAGTCCAACTCGGTGTCACCGTGGTGCAGGGGGAGGACTTCGACCGGCTCCTGGAGCACGGCGTCGGCGAATTTTCCTCGCAGTCCGAGGATTCCGGCGACGAGAACGAACCGGAATGATCACAACTCGGTAACGATCCGTATTCCAGTCGGGGGGGATGCTCGTTAGAACCAGGCAGAGTCATCTCGTGGAAGCTTGCCCCTCGCCGCGTGCGCGGCGCGGACCGGTCCGCCCCAAGGGGCCGCCGGGTCCGAAATCGACCGCGGGGTACCCTGCCGCCGACGTGCGGATAACGGTTTCTGTCACGGACATGTCGCGCCTGGTCACAAGTGTGCCGCATGTGCCCCCAGCGTTGTCTGGGAGCGAAAATCGCGATATGACAGAGGAGTCGGCCACGACCGGGCCGCGGTGATTCTGGCGCGTCGCCTCGGAACGGTGTGGCAGTGGGAGGAGCGATATGGCCACGACGCTCATGCGCAACACTGCGCCTAGAGAGCATCCAGGCCGGTACTACGGCTTCACGTCGGCGGTCGCCGTACTGGCGATCGTCGGCGCCGGGTTCACCGCCGTGCGCGCAGGCGCGTTCGACGGCGGTGCCTTCGACGTGCCCTTCGCGTTCTGGCTGACCGCCGGACTCGCCGTCATCGCCGAGCTCCGCCCCACCCGCTGGGGCGGCCTGTGGATGTCGCCGATCGCCTCGATCTACCTGGTCTACGTCCTCGCCACGATGGTCACCTGGGGCTTCCTCCCGGCCCTGATCGCGCAGACCGCGGCGATGTCGCTCCTGGTCGCGCAGATCCACGCCTCCGGCTGGCGCATGGTCTTCAACCTCTCGCAGCAGGGCCTCGCCCTGTGCGTGGCCTGGTTCGTGTGGGACGCGATCGCGGGCGGCACCACCTGGAACGGCGACGCGATCGAACTCGTCGGCGTGTTCGCCGCCGGCACCTGCTGGATGCTCACGTCCACGGCCCTGGTCGCGGGCCGGCAGAGCCTGCGCACCGGCAGACCCTGGAGGGAACTGGCCTTGGACTGGCTCAAGAGCGAATGGGCCCTGCGGGCCACCCAGATCGCCATCGCGCCGATCCTGGCGACCGCCGCGATGTCCTCCTGGTGGCTCGTCGCCGCCTCGGCCATCCCGATCTTCAGCGTCTACCGCATCCTCCAGACCGCCGCCGACCGCGAGCGCGAGGCCGACCACGACCCGCTCACGGGCCTGCTCAACCGCAAGGGCTTCCAGGAGGTCGTGGACGGCAAGCTCGCCGACGCCGCCGAGACCAAGACCGCCGTCGCGGTGCTCATCCTCGACCTCGACCGGTTCGCCGACGTCAACTCCGCGCTCGGCCACGAGGTCGGCGACCAGCTCCTCGTCGAGCTCGCGAAGCGCTTCACGACCGACAAGCCGCCCGGGAAGGAGATCGCCCACCTCGGCGGCGACGAGTTCGCGTTCGTGTGGTCCGAGATCGACGGCATGACCGACCCGATGGAGTGCGCCCGCGAGATCCGCGCCCGCCTCGACGCGCCGATCGTCCTCGCCGACGTCAGTATCGAAGTGGACGGCTCGGTGGGCGTCGCGGTCTTCCCCGACGACGGCGCCGACTTCCAGACCCTGTTCCGCCACGCCGACATCGCGATGTACGAGTCCAAGCAGCGCGCCGGGTCCTACACCCGCTACGGCGCCGAGTTCGACCACCACTCGCCCGAGCGCCTGCACCTCCTCGGCGACCTGCGCCGCGCCCTGGACCACCCGGACGCGCCCGGCGTGAACCTCTTCTACCAGCCGCAGGTGCGCCTCGCCGACGGCGCGGTCATCGGCGCCGAGGCCCTGCTCCGCTACAGCCACCCGGAGCGCGGCGTCGTCAACCCCGCGGAGATCATCGAGACCGCCGAGCACTCCTCGGTGATGCGGATGCTCACCGAGCGGGTCGTCGACATCGCCCTGCGCCAGCTCCGGGCCTGGAAGGAGCGCGGGTACGACCTGCGCATGGCCGTGAACGTCTCGGTCCGCGACCTCCAGTCGCCGGAGTTCACCGACTTCCTGACCGAGCGGATCGACGCCTACGGGGTGGACGCCGAGAAGCTCCAGCTGGAGATCACCGAGTCCGCGCTCATGGCCGACCCGCGGCGCGTCCTCCAGAACGTGCAGCGCCTCTCCGACCTCGGCGTGGGCATCAGCCTCGACGACTTCGGGACCGGGTTCTCCTCGATGCAGCACCTGCGGCGCCTGCCGGTCACCGAGATCAAGATCGACAAGTCGTTCGTGACCACGCTCATCGACGACCCCGACAACGCCGCGATCGTCTCCACCACGATCGACCTGGGCCGGGCCCTGGACGTCGAGGTCGTGGCCGAGGGCGTCGAGGACGAGGCCGTGCGCAAGCAGCTCGAAGGCTGGGGCTGCCACGCGGGCCAGGGCTGGCACTTCGCGAAGCCGATGAGCGCCGACGCGTTCGAGCGCTGGATGGCCGACCACCAGAAGCGCGCCTGAACCCGCCAGGGCCACAAGGGAGACCGTTCACACCGGTCGACCTGGTCGGCCGATCGCGCCGCGGTGCTCGCGGATGTCGGTCCCGTATGCGAGGCTGATTCCATGAACACCGCAGTCCAAGACGATGTGCTGGCCGAGTTCGAGCCGCACCGGCGCGAACTGTGCGCCTACGCCTACCGGATGCTCGGCTCCTCCTTCGAGGCCGAGGACGCCGTCCAGGACGCGTTCACGCGCGCCTGGAAGTCCTACGCGTCCTTCGAGGGCCGCTCCTCGCTGCGCTCGTGGCTGTACAAGATCACCACGAACGTCTGCCTCGACATGCTCAAGGGCCCCCAGCGCCGGGCCAGGCCGATGGACCTCGCCCCCGCCTCCGACGCCGGCACGCCCCTCCCGGCGCCCGAGCCCGACTACATGTGGGTCGAGCCCATCCCCGACTCGATGGCCTTCGGCGCCGACCCGGCCGCCGCGGCCGAGGCCAAGGACACGCTCCGCCTCGCGTTCGTCGCCGCCGTCCAGCACCTGCCGGCCAAGCAGCGCGCCGTCATGCTCATGCGCGAGGTCCTGCGCTTCTCCGCCGCCGAGACCGCCGAGGCCCTCCAGCTGAGCCCCGCCTCGGTCAACAGCGCCCTCCAGCGCGCCAAGGCCACCATGGAGAAGGTCAACACCGACCCCGCCGCCGACGCGCCCGCCATGGACGACGCCGACGTCCGGAAGCTCGTCGACGGCTACGTCACGGCCTTCCAGGCGTACGACATGGAGGCCCTCACGGCGCTCTGCACCCAGGACGTCAACCTCTCCATGCCGCCGTTCCCGCTGTGGGTCCAGGGCCCCGCCGGCGTCGCCGAGTTCATGCTCGGCACCGGCTCCGCCTGCCGCGACTCCCGCCTGGTCCCCGTGGGCGCCAACGGCCTCCCCGCCTTCGGCCACTACAAGCCCTCCGGCGAACCCGGCCTCTGGACCCCCTGGTCCATCACCGTCCTCGAACTCCGCGACGGCGCCATCGCCGGCCTCAACTACTTCCTCGACACCACCCGCCTCTTCCCCCTCTTCGGCCTCCCGAACGAATACCGCGAATAACCACTCCCCATCAACGACGACTGCCCGGCGCCTTCGGCGCCGGGCAGCCGTCGTCAGTTCGGGCCCGGACGGTTGAATCGGACCTGAGTTCCAAGGTAGTGTGGAACTATGTCAGCGCTCTACAAGGAGCTGCCGTTCTCGGAGCTCCTCCACCATCCCGCGGCCACCGCGGCACTGGTCGACGTCGGCCGGGCGGTTCTGCTGCGCCGCCGAGGAGCCCGGGACCTCGCACTGGTCCGGGCCGATCAGACCGAACGCGATGCAACGGTCATCGACTTCACCGCGCGGTTGCTCGCCGGCTTGATCCGGGCAGGGGAGGTCGAGACCATCAGGAAGGTGCTCCCTGAAGCGCTGCCCTGGTCCACGTTCCTGCCCGAGGGAGATCGCGACCTATTCCTTTCAGAGCTGATCGAGGTCGCTCAGGGATCGGCTTCGCTGCGCAACCTCGAACCCGTCACGGTGCTGCTGGAGCAGTGGAAGCACTCGGCCGAGGTCTATGCGGACCCCGATCTCCATACGCTTCTCACCGGTGAGCACACGGGCGACCTCGGGCCGGTGCCGATGCCGGAGGACCGGACTTGAGCCCTAAGCGCGGGGACCGGATCGCGCCCCCGCCGACCGAATCCGAATACGACCTCCGCTTCGCCGATGCCGCGGCCGTCAAGGGCTGGGCCGACCTCGAACAGCAGGCGAGCGGGAACCTGCGAAAGGCATGGGAGGACCTCCGGTCCGATCCGCGTTCGCGAGCGAACCCGGGTCGCCAGCACCGGCTGAAGGGCGCCCTGGGGCGAGGCGTCTGGAAGGGCACCGACTGCGAGCGGTGGCAGTACGAAGTGACAGGCGGCGGTCGGCTTTGGTACCTCATCGACGACGCGGCTCGCACCGTCTGGCTCGTCTACGCCGGAACCGGGCATCCTAAGGCGACCGACTGAAAGTGTGCCGACGGTCGCCCCGCACTCTGCGGGGCGGCCGTCGGCGTTTTTCGGGTTTCCTTTGTGGCTCTTATTGGTAGGGCATGTAGAAGGGCTCCCACTGGTGGCCGTCGGGGTCGACGAAGGTGCGGCCGTACATGCCCACTTCGGCCTCCTGGACCCTGCGGTCGAGGTTGGCGGTCTCCTCGGTGCCTCCGGCGAGGAGGGCGGCGTCGGTGAGGTCGTCCACCGCGTCGCGGTTCGGGAGGGCCAGGGCGTAGGCGGCGGAGGAGTACGCGACCGTGTCGGCGATGGGGCGTTCGGCGAAGGTGGTGAAGAAGTCCTTGGTGAGCAGCATGAGGCAGATGTTGGCGTCGACCACGACGCACGCGGCGTTCTCGTCGGAGAAGTCGGCGTTGACGCGCCAGCCGAGGGCGGTGTAGAAGTCCTGCGCGCGCTTCAGGTCGGCGACGGGCAGGTTCAGGAAGATCATCTTGCTCGCCATGGGCTCACGCTGCTTTCGGGTCTCAGGGCCTTGCGACTAGAGACGACGGAGTCCGCCCGGATTCATCGCCGGGGCCCGGATTCCCGCCCTGACCGCTCGCCGACCGCTCACCGCCCGTTCACCGGCGTCTCGGCGCCGGTTCGCCGCACCGCGGCGGCTTCCCGGCGACACGCCTGGCAACGGTGCTTCTCGCGGGCCCCCGAAGGCCCTAGATTCCCAGGTGACACACGTCACCGTGTCGACCCGAGCCGGTCACGACCGCGACACGCATTGCCCTTCAAGGAGGAAGGTTCGATGACCACAACCCCCGAAGACAACGGACCACCGCCCGAGGTCAGCGAAGCGGACATCGCCGCGATGCACGACGACCCGCGGTTCGTCGAGCTCAAGCGCACCCTCTTCCGCTTCACCGTCCCGGTCCTGCTCTCCGCGCTGGCCTGGTACCTCGTCTACGTGCTCCTGTCGGCCTACGCCCGCGACTTCATGGGCATCGTCCTGTTCGGCAACATCAACCTGGGCCTCATCCTGGGCCTGAGCCAGTTCGTCGTGACCTTCTACGTCACGTGGGCCTACAACCGCTTCACCGCCCGCAAGTTCGACACGCAGTCCGCCGAGCTGCGCGACGACATCATGAACGGGGGCGCGAAGTGAACACGCTCGCACAGGAGATGAGCGACTCCAACCGGATCCTCACGATCTCCCTGTTCATGGTGATGGTCCTGGTGACCATCTTCATCACCATCCAAGGCGGCCGCAAGACCAGCACCGCCACCGACTTCCACTCCGGCGGCCGCGGCTTCTCGGCATGGCAGAACGGCTTCGCCGTCGCGGGCGACTACGTCTCCGCCGCCTCGTTCCTCGGCATCGCCGGCACCATCGCCCTCTACGGCTACGACGGGTTCCTGTACTCCATCGGCTTCCTCGTCGCCTGGCTCGTGGCGCTGCTCCTCGTCGCCGAGTCCCTCCGCAACTCCGGCCGCTTCACCGTCGCCGACGCGCTCTCCTACCGCATGAAGCAGCGCCCGGTCCGCACCGCGGCCTCCATTGCGACCCTGAGCATCTCGATCTTCTACCTGCTCGCGCAGATGGTCGGCACCGGCGCGCTCGTGACGCTGCTGCTGGGCATCAAGGAGGGCGAGACCTTCCTCGGCATGGACTCGGGCGCCGCGAAGGTCGTCGGCATCGTCGTCACCGGCCTGCTCATGGTCGCGTACGTCGCGTTCGGCGGCATGAAGGGCACGACCTGGGTCCAGATCTTCCAGGCGTGCGTCAAGATCGGCCTCGCGTTCGTCCTGGCGATCCTCGTGCTCGTCCACTACAACTTCAACCTCTCGGCACTGCTCGGCGACGCCGCCAGCGTCTCCGGCCAGGGCGCGGCCTTCCTCGAACCGGGGCTGCGCTACGGGGCGGAAGTGCCAGGGGACGCCCTACAGACGCTGTGGAACAAGCTGGACCTCATCAGCCTCGGGCTGGCGCTGGTCCTGGGCACCGCGGGCCTCCCGCACGTGCTCATCCGCTTCTACACGACGCCCGACGGCAAGACCGCCCGCAAGTCCGTCAACTGGGCCATCGGCCTGATCGGCATGTTCTACCTGCTCACCCTCGTGCTCGGCTTCGGCGCCGCCGCGATGGTCGGCAAGGACGCGATCATCGCCGAGAACCCGGCCGGCAACTCGGCCGCGCCACAGCTCTCGCAGGTCATCGGCGAGGACATCGCCGGATCGACGGGCGGCGCGATCATGCTGGCGCTCATCGCCTCCGCCGCGTTCGCGGCGATCCTGTCGGTGGTCGCGGGGCTCATCATCGCCTGCTCGTCCTCGCTCGCCCACGACCTCTACAACGGGGTCTTCAAGCACGGCAAGGCCAGCGGCAAGCAGGAGATCGTCTTCGCGAAGTTCGCGGCGGTCGGCGTCGGCGCCATCGCCGTCGTCATCGCGGTCTTCGCACAGGACCTGAACGTGGCGTTCCTGGTCGCTCTCGCCTTCGCGGTGGCCGCGTCCGCGAACCTCCCGACGCTGCTGTTCAGCCTCTTCTGGAAGCGGTTCAACACCGCGGGCGCCGTCGCGGGCATCTACGGCGGCCTCATCTCCGCCATCGGTCTGGTGATCTTCTCGCCGACCTTCTCAGGCACGGAAACTTCGCTGCTCGGCGAAGGGGTCGACATCGCATGGTTCCCGCTGTCGAACCCCGGCCTGGTGTCCATCCCGCTGGGTCTCATCTGCGCCGTGGTCGGCACGTTGATGAGCTCCGAATCGAACCCCGACCGGTTCGCGTCCATGCAAGTCCGGGCGCTCACCGGCGCGGGTGCGGAGCGGGCCTCGGAACACTAGGCGGCCCCCAGGGGGGAGGGCCGGGGCGGCCCTCCCCGCGGCATCAGGGCCCGTCCGCTGGACGGGCCCTGATGTGCGCCACGTTACAGTGACATGGTGATCGCGCGATCCCCTCATCGCCAGCGCCGGCGGACCAGCAGTGCGGCGACCCTCGCCGCCCTGAGGCTGTCGCGCCAGACCGGCGAGGCCCTCGCCGACGGGCTCACCGGCAAGGGCGCCCAAGTCGCCGCCCGCCGCCTCGCCCGGCTCCTCGCCGCCGACGCCGTCGCCCTCGCCGACTGCGAGCGCATCCTCGCCGTCGCCGGGAGCATCGACCCCGATGCGGCCCAGGCGCTCCTGACGGAGACCCTGGACGTCCTCGAACCAGTCACCGCACCGCCGCTGCGCGCCGCCCCGCTCGTGGTCTCCGGCGACCTGGCCGGGTGCCTGCTCGTCTCGGGGGACGTCAGCGACGCGGACCTCGCCGAGGCCGCCGACCTCGTCGTCCGGGCCCTCGACCACGCCGACCTGGTGCGCGCCCGCGAGCGCATCGCCGAAGCCGACCTGCGCACCCTCCGCGCCCAGATCTCCCCGCACTTCATGCACAACGCCCTGGCCGCCATCAGCGCCCACACCCGCACCGACCCCGAACGCGCCCGCGAGCTGCTCACCGACTTCTCCGACTACCTGCGCTACTCGTTCGCGGGCACCGGGGACTTCGCGACGGTCGCCGACGAGCTCCACGCCGTCCAGACCTACCTGGAGCTCCAGCGGGCCCGTTTCGACGACCGACTCGACATCACCGTGCGCATCGCCCCGGAGGTCCTGCCAGTGCCCATCCCGTTCCTGGTCGTCCAGCCGATCGTGGAGAACGCCGTCCGCCACGGCTTCGAGACCAAGCCCGGCACGGGCCACATCGCCGTGCGCGGCTTCTCGGAGGGGCCGCTGTGCGTCATCGAGGTGGAGGACGACGGCGACGGCATGGACCCCGACGTCGCGAAGGCGATCCTGACCGGCTCGCGCGCCGGGTCGGGCCGCGGTATCGGCCTCGCGAACGTGGACAAGCGCCTGCGGGCGGTCTACGGTCCCGAGTACGGCCTGTGGCTCGACACCGCCCCCGGCGCCGGGACCAAGGCCACCGTGCGAATCCCCCGCTATGCCAGAGGAGTCCACGCATGAGCGGCAACGGTCTGCGCGTCCTCGTAGTCGAGGACGAGTCCTCCACCCGCGCCGAGCTCGCCGGCCAGCTCGCGGAGCAGCCGAGCGTCGGCGAGGTCCAGTGCGCCGCAGGCGGAGACGAGGCGGTGCGCCTCCTCGGGGAGGGCACCTTCGACGCCGCGTTCCTCGACATCGCCATGCCCGGCCTCACCGGCATCGACGTGGCCCGCATCCTGCGGCGCCTCTCGCACCCTCCGGCGATCGTGTTCGTCACCGCCTACGACAATCACGCCGTGGAGGCGTTCGGCCTCGGTGCGGTCGACTACCTGCTCAAGCCCTTCCGGCCCGAGCGCCTCGCCGAAGCCGTCGCCCGCATCGGCCGCCGCCGCTCCGGCCCGGCCCCGGCGGGGGACAAGGCCGACGACCTGGCGGTCGTCCAGGTCGAGCTGGCGGGCCGGACCGTGTTCGTGCGCCGTGACGACATCGCCTACGCCGAGGCCCACGGGGACTACGTGCGCCTCCATTCGGGGCGACACTCGCACCTGCTCCGCCAGTCCCTCACCTATCTCGAAGAGGTCTGGGACGCAGCGGGATTCGTGCGCGCGCACCGGTCCTTCCTCGTCAACCTCGCCTCGATCACCGAGCTGCGGGTGACCTCGACCGCGGGTCTTGTGGCCGTCACCGGCGCCGGTGAAGTCCCCGTGAGCCGCCGCCACTCCCGTCTCCTCCGCGAGCGCCTCCTCCAAGCCGTCCGCGGAGACCAATGATCCAGAGGGTCCGCGTCACCAGCCCCCAGACCCGCCTCGCGCAACGGCGCGGGGCGGACGCCATGGGGCGGCTCAGCCACCTCGCCGGGCGGCCCGCGATCCCGTCCTCCGCGATCGACCTCGAAGCGGCGGAACGCGCCCTGCGGCGCCAGCGCCGCCTCGCCGTGCGCACCGCCGCCGCGCTCGGGATCGCCCTCGCCGTGCTCCTCGCGGCCGCCGCGCTCGTGCCCGGCCGCCTCGGCTGGGCCGTCCTGTTCTTCGCGCCCTACCCGGTGCTGCTCGCGCTGGCGGCCGTCCACGTGCGCCGCGCCGAGCGCGTCGAGGACGAGCACGCGCCGGACGGCCCCTGATGCTCGGCCTGGCCTCGATCACGCTGGTCCTCGTCTCCAGCGTCGTCATCGGCGTGTGGGGCGTGCGTGCCGCACGGTCCACTCCGGACTTCCTGGTCGCGTCCCGCTCGATCGTGCCCGGCTGGAACGCCCTCGCCATCGCGGGGGAGTACGTCTCGGCCGCTTCGGTCCTGGGCCTCGCGGGCCTGCTCGTCAAGAACGGCGTCGGCGCGATGTGGTACGCCGTGGGCTTCACCGCCGGGTACGTGCTCGTCGCGGCCCTCGTCGCCGGGCCCATGCGCCGCAGCGGCGCCTACACCGTCCCCGACTTCGCCGAATACCGGCTCGGCTCGCCGCGCATCCGCCGCATGTGCGGGCTCGTGGTCCTCGTGATCATGCTGCTGTACCTGCTGCCGCAGTTCAAGGCCGCCGGGGTGGTCCTCGAACTCGTCTCCGGCATCCCGTACTGGATCGGCGTCATCGGCGCCGGGCTCGTGGTCTCCTCGACCATCGCCGTCGGCGGGATGCGCTCGGCCACGTACGTGCAGGCGTTCCACTACCTAGTGAAGCTCGCGTTCATCGCGGGCCCCGCCGTCGTGCTCATCGTCCTCGCCGGGTCCGACCGCCGCGAGGCCGCGCTCGCCGCCCACGGCCCCGACCCGGACTGGGCCCGGCCGCTCCTGGACCTCGACGGCTCCGGGCACTCGCTCCTCGCGACCCTCTCGGTCCTGGTCGCGACCACGTTGGGCGCCATGGGACTCCCGCACGTCGTGATGCGCTTCCACACCGTCGCGGGCGCCCGCGCGGCCCGCCGCGTCGCCGTCTCGGTCATCATGCTGCTGAGCCTGTTCTACCTGTTCCCGGTCGTGTACGGGCTCCTCGGGCGCATCGCCGTGCCCGACCCGGAGGAGACCGACGTCGTTCCCGTCCTCGTCCCCGAGGCCATCGCCCCGGGCACGGTCGGCGCGGTCTTGACTGCGCTCGTCGCCGCGGGCGCGTTCGCGGCGTTTCTCTCGACGTCATCGGGGCTGCTCCTCGCGCTCGCCGGGGGCCTCTCGCACGACCTGTTCGGCGGCTCGCTCTCCAAGCTGCGCATGGGGGTCCTCGTCGGGACGGCGCTGGCGGTGGTGCTCTCGCTGCCCGCCGCCGACGTCGACATCAACGTCCTCGTCGGCTGGGCCTTCGCCGTCGCCGCCTCCACGTTCTGCCCGCTGCTCACCCTCGGCATCTGGTGGCGCGGCCTCACCGCGACCGGCGCGACCGCCGGGCTCCTCGTGGGCGCCGCCTCGTCCACCGGCGCGGCCCTCGCGTCCGTCATCCTCGACCTGCCGCCGGGCACCTGGTCGATCCTCCTCGCGCAGCCCGCGCTGTGGACGGTTCCCTTGGCGTTCCTCACGATGGCCGCCGCCTCCCGCCCCTCCTCCGTCCCCGACTGGGCCGGGGAAGCGGTCCTGCGCCTCCACGTGCCCGGCCGCTACTCGACCGGCGACACCGGCCCGATCCGCACCGGCCCGGCCCGCTCCGGAAATGGGTTCGACGGCGCCCGCCCCCTCCGGTAGCCTGGCCCGCATGTGGGGATCTCCTGGGCTCAGCGCGTGCGCCGCGTTCGGCCCGTGTTTCATGCGGCTCCGCGCGGCGGCCTAGGCCCCGCACGCGCACGCCTTCTCCCGGCTCCGGCCGGTTCTTGACGGTGCCATCTGACGGCACCCGCTGCGCCACTGCGCGGTCTGGGCGAATCGACGTTCCCGATTCGACCACTTCCGCAGAGGTATCCCATGTCCCGCAGCCATTCCCAGTACTCGCGCGCGTCCGACCGCAAGCGCCTGTCCCAGAACTTCCTGTCCGACCCGCACCTCGCGCGCCGCCTCACCGCCGACGTCGGCCCCGACGACCTCGTCGTCGAGGTCGGCCCCGGCGGCGGCATGCTCACCGCGCCGCTCCTGGACCGCGCCCGCCGCGTGCTCGCCTACGAGAAGGACCGCCACTTCGCCGACCGCCTCCGGTCCCGCTACGGGCACCTCGGCCACTTCCGGCTCCGCACCGGCGACTTCCGCGACGCCGAGCCGCCGCGCGAGCCGTTCCGCGTCGTCGCCAACGTGCCCTTCGCGATCACCACCGACATCGTCCGCTGGTGCCTCGACGCGCCCGACCTCACCACCGCGAGCCTCGTCGTCCAGCGCGAGTTCGCACGCAAGCACACGGGCGACTACGGCCGCTGGTCCAAGCTCGCCGTGGACGCCTGGCCCGAACACGAACTCGCCCTCGGCCTGCGCATCGGCCGCGAGCAGTTCCGGCCCGTCCCGAAGGTGGACGCCGCCGTCCTCCACCTCACCCGCCGCCCGAAGCCCCTGCTCCCCAGAAGGGCCCTCCGCGACTACCGCGACATGGTCGCCCTCGGCTTCACCGGCGTCGGCGGCTCCCTCGCCTCCTCACTGCGCCAGGCGGTCTCGGCCCGCGCCGCCGCCCGCGCCTGCGCCGAGGCCGGGATCGCCAAGGACGCCCCGGTCGGCCTCGTCCACCCCGACAAGTGGATCGCCCTGTACAAAGCACTCACCCGATAGGCGCAAGGGGGTGCCGGGCCGATGGCGCCGGGCGATTAAGGTTGAGATGCCCGGCCCGGTACCCCCTCTCTTGGAGCCGTTCATGAGCGAAGCGATCTGGATCGAGCTGATCAAGGTGCTGCCCGCCTTCCTCTGGATCGGTTTCGGCTTCATCGCCCTGGCCGTCGCCAAGCGCATCTTCACGCAGCAGGCGCCGAGGATGACGAAGGTCGAGACCCCTTGGGTCACGGTCGAACTCGCGCAGCAGGCCATCGAGGAGTCGTATGTCCGCGGTCCCGTGGCCGCGCTGCCCCAGCCCGACTGGAACGGCCCCCTGCCGCCCCTCCCGGTCCAGCCCGGCGGCTACGCGCCCCCGGACTTCGCGCCGCCGCCCACGATCGTCGCCCCCGACGACGACACCGCTGAGCCCGCCCGCCTGCGCCCCATGAACACCCCGCCCGCCGACGAGCCCGGTGACAACGGCGCCAAGCCCAAGACCAAGCCCGACGAGATCGCGGGCCCGCTCACCGAGCCCCGCCCGACCACCTACTACGCGCCGCCGCTCCCGGGCACGCAGGTCGGCTACCCCGGCGCGGTGCCCCTCGCCCCCTACCAGCAGCAGCCGGTCTACGGCGCCCCCGACGTCCAGCGCAGCCTCCGCGCGGCCTCCCGCCTCGCCTTCTCGTCCGACCTCCTCAACGGCAGCTCGATCCTCTGGGTCGACGACCACCCGGAGTGGAACAAAGCGCTGGCCCGCCTGTTCCGCACCGCCGGGATCGCCGTCAACTCCGTGGACTCGACCGAGGAGGCCGTGTGGGAGCTCCGGCGCAGGGACTACGACCTCGTCATCAGCGACCTGAGGCGCCAGACCGAGCCCGACGGGGACGAGGCCGGCGTCAAGCTCGCCGACCGCATGGTCGACGCGGGCATCCCCACCCCGGTCGTGATCTTCACCGACCACGCGAGGGCCCGAGCGATCACCCACCCCCGGGTCGCCGTCGCCACCGACAGCCCCGAGGAGCTGGTGGAGGCCGTCATCGACATCGTCGGCACCCGCCGCAGCCAGCAGTCCCAGAGCTCCGGCTCCGGCTGGATGGACCTCTTCTCCGGGAAGTAGCGCAGACGGAAGCGGCGGGCGGGGCCATTGTGTGGCCCCGCCCGCCGGTCTTCGTGTCGAGCTGTTGTCAGCTCCGCTTGTACTGCTCCCACCAGGTGAACGAACCCTTGTAGGCGCTGGGGGTGTTGTCGGCGGCGTGGCTGGCCAGCCCGTTCTTGCCGTAGAAGTAGTCGTGGACCTGCGCCCGCGCGACGGCCACCATGTCGGTGTCGCCCACCGCGTTCGCGTGGATGTGGTAGCTGAAGCCCTGCTCGGGGGTGCGCAGCCAGGCCGCGAAGCCGACGTCGCGGAGGGCCTTCACCGTCTGCCAGCGCTGCGTCGTGGACATGCCGCTGACGCTGATGTCGACGACGCCGCCGCCGTCGTGCGTGCCCGCAGAGGACGGGTTGCCGGTCGTGTAGGAGCCCTGCGTCAGGGCGAGGCTCCACGAGAGCTTCGCGTCGGCGGCGGCGAGCATGTTCTTGGTGCGGGTGTTGACCCGCCTGCCGCCGTAGGAGTCCGAGTTGGAGCCGATGCTGACCTGGCGGGTCACGGTGTAGATCCCGGTGTCGCTGCCGAGGCGGGTCAGCGAGGTGGGGCCGGGGATGCCGTTGGCGTCGATGCCGGTGTATCCGAGGGCCTTCTGCCACGCGGAGTACCCGGTGATCGTGGAGGTGCCGTAGTGGCCGTCGACCGCGGAGGTCGCGAGGTGGTTCTTGGCGTCGAGCGCCTGCTCGACGGCCTTCACCGAGGCCGCCGCGTTGAGCGTGGTGCCGGTGCCGGACTTCTGCGGGTCGACCATCGCGGCCACGAGCACGAGTTCCATGTCGACCGAGACCGCGGCGCTCGCGGACTGGAGTGCGAACACGGTCGGGACCGCGGCGGCGCCCACTGCGCCGCCGACCATGAGGGCCCGGGAGAGCACCCAGCGGCGGGAGCGGGGGATGCGCGGTTCATTGTGGGTCATGCGATTGCGTCCCTTCGGACTTCCTGTGCGGCGGCGCTGCTCGCCGCCGCTGACGGAGCGGGGATCGTTCGGGGGGTAGAGGATCGAATCGTGATTGAGACCATATCGAAGATTTTCTTCGTTGAGAAGGACTCGGATGAAACAAAACTCCACGTGACCGTCTCCGGACCGTCGCTCCGTGTCAAATGGACGGTCGCATTCCCGCTCAGGACGCCAGTGCGCTCACGTCCTCGGTGAACCGCTCCGGGGCGCTGAGGTGCGGATACCGGCCCGCAGTGCCGTACACGGCGCACTCCGCGCCGGGGATCCGCTCGGCGAGCCACGCCGCGTAGCCCGGCCGCGGCTCGGCGGAGAACACGGACAAATACCGGCACTTGACCTTCCGCGGTCCCGCGGTGACCTCCTCCAGCGCCGCGGCCGTGTCCTCGTCCGCCGCGGGCGCGTCGAGGGGCTGCTCGATGGCGGCCACGCCGTGGGCCACGTACCGGCACGCGAACAGCGAGGCGATGACCGCGGCCCGGCCGTGGGCCGCGATGACGGGCGCGCGGGTGCCCATGCGCGCGATGAACTCGGCGAGCGTCTCGGCGCGGTCGCCGATACGCCCGCCCGCGGGCAGGTCGAGCACGGCGACGGCGTGCGCGGTGGCGAGCCGCGCGGCGACCGGCCACCACGCGGACCGGTCCTCGCCGGTCTCGGTCAGCAGCAGGACGGGGCGGCCGGCGGCGCCCCACAGCTCGCCGGTCCACTCGGGGTCAAGCAGGTTTTCGGAATGCAGGGTCGGCAACAGAGTGCTCCAGTCGGGGAGTGCGGCAACGGGACGGCGCGCCGCAGAACCGCACTCAGTGCGCCGGCGCGCTGGCTGGGGTCACCGTCCTGCCGGTGGCGCCCGCCCCGCGCAGACCCAGGCCCCGAACTGGAGCGCGACAGAGCCGCGCCGTCCGGGCCCCGCGGAGACCCGGCCGGCCCCCGGCTCGCCGCCGCTCGCGATGAGCCCGGCGGCCTCGCGGACCGTCGTCAGGCAGCAGTGCCACACGAGGGACATGACGGCCCCGACGAGGCCGTACATGAGGAGCGCGATGACGAGGGACGCCCGGTCCGCGACGTGGCAGTGGCCGAGGATCCACACCGAGAGGGGATGGGCCGCGACCCACCCGAGGTACCCGAACGCGAGCACGGCGACGGCGGTGAACAGCTGCAAGCCGAACGCGCGCTGTCGGTGAATGGCGGTCCTCCCCGGGTTTCCCGGACATCGTAGACCATGGTTCGCGAGAACCCCTCGGATGCGCCCATTTCGCCCACCGGCCAACGAATTCGCAGGTCAAGGCTCACATCGGCGGTTAATCGATTGCCGGTTGTCGGACCCTCCCTTTACGCTCGGCAAGTGAGGTTCCTCCGTGCTCCCGAATACCCGCTCGCCGACCCCCTCCTCCCGGACGGCTCCCGCGGCGACCCGGCTTCGCCGAACGCAGTGAGGCGCGAACCTACGCATCCTCCGCGCACCCCGTGGCGCCTCCTCGCCTGGCTCGCCAGCCGCAACAAGGGCCTCGCGCTCAGCGCGCTCTTCACCTCCGGCCTCGCCCTCGGCTCGCTCCCGGTCCTGCCGTACTTCCTCACCGGCGCCGTCGACGGCGGCCTGCGCGAACGCGACTGGGGCACCCTGACGTTCTGGGCCTGCGGCATGATCCTCGCCGGGTTCGCCACCGCCGCGATGATCGTCTGGTCCCACCGCCTCACGGTCTACTGGCGCATGGACGCCTCGTACCGCACGCTCCAGCTCGCCACCCGCAAGGTGAACCGCCTCGGCGACGAGCTGCGCCGCAAGCTCACCACCGGCGAGGTGGTCTCCGTGGGCGCCACGGACATCAACCGGATCTCCTGGGCCGTGGACTCCCTCTCGCCGACCGCCGGGTGCCTCGTCGGCCTCGTCGCCGTCGGCGTCCTCCTCTTCAACACCTCGGTCGCCCTGGGCCTCACCATCTTCATCGGCGTGTTCCTCGTCGGCCTCGTCACCGGCCCGGTCCTGAACAAGCTCCAGGACCGCCAGGAGGCGTACCGCGAGCGCGTCGGCGACATCACCGGCCGCGCCTCCGACATCGTCTCGGGCCTGCGGGTCCTGCGCGGCATCGGCGGCGAGGCCCGCTTCACCGCCTCCTACCGCAAGGACTCCGAGGCCCTGCGCGAGGCCGGGTACAAGGTCGCCGCCCCGCAGGCGTGGCTCAACGCCCTCGGCGAGGGCACCCCCGCGGTCCTCCTCGGCGTCGTCATCTGGATCGCCGCCCGCCAGGTCGCCGCCGGGGACCTCACGCCCGGCCAGATGGTCGCCGCCTTCGGGTACACCAGCGCGCTCCTGCTGCCGGTCCACTGGCTCATCGGCTGCACCTACCGGATCATCGAGGGCCGCGTCGCCGCCGGGAAGGTCTGCGAGCTGCTCAACACCCCCGAACGCGACGCCCCCGCCGAGACCCTCCCCGGCCCCGCCACCGGCGCCGGGCTCCACGACCCCGAATCCGGACTCACAGTCGCAGGCGGCGAGCTCCTCGCCGTCGCCTCCGCGGACTCCGAGCAGGTCGCCCGCGTCTTCGACCGCCTCGGCGGCTACGCCGACTCCGAGGCCCGCTTCGGAGACGTCCCCGTCGCCGTGCTCGACCGCGACGAACTCCACCGCCGCGTCCTCGTCGCCGACCACGACGCGTACCTGTTCGCGGGCACCCTCGCGGCCGCGATCGGCGCCCGGGACGGCGGCGACCGCGTCGCCGCCGCCATCGAGGCCGCCTCCGCCGCCGACGTCGTCGAGTCCCTCCCGCAGGGCCTGGACTCCGAGCTCGACAACCAGGCCCGCACGCTCTCCGGCGGGCAGCGCCAGCGCCTGCGCCTGGCCCGCGCCGTCGCGGCCGCCCCCGAGGCGCTCCTGCTCCACGAGCCGACCTCCGCGGTCGACTCGCACACCGAGGCCCGCATCGTGGACCGGCTCTCCGAGACCCGCGCCGGGCTCGCCACCGCGGTCGCCACCACCTCGCCGCTGTGGCTCGGCCGCGCCGACCGCGTCGCGTTCGTCCAGGGCGGCAAGGTCATCGCCACCGGCTCGCACCACGACCTGGCCGCCGAGCACCCCGACTACCGCGCACTCGTCTCCCGGGAGGAAGCATGACCACCAAGGCGCCCGAGCGCACCGCGTCCGGCCAGCTGCCCGTCGCCGACACCCCGGCGGTGCGCCGCGCCTTCCTGCGCCTGCTCCTGTCCGAGAAGCGCCGCGCCGCCGCCGCGATCGGCCTGCACCTGGTCGCCGCGGTCGCCGCCGCCGTCGCGCCGCTCCTCCTCGGCGAGATGCTCGACAAGCTCGCCGCCGGAGAGGGCGCCGGGGTCATCGACGAGCTCGCGCTCGGCCTCATCGGCTCGATCGTCGCCGTCGTCGCGTTCACCTGGCTCGGCACGTTCGTGTCCCACCGCCTCGGCGAGAAGCTCTCCGCGCGGATGCGCGTCGAGTTCGTCGACCGCGCCCTGCGCCTGCCGATGCCCGTGGTCGAGCAGGCCGGGTCCGGCGACCTCATGACCCGCTCCTCCGCGGACGTCCCCGAGGCCGGGGTCCTGTTCCGCGACGGCCTCCCGCAGATCATCGTCTCGGTCCTCAAGGTGATCGTGTTCCTCGCCGCGATGCTCTGGGCCAGCCCCGTCCTCGGCCTGTGCATGCTCGTCGTCGCCCCCGGCCTGGTCGTCGGCACCCGCTGGTACCTCAAGCGCGCCCGCAACGGCTACCTCGCCGAACGCCAGGCCGAGTCCGGCATCGGCGACACCATCGGCGCCTCCGCCGACGGCGCCCGCACCACCGAGACCTACCGCCTCCGCGGCCAGCGCGACGGCGCCGGGGACGCCACGGTCGCCCGCCACTGGGGCGCCGCCCGCTACACGCTCTACCTGCGCAGTGTCTTCTTCCCGTTCCTCGACGGCTCCTACGCGCTGCCCACCGCCGCGGTCCTCCTCGTCGGCGGCGCGCTCTACTTCGACGGCTCGATCACCCTCGGCACCGTCGCGTCCTGCGCGGTGCTGACCCGCCAGATCATGTTCCCGATCGACCACATCCTCATGTGGGTCGAGAAGGTCCAGCGCGGCTTCGCGGCCATGTCCCGCATCGAGGGCGTCGCCGAAGCCGAGGACACCGAGGCGAACGCGACCACCGAGCGGCCCGTGGACGGCACCGTGGACCTCATCGACGTGCGCTACGCGTACCCGTCCGGCGTGCGCGACGTCCTCCACGGCGTCAGCCTCTCCGTCCCCGCGGGCCAGCGCCTCGCTGTCGTCGGCCCCTCCGGCGCCGGGAAGTCCACGCTCGCGCGGCTCATCTCCGGCTCCGACACGCCCCGCGAGGGCCGCGCGGCCATCGGCGGCGTCGACGTCGCCGCGCTCCCGCTGGACGAGCGCCGCCGCCGCGTCACCCTCGTCACCCAGGAGCACCACGTCTTCACGGCCTCCCTGCGCGACAACCTGATCCTCGCGAAGGCCGAGGCCACCGACCAGGAGCTGAAGGACGCGCTCGCCGCGGTCGGCGCCGACTGGGCCTTCGACCTGCCCGAGGGCCTCGACACGGCCCTGGGCGGCAAGGCCCGCGAGCTCGACGCCGCTTCCGCGCAGCAGATCGCCTTGGCGCGCATCATCCTCGCCGACCCCGACGTGGTCATCCTGGACGAGGCCACCGCGATGCTCGACCCGCGGGCCGCCCGCGACACCGAGCGGGCCCTGGCCGCGGTCCTGGAGGGCCGCACCGTGATCGCCATCGCGCACCGGCTCCACACCGCGCACGACGCCGACCGCATCGCCGTCGTGGAGGACGGCCGCGTCGCCGAACTGGGGAACCACGACGAGCTCATCGCGCTCGACGGCCACTACGCGGGACTCTGGCGGGCCTGGCACGGCGAGCCCGAGCACCGCGACGAGGACCTGGCCGCAGTGGGGAATCCGTTGTAAGACAGAGAAATGGGCCCCGAGCGAAAAGCCCGGGGCCCGTACTGGTCCGAGAACACCACCACAAGTCGGAACACCCACCGACTCGTTCTTAGCAAGGAAACAGAAAGGAAACCAGGAAACCCGTTCCGAACCAGTACCGAGAGAGTATCACGTCACATTCGCCGTGGCTAGGGGTGCCGTATCCACCCCGCTCGATCCGTGCCGACCCGTTTCCGCGACCCGCCGCCCGCACCCCGCCGCACCGGACCGTCCGCGGCGCTATGACCCGTCCGCGCCCCGGCCGTGCCCGCCTCGGGCCGCCGCCGCGCACGGCCTAGACTCGACTGGTCTTCCCGCAGCTAGTAACCGTTAGGAAACACCTGTCGTGAGTACGATTTCACGCGAGGAAGTCGCGCACCTGGCGCGGCTGGCCCGCCTTGAGGTCACCGATGACGAGCTCGACGCCTTCGCCGGACAGCTCGACGTCATCCTCCAGTCGATGAAGACGCTCGCCGAAGTGGACACGGACGGCGTCCAGCCGACCTCGCACGCGGTGCCGCTGGTGAACGTGTTCCGGGAAGACCAGCCCCAGCCGTCCCTGCCCCGCGACGCCGTCCTCGCCGGCGGCCCCGACACCGCCGAGGACCGCTTCCGCGTCCCGCGCATCCTGGACGAGGAGTCCTGATGTCCCGCATCATCGACCGGACCGCCGCCGAACTCGCCGCGGACATCCGCGAGGGCCGCCTGACCTCCGTCGAGGTCACCACCGCGTTCCTCGACCGCATCGCCGCCGTGGACGGCACCGTCAAGGCGTTCCTGCACGTCGACCGCGACGGCGCGCTCGCCGTCGCCGCCGAAGTCGACGCCGCCGTCGCCGCCGGCCAGGACCTCGGCCCGCTCGCGGGCGTCCCCATCGCGATCAAGGACGTCGTGGTCACCAAGGGCCTCCCGACCACCGCGGCCTCCAAGATCCTCGAAGGCTGGATCCCGCCCTACGACGCCACGATCGTCGAGCGCATCAAGGCCGCGAAGATGCCGATCCTCGGCAAGACGAACATGGACGAGTTCGCCATGGGCTCCTCCACCGAGTACTCCGCGTACTTCAAGACCCTGAACCCGTGGGACACCGGCCGCATCCCCGGCGGCTCCGGCGGCGGGTCCGCCGCGGCCGTCGCCGCGAAGATGGCCCCCCTCGCCATCGGCACCGACACCGGCGGCTCGATCCGCCAGCCCGGCGCCGTCACCGGCACCTTCGGCGCCAAGCCCACCTACGGCGGCAACTCCCGCTACGGGCTCATCGCCTTCTCCTCCTCGCTCGACACGCCCGGCCCGGTGTCCCGCAACGCCCTCGACGGCGCGCTCCTCCACGAGGTCATCTCCGGGTACGACCCGCGCGACTCGACCTCCATCGACGCGCCCGTCCCGCCCGTCGTGGAGGCCGCCAGGGCCGGGGCGAACGGCGACCTCACCGGCGTCAAGCTCGGCGTCGTCAAGGAGTTCAAGGAGGGCGCCGACGCGGCCGAGCCCGGCGTCGTCGCCGCCTACGAGGCCGGCGTGGAGCAGCTCGTCAAGCTCGGCGCCGAGATCGTCGAGGTCTCCTGCCCGTCGTTCGCGTACGCGCTGCCGACCTACTACCTGATCGCCCCCTCCGAGGCGTCCTCGAACCTGGCCCGCTACGACGGCGTCCGCTACGGCCTGCGCGCCGGGGACGACGGCGAGCACTCGCTCGAAGAGGTCATGAGCCTCACCCGCGAAGCCGGGTTCGGCCCGGAGGTCAAGCGCCGCATCATCCTCGGCACCTACGCGCTCAGCGCCGGGTACGTGGACGCGTTCTACGGCAAGGCCCAGAAGGTCCGCACGCTCATCAAGCAGGACTTCGAGAAGGCCTTCGCCTCCGTCGACGCCATCATCAGCCCGACCACGCCGTTCATCGCGTTCGAGTTCGGCGCCCGCACCGGCGACCCGTACCAGATGTACCTCGCCGACCTCTACACGATCCCGACGAACATGTACGGCGGCCCCGGCGTCTCCGTCCCCGTCGGCCTCTCCGAGGGCATGCCCGTGGGCCTCCAGGTCATGGGCCCGGTCCTGGGCGACGACATCACCTACCGCGTCGCCGCCGCCCTGGAGTCCACCCAGGACGTGCTCCTCGCCGACACCGCCCCCGAGATCGAAGGGAAGTAGCCCGATGACGAAACTCAACACGTTCGAGCAGGCCGTCGAGACCTACGAGCCCGTCCTCGGCCTCGAAACCCACATCGAGCTCGACACGCGCACCAAGATGTTCTGCGGCTGCTCCACGACCTTCGGCGCCGAGCCCAACACCCAGGTCTGCCCCGTCTGCCTGGCCCTCCCCGGCGCCCTCCCGGTCGCCAACCGGGCCGCCGTCGAGGCCACCATCAAGATCGGCCTCGCGCTCAACTGCCGCATCGCCGAATGGACGCGCTTCGCCCGGAAGAACTACTTCTACCCGGACATGCCGAAGAACTTCCAGACCACCCAGTACGAGGAGCCGCTCTGCGAGGAGGGCTACGTCGACGTCACCGTCGAGGGCAAGCCCTACCGCATCGAGATCGAGCGCGTCCACCTCGAAGAGGACACCGGTAAGACCCTCCACGTCGGCGGCGCGACCGGTCGCATCCACGGCGCCACCGAGTCCTTCGTGGACTACAACCGGGCCGGCATCCCGCTGGTGGAGATCGTCACCAAGCCCGTCCCGGGTACCGGCGCGCTGGCCCCCGAGGTCGCCCGCGCCTACGTCACCGAGCTGCGCGACATCGTGCGCTCCCTCGGCGTCTCCGACGTGCGCATGGAGCAGGGCTCGATGCGCTGCGACGTCAACCTCTCGCTCGGCAAGCCGGGGGAGGAGTGGGGCACCCGCACCGAGACCAAGAACGTCAACTCGCTGCGCAGCGTCGAGCGCGCCGTCCGCTACGAGGTGCGCCGCCAGTCCGCGCTCCTCGACGAGGGCGTCCGGATCATCCAGGAGACCCGCCACTTCCAGGAGACGGACGGGTCGACCAACCCCGGCCGGTCCAAAGAGGAGGCGACCGACTACCGGTACTTCCCCGAGCCGGACCTGGCCGTCATGGAGCCGTCCCGCGAATGGGTCGAGCAGCTCCGAGCCAGCCTCCCCGAGCCGCCGCGCAAGCGCCGCGAGCGCCTCCAGGCCGAGTGGTCCCTGGCCGACAAGGAGATGCAGTCGGTGGTCAACGCCGACGCCGTCGAGCTGATCGAGTCCACCATCGCCGCCGGGGCCGGCCCCGCGGGCGCCGTCAAGTGGTGGCTCGGCGAGCTGTCCCGCCGCGCCAACGAGTCCGGCGAGGAGCTCGCCGCGCTCGCCATCACGCCCGCGCAGGTCGCCGAGCTCCAGGCCATGGTCGACGACGGGCGCCTGAACGACAAGCTCGCCCGCCAGGTCATCGACGGCGTCCTCGCCGGAGAGGGCTCCCCGGCCGACGTCGCCGCCAAGCGCGGCCTGGAGGTCGTCTCCGACACCGGCGCGCTCGAAGCGGCCGTCGACGAGGCCATCGCCGCCAACCCGGCCGTCGCCGACAAGATCCGCGGCGGCACCCACGCGGCCGCCGGCGTCCTCATCGGCGCCGTCATGAAGGCCACCAAGGGCCAGGCCGACGCCGGGACGGTCCGCCAGATCATCCTGGACAGGCTGAGCTAGTCCACCACCGTGAAAGGCCGGGCGACACGCCCGGCCTTTTCGCGTTCACTGTCCGTTTGATTCCAGTGTGAGCTGCGAGTCTCCGGGTACCCCGTAGAGCGATGTTGTTCACAAGGGATGGGTATCCTGGAGCGGTCAGGTGCACTGCTACCCGAGGAGGTGAGGGCCATGGGCGACGACCCCGGATCCAGTCGAGATACGACCGCGTTCTTCTCATTTGGCTTTCACCGTGCCTCGCGCCCTCTTATCGTAGAGCGGGCGGCCTGACCAGCGTTTTCTGCTGACACGTCGAGGGGCACGGCCCTTTCCTCGTGTTAGGAGGTGGCTGACGCATGGCGACGACCATCCAGCCCATTTCGCCCGCGGCAGTCGACGAACTCGCCGCACTCCGGCTCGAACTCGCCGACTTCTCGACCGTCGAACTCGTCGAAGAGCTCCCCCGCATGGACCTGGCCGACCAGGCGCTCAGGTTCCGCCTGCTGCCCAAGGACCGCGCGCTCGTCGTCTTCGAGGAGCTCGACCCGGTCCACCAGCAGGAGCTCATCGACGGGCTCAAGACCGACTTCGTGCGCGAGCTGCTCGAATCCATGGAGGCCGACGACCGGGCCAAGCTCTTCGACGAGATGCCCGCCAAGGTCGCGACCCGCTTCCAGTCGCAGCTCAGCGCCGCCGACCGGCGCCAGACCGCCCAGCTCCTCGGGTACGAGCCCGAGTCCGCCGGGCGCATCATGACGCCCGACTACGTGTCGCTGCGCGCGTCCATGACCGCCGCCGCCGCGATCGAGCGCATCCGGCACCTGCGCGAGCGGCCCCGGCACCTCGACGTGCTGCCGGTGACCGACGGGCACCGCAAGCTCCTCGGCACCGTCACCCTCGCCGACCTCGTCAGCGCCGACCCCGACACCGAGGTCGCCGACCTCATCGCCAGCGAGCACTACCAGGTCTCCACCGACACCGACCAGGAGGAGGCCGCGCGCCTCATCCAGGAGGCCAACCTCAACGCGCTCCCCGTCGTCGACCACGAGGACCGCCTCGTCGGCCTCATCACCTGGGACGACGCCATGGAGGTCCTCGAAGCCGAGGACACCGAGGACGTCGCCCGCAGCGCCGGCGCCGAGCCGCTGGACCGGCCGTACCTGTCGGCCGGCGTGTTCATGCTGGCGCGCAAGCGCGCCGTGTGGCTGCTCGTCCTCGCCGTCTCGGCCTCGCTCACCGTCACCGTGCTCAACTACTACGAGACGTACCTTGCGAACGTCACCGTCCTCGCGGTCTTCATCTCGCTGCTCACCGGCACCGGCGGGAACTCCGGGTCGCAGGCGTCGGTGACGATCATCCGCGCCATGGCCGTCGGCGAGGTCCGTTTCTCCGACGCCTTCCGGATCACCTGGCGCGAGTCGCGCGTGGGCTTCGTCCTCGGCACGCTGCTCGCGCTCGTCGGCGGGCCCGTCGTCGGGTTCGTCTACGGCTGGGACATCGGGCTCATCATCGCGATCACCCTGCTGGTCATCTGCACGTGGTCCACGTTCGTCGGCTCGCTGCTGCCGCTCCTGGCGAAGAAAGTGGGCATCGACCCGGCCCTCGTGTCGGCCCCGATGGTCTCGACCCTGTGCGACGCGACCGGCCTGCTCATCTACTTCTCGGTGGCCGCGCTGGTCCTCGGCCCGGCCCTCACCGGCTGAGCCGCGAGCGAAAAGCCCCCGGTGCCGTGCCGCACCGGGGCTTCTCAGTTCTACTCGGCCAATGCCTCCGCGAGGTAGTCCGTGCGCTGCTGGACGATCGACGCCAGTGACTCCGCTGAAGCCGCCGCATCGCCGCCGTTCAGCTCCGCCGATTCCTGCGCCGTCTCGACTGCGTCGAGTGCGGCCCCGGAGGCGAACAGCGAGTCGTACAGCTCCTGGTAGGCGGTGTCGTACTCGTCCTGGAACGCCTCCGACGCGAGGAACCGCTCCTTCAACTCGTTGCCGCCCATGCTGAAGCCGCCACCCTCATCACCTTGAGGCATCTCGGCGCCGTCGGGCATCTCCATGCCTTCCGGAAGCTCCATGCCCTCGGGCATCTCGCCGAAACCGCCGCCGCCCATGCCGCCTCCGCCGCCGATCGAGGCGGTGTCGGCGGGGTCGAGGTCCGCGCTCTGGAGCGTCAGGTCCACGTCCCACGTGAGGATCGAGATGAGGCCGGTGTCGAAGTCGTACCAGAGGTAGTAGTTCTGGCCCGGCCCCGACATGTCGTCGCCGTTGGACACGAGGTTCTGGAAGGCCGTGTAGTTCGCGAACGACTCCACGTCGATCCAGTCGCCCAGCTCGGCGTCGAACGTCGCGTCGTCGGCCTCGCTCATCCACTCCAGGAAGTCGATGAGCGGCTGCGCGTCGTACGAGCCCTCCATGCTCAGCTGCTTGAAGTCGTCCTCGTACTCGTCGGGGTCGGCGCCCTGGTACGTGAACGAGCCGGTCGACAGGGCCTTGTACAGCACCCCGGCGTTCTCGCCGTACTCGTCCTCGGCCCAGGTCACGTCCATGATGTCCACGACCCGGCGGGTGACCGCCTCCCCGCCGTTGACCGACACCGTCGAGTACGTCCAGTCGTAGGAGGACTGGCCGCTCGCTTCGAGCAGCTCCAGGGTCACGGCCTCGTTGAGCGAGGTGCCCTCGGTCCCGCCGCCCATCGCGGAGTCCACGCGCAGGCTGATCTGCTTGTTGCCCTGGTAGACCTGCCCGTCAACGTACTTCGAGAAGTCCACGAGCCACGGCAGGCCCTCGGGGTCGTCGAAGCTGAGCGTCGAACCGCCCATGCCCCCCATGCCCCCGGCGCCGCCCTCGCCGCCGCCGGGGAACTCCATGCCTTCCATGCCTTCGGGCATCTCCATGCCCTCCGGGAGCTCCATCCCCTCGGGCAACTGGCCGCCCCCGGGGAAGCCCCCGCCGTCCTCGCCGTCGCCGCCGCCCGTCGACATGCCGCCGCCGAGCGCCGACAGCGTCGAGTTGCCCTTCAAGCGGATGCCCACGTCGGAGATGGTGACGCCGTCGATGGTGATGTCGGCCTTGATCCAGCCCTTCTCGCCGGAGTCCTCGAACTCCTCGACCATCTCGTCGTAGTCCGAGTCGCTGTACGACAGGCTGATCTCGTGCGCCACCGAGGTGTCGAACAGGTCGACCGTCCCCTGGATGTCGTTCGTGACCACGAAGCCCTCGTTGGCGTCCGAGTACACCAGGGCCGTCGCGCGCACCGTCCCGACCGCCAGTGTGAGCACCGCGATCAGCCCGACCGAACCCACGATGAGCTTCCAGTAGTGCCTGAGGCTCACCGGGATCCGGTGGCGCAGCTTCCTGCCCGCCACGGCTACAGGTCCGTCTGGTCGTAACCGGTCAGGACGGTCACCTGCTGGCCCGAGGTCACCTCGCGCAGCTCGCCGAGGAGACCCGACGGCTGCTTGCCCTTCTTGAGCCGCACCGTGTACGTGTACTCCAGGAGCGCCCCGCCGCGGATCGTCTCGATGCTGACCTGCTCGTACTCGTCGGTGTTGCGGATGAGCACGTCGTCGATGCGGTCGCCGTAGTCCTCGTCGGTGGGCACATGGACCTTCACGACCTGGCGCTGCACGTTATGCGCGAACCAGTTGAACCGGTACATGAGCACCAGCACCAGGCACACCACGACCGTCGCGATGACCGCCAGCAGGTAGAACCTGGTCCCGCAGGCCATGCCCACGCCCATCACCAGGAAGATGTACCCGACGTCGCGGGTCTCCTTGAGCGCGTTGCGGAACCGGATGATCGAGAGCGCGCCGACGAGCGCGAACGCCCGCGCCACGTTCGAGCCGACGATCAGCATGATCACCGAGATGATCATGCCCATGACGATGAGGGTCTGCACGTACGACTGGCTGTACGAGACGTTCCGGTGCGTCCACCGGTAGACGAGCCCGATCGTGCAGCTCAGGATGAACGACAGGGTCAGCGAGATGGCGATGTCCGCCACGCTGAACTCGGCCGAGAGGTCGTTGAAACTTGTCAGGAAGTCCATGGTCGCTTTCTGGGTCGGCTAGACGGAAGCCGAGGCTTCGTTCTTGGAGTGGACCGAGTAGTCGTCCTCGGTGGGGACGTGGAACACCGAGCGCGGCGCCATGCCGTGCGCCTCGATGCTCTGGCAGTACTTGGAGATCCGCACGACGGACATGCCGAGGCGCGCGGCCGTGTCGGTGACCCAGTAGGGGACCCGCTCGTTGGCCTTGACCTCGACGATCGCCTTGTTCGGGGGGATGATGAGCCGGTTCTCGACCTCGGCGCCGAGGTGGAAGTCGCGGTCGCGGCCCCGCACCCGGTGGTCGATCGTCACGCGCAGGCCCAGGTCCGCGTCCGACCCGAGGTACGCCTCGCGGCTGTACGCGGTGATCGCGGTGGCCCGCAGCCCGTGGCCTTCGACCAGGCCCATGACCTCTTCGAGGAACGGCCGCTGCTCCGGCAGGTGGTCGATGAGGACCGCCTCGTCGCACAGCCGCCGCGCCAGCAGGTACGGCACCTTCACGCGCCGCTTCTGCGTGACCCGGTTGACCCGCTGCTTGATCTCGATGTACACGGGCGTGTCGTCGTTCAGCTCATGCCGCTCGCCGTACGCGCGCACGCGGACCTTGCGGCGGAACCGCAGGCCCTCGATCTTCTCCCAGTAGTACCGCAGCGAGGCGGAGTCGTAGTACAGGCTCGCGACCGGGTACCCGCCGCGCACGTTGAACGGGTCGGCCTCCATGCGGGCGGCCAGCTCCTCGCGGAGCCGCGGGACCTCGTCGTACGACAGGAGGTACTTGATCTCGAAGCGGTTGAACGAGTGCAGCGCGCTGGCGGTGCGGCGCAGGTGTCCGGCGTCGGGTCCGGTCATTGGCGCTCCTTGTCATTCGGGAACGCAATGAGTCAAACCTCGCGAACTGATTTTGAACTCTGGGTTAACTCAAGATCAGCTCAAGGTCGACGGAGAATGAACGCGGTTCTCAGTCCTGTTGCGGCGCAGTCGACTCCGTGCCGCTCTGGATCTCGTCCTCGTTCACCTGGTCGTCCAGCGGGATCACGGTCCGGTCCAGCGTCACGTCCGTGTTGTCCCCGGCGCCGACCGAGATCGAGTCGTACGCGGTGAGCGCCTTCGTGTTCGGGTCGAAGTACAGGATGTCCATCTCCATCTTCCCCGACGACGAGGACGTGAAGTGGCGCAGCCCGCCCGCGCCCGTGGACCCCTCGACCATGAGCATCGTGCCGTCCCCGAGGTCCGACACCGACCGCTCGTGCATGTGCCCGGCCAGCACCAGCGGCACCACCCCGGCCAGCGGCTCGGCCATCGGGGGCTCGTGGACCATCGCCACGTCGGCGCCGCCCGCGTCGGTGATCGCGCCCGCCAGCCGCTCCCCGGACTCGGCGAGCATCTGCTGCACGTACTCCTTGCCCGGCAGGTTCCCCTTGTCGGGCGTGAACTGCGGGTCGGGCACCCCGCCGAAGCGCAGCCCCGCGATCTCCTGCACCTCGCCGTCGAGGATCACCACGTTGTCGTAGGCCGCGAGCGCCGCCACGGTGGTCGCCGAGTCGTGGTTGCCCTTGACGAACACGTACGGCGCGTCGATCTGCTCCACGCCGCGCGAGAAGATCTCGGCCTCCTGCTCGGAGCCCCAGTCATTCATGTCGCCCGTGTCCGCCACCGCGTCGATGTCGAACTGCCCGACCACGGTCTCCATCAGGTGCCACGCGTTCGGGTTCAAGTGCAGGTCGGAGACGTGCAGGACCCGGATCGAGTCGTCCTCGATGCCGACCTGCGGCATGTCCATCGCCAGCGTGTAGAAGCCGGAGATGTTCGTGACGATCTGCTGGAGGTCCCCGACGTACTCCTCGTAGTTCTCCGCGATGTTCTCGGCGCTGCCGACCACGCTGGGTGCGTACGTGAGCAGCCCCTCGTAGCGCGGCTGCGAGATCGACTCGGTCCGAAGCGTGCCCGCCGCGAAGCCCACGAGCGCGGTGGTGACCGCGAGCGACGTGACCCCGGTGAGCAGCGCCCGGCGCATGTTCCGGAACGCGAGCGCGCCGACCAGCAGCCCGCACAGCGTCACGATCGCGAGCGCCTCCACGGCCACGCGGATCACCGCGTCCGTGACATCGGTGGCGAGGCTCTGCGACGCGGTCGTGAACCCGTCGGGGGAGTTCATGATGTACTGCGCCTCGACCGGGTCGATCGAGTCGAGCGACAGGTCCAGGCCGATCGGCCCGTCGTGACTGTCGAAGATGATGTCGCCCAGCGGCGGGATTTTCACCTTCGTCTCGCCGCTGACGTCCGGGTGGATCGACACGGTCGTGTCGAACGGCCCGATGTCGGCCTTCGTGCCGCCGACGAGCGCGAGGCCCGCGGCGGCGGCCCCCACCCCGAGGGCCAGGATCGCGACGGCGACCGCGGCGCGGCGCGTCGCCGGGGAGCGCCTGAAGCGCGACCAGCCCGCGGCCGCCTTGCGCCACAGGGATCTCGCGCGCCGTGCGACGGGGCGTGCGGTGTCTCGGAGGCGGCGCAGGGCGGGGGACCGGTCGTTCATTTAGACCCTTCCTTGTGCGGCGTAGCTGGTGGAGAAGCGGATGATGCGGTCGTCGGCCTCGTTCGCGGTGCAGCCGCGCTCCTCGACGCAGCGGCCGTCGCGGTTCGAGGTCGTCACCCACAGCATCCCGTCGGGGCCCATGGCGACCGATCGTAGTCGACCGAACTCGCTGACGACGGCCGCTTGCGGTTCGGCCGCGGGCGCGCCGGACGAGTCGAACTGCGTGATCCAGAGGCGCTGGCCGCGCAGGCACGCGGTGACGAGCGAGTCCTCCAGGAACACGGCCCCGGCGCAGGACGCCTCGAAGGGCTCCCAGGTCAGGACCGGGTCCGTGTACTGGTCGTCGCCGGGGCCCTCGTAATAGGGCCAGCCGTAGTTCGACCCGGGTTCGATCAGGTTGACCTCGTCGGCGATGTCCTGGCCGAACTCGGTGGCGTACAGGTCGCCCGCGGCGTTCCAGGCGAGGCCCTCGATGTTGCGGTGGCCCAGCGAGTAGACGGGGGACGCGGGGTCGGGGTTCCCCTCGGCCGGTTCGCCCTCGGTGGTGATGCGGAGGATCTTGCCGCTCAAGGACTCCGGGTCCTGCGCGGTGTCGCCGTTCCCGGCGTCGCCGGTGGTCGCGTACAGGAACCCGTCGGGGCCGAATTCGAGCGCGCCGCCGTTGTGGTGGTCGGAGGCGGGGATGCCGGTGAGGACCGGTTCGGGCGCGGCGTCGGTGGTCGGGTCGATGCGGACGATCCGGTTGTCGTCATCGCTCGTGTAGTAGAGGTACACGGCGTGGTCGTCGTCGTAGGCGGGGGAGACGGCGACGCCGAGGAGGCCGCCCTCGCCGGTGTCGTCCACGTCGATCGTGCGCAGCTCGACGGGCTCGCCCGCGGTGCCGTCCTCGGCGACGGGGATCTGGAGGAGCCGCCCGGTGCGCTCGCCGACGATCGCGGTGCCGTCGGGGAGGAAGTCGAGGCCCCAGGGCACTTCGAGGCCCTCGGCGACGACGTCCATGAACGTCGCCGGGCTCTCGGGCGCGCCCGAGGGGGTCGGCAGGTTCGGGGGCTCGCCGGACTCGGGCTCGGGCGGCTCGCCGAAGGAGCACGAGGCGAGCGAGAATGCGGCGGCGGCAGCCGCCGCGGCCGTAAGCAACCTGCGCATGGCGACAACCTTATAGGCAGTCCACGACACGTCTCGTTCCCCGCGAATCACCGCCCCGGGGTCCCCAATGCGGCCCGGTTCTAAGCATGGCCCCGGCGGTCGAAAGCGATTGCTGCGGCTAGGCTCGGGAACTGTGAAAGTCTGGATCGCTCACGAAGAAGGCCGCGCCCTCCTGGGCGAACTCCCCGAAGACGTCGAGGTCGAGGTCTACGACGGCAGGTCCGACTACCCGTCCGACCCCGCCTCGGTCGACTTCTGGGTCCCGCCGTTCCTCGCCCAGTCGAAGGTCACGACCCCCTTGCGGGACATGACGTCCCTGAAGGCGATCCAGCTCCTCAGCGCCGGCGCCGAGGTCTGGGTCCCGGTCGTCCCGCCCGGGGTGGCCCTGTGCGACGCGCGCGGCGTCCACACCGGCGTCACCGCCGAGTGGACCGTCGGCGCGGTCATCGCGTCCATGCGCGGCTTCGACCTCTTCGCCCGCCAGCAGGCCCGCCACGAGTGGCGGGTCGAGTGGACCACCACCGCGGTCGGCAAGCGCGCCTTGGTCGTCGGCGCCGGGGACATCGGCGAGAAGGTCGCCGAGGTGCTCTCCGCGCTCGGCGTCGAGGTCGAGAAGGTCGCCCGCCGGGAACGCCCCGGCGTCCACCCGATCGCCGCGATCGAGACCCTGCTCCCGGAGTTCGACATCGTCGTCCTCATCCTCCCGCTGACCGACGCCACCCGCGGCCTCGTGGACGCGAAGTTCCTGTCCCGCATGAAGGACGGCGCGCTCCTCGTCAACGCCGCCCGCGGCCCCATCGTCGACACCGACGCCCTCGTCGCCGAAGTCGCCTCCGGCCGCCTCCGCTGCGCGGTAGACGTCGTCGACCCGGAACCCCTCCCCGCGGACCACCCCCTCTGGGACCTCGACGGCGCCCTCATCACCCCGCACGCGGGCGCCTCCGTAGACGGCACCCTCGACCGCGCCTACGCCCCCGTCGGCCCCCAGATCCGCCGCTTCGCAGCAGGCGAACCCCTCGACAACGTCGTCGCCGACGGCTACTGACGACTGAGGGGCGGTGCCGGAGACCGGCACCGCCCTGAATCAGCTCGGCGCCGTCAGCAGGGGCGGAAGTACCACCACGGCGTGACGTACGCGTTTCCGCTGCTCTTCGCGGTGTTGGACCAGACGACGGTCGACCCGTTCGAGGCGTAGGCCCGTGCGACCGTCCCGGTGGTCTGGTTGTTGTTGTACGGCCACGTGCCGATCCAGTTCGTGAGTGTCCACGTCTTGCACTCGTAGAACCGGTAGTTCGTGGTCGGGCTGTTGATGCAGAAGTAGTTCGCCGGGCAGCTGATGGCCGCCGCCGAGTAGTCCGACTCCGAGGCGAACGGGTCGACGGTGACATCGAGGCCGTCGTAAGCGATCTCAGTGGGGGAGACCTGCGTCCCTCCCGGAATGGACGCGAGCACGTCGTCGACCCGCTTCTGGAGCTCCGCGGCCTGGTCGGCCGTGAGGCCGGAGGCGATGGCCTCCGCGGTGAAGTCGGGCTCGGCCGCCTGGGCGGTCGAGCCGATGAGGGCGCCGACGAGCATCGCGAACGCGGCGACCAGCGAGAACGCCCGCAGCTTCCAGCGGCCGGCCTTCGTGTCGTCTTGCATGGGTTCTCCTTCTATCGGTGTGGATTCGATGCTCGCGCCCGCGCGCACGGGTCGGGCACGGATGGGGCACGGGTCCCGCATGCCCGATCAGAGCTCTCGAATCCGCCGACGTCGCCGCTGGTCAGTCCCGGTACGACCGCGCTCCGGCCGGACGGGGCCCGCGGCGGTGCACCGATCCGGCACGGATTGTGTGGGAAACTCAGAGTTCCGGTCAAGCTACTGGACGGAGTCTCACCCCCATGGATTTCCGCTTGCTCGGACCCCTGGAAGTGCGCGGCCCCGAAGGGCCCGTTTCGATCCGGGGCCGACACCATCCGAAGATCCTCGCGCTCCTCCTCGACGCGGCGAACCAGACGGTCCCGGTGGACAAGCTGGTCGAAGCGTTGTGGGAGGGCGATCCGCCCGTCACGGGCACCCGCCAGGCCCAGAACATCGCCGCCGGGCTGCGGCGCCAGCTCGGGCCCGCCGGGGCTCGCCTGGAGCGGGTCGGGCTCGGCTACCGGCTCGCCGTCCGGGCCGAGGAACTGGATCTGCTGCGCTGCAAGCGCTTGGAGGCCCTCGCCCGCGACCACCTCGCGGCCGGGCGGCTCGAACCGGCCTCGCAGGCCCTCACCGAGGCGCTGCGGGAGTGGCGGGGCCCCTCGCTCGCGGGCATGTCGGGGCGGCGGCTCGACACCGTGGGGCACCGCCTGGACGAGTACCGGCTCCGGCTCCTCGAAGCCCGCATCGACGTGGACCTGCGCCTCGGGCGCCGCGACATGCTCGTGGCCGAGCTGCGGCGGCTCGTCGCCGACCACCCGCGCCACGAGCGCTTCACGGCCCAGCTCATGGTCGTCCTGTACCGGTGCGGCCGCACGCCGGAAGCACTGCGCGCCTTCGCCGAACTCGGCGAGAGACTGGCCGAGGAACTCGGCGTCGAACCAGGCGCCGAAGTGCGCGACCTGCACACGGCGATCCTCCGCGGCGAGCTCCGGCCCGGCCCGGCCCCTGCACCGGCCGCCCCCGAGACCCGGCCCGTCGTCCCCGTGATGCTCCCGCCCGACAACCCCGTCTTCAGCGGCCGGCTCGCGCCGCTCCAGGCCCTCCACGCGCTGCTCGGCGAGCCCGCGCCCGGCCTCGCCACGGTCACCGGCACCGGCGGGGTCGGCAAGACCACCCTCGCCGTCCGCTGGGCCCTGGAGGTCGCCGAGCGGTTCCCCGACGGGCAGCTCTACCTCAACCTGCGGGGCTTCGACCCCCACAGCGAGCCGATGGCCCCCGCCGAAGGGCTCCGGCTCCTCCTCGCCGCCCTCGGCGTCCCGCCGCAGCGCACCCACACCGACCCCGGCACCCTGCTCTCCTTGTACCGCAGCCTGATCGCGGACCGCGCGGTCCTGGTGGTCCTCGACAACGCGCGGGACGCCGAGCAGGTCCGGCCCCTCCTGCCCGGCGGCCCCCGCACCTTCACGGTGGTCACCAGCCGCAACCGGCTCTCCGGACTCGTCGCCGCCCAGGGCGCCCGGCCGGTCCCGCTCGACCTGCTCACCCCGGGGGAGGCGACCGGCCTGCTGGAGGCCCGGCTCGGCAAGCAGCGCATCGCGGACGAGCCCGAGGCGGTGGACCGGATCGTGGAGTCCTCCGGGGGCTTGCCGCTGGCGCTGGCCGTCGTCGCGGCCCGGGCGGCGACCCGGGCGGACTTCAGCCTCGCCGCCGTCGCCGCGCAGCTCGACGGCGGTCTCGACGGGTTCGAGGGGGAGGAGCCCGCGACCGACGTGCGCAGCGTCCTCTCCTGGTCCTACCGGGCCCTCAGCCCCGCGGCCGCCCGGATGTTCCGGCTGCTGGGCCTGCACCCGGGCGCCGACTTCTCCGCGCCCGCGGCCGCGGGGCTCGCCGCGGTGAGCCACCGGGAGGCGCGGCGGCTCCTGCGCGAACTGGCCGCGGCGCACCTCCTCGCCGAAGGGGCCCCCGGCCGGTTCACCTTCCACGACCTGCTGCGCGACTACGCGGGGGAGCTCGCCGCCGAGCACGAGGACGACGCCGCACGCCGCGAGGCGGTCCGGCGGCTCCTCGACCACTACCTCTGCACCTTCAACCTGGCCGCGGACCTGGCCTCCCCCAGCCGCGACCCGCTTCCGATGCCGCCGGAGCACCCCGACGCCGTCCCAGAGCGCTTCGACGACCACGTTGAGGGCGTGCGCTGGGTCAAGGCCGAGCTGTCCAACCTGCTCGCCGCCGCGAACCTGGCCGCCCGCACCGGATTCGACGCCCACGTCTGGCCGCTCGTCTGGCCGACCACCTACTTCTCGCCGCGCGTCGGCGGCCGCCCCGGCGGCGTCGAGACCCTGGAACTCGCTCTCGCCGTCGCGACCCGGAACGGCGACACGACGGGCCGGGTGCAGGTGCACCGGCTACTCCACTGGCACTTCCTGTACATCGGCCGACTCGGTGAAGCGGACCGCCACCTCGCGAGGGCCCTGGACCTCTGCGACGAGACGGGGGTTCGGGCGCTGCGGCCGCGCATTCACCGCAGCTTCGGGATCCTCCGGGGCCGGCAGGGGCGGTTCGCGGACGCCCTCGACCACAGCCGCCGCGGCCTGCGGATCTTCCGGGAGATCGGCCACCCGAACGGCGAAGCGGCCATGCTCAACGCGATCGGCTGGTACCAGTTGCAGCTCGGGCGGACCGACGAGGCGTTCGAGCACTGCCGACGCTCACTGGAGCGGTGCGAGGCGCTCGACGACTGGTCCGGCCAGGGGATCGCCCTCGACAGCCTCGCCTCCGTGCAGCACGTGCGGGGCCGGCACGGGGAGGCGGTCGCGATGTTCCACCGGGCGATCGACCGGTTCGAGCGCGCCTACGACCACCCGAACCAGGCCGACAGCCTGGAGCGGCTCACCGAGGTCCACCGCTCCACCGGGGACCTGAGCGCCGCACGCGACGTGTGGCTGCGGCGCATCGGCGTCCTGGAGTACTTCGACCCGCACGGCGCGGCCGAGGCGCGGGGCCGCCTGCGGGAGTTCGCCTGAGGCGGTTCAGTCCTCGTCGGCGTCGCGCAGTTCCTGGCCGCCGATCTCCAGGACCTGGGGGAGGTTCTCGGGCTTGAGGGGGTCGAGCTTGATCTGGGACTGGTCGGCGAGTATCGCCTGGACGCCCTCGTTGCCCGTGGCGAAGCCGTCGATCTGCTTCCAGGGGATCTCGCGGGTGGTGAACACGCCGCGGACGGCGATGCCGTCGGTGGTGACGTCGACGCCGGAGCGCCACGCCCACATGGAGATCCCGAGCGGCGCGAAGAGCAGGACGGCGCCGAGGACGATCGAGACCGGGCTCCAGAGCGGCTGCTCCAGGATGAGCGACAGGGACAGCGGGGCCACGGTCAGCCAGGCCACGAAGGCCGCGCCGGTGATGGCCGCGGAGCGGCGGATGCGCAGGCGGCGGGTCGGGAGCGGGGAGTCTGCGGGCGTCATGGGTCCAGATTGACACACCCGGGCGCGGGGTCCGCACAGTGCCGGTCCGGTTTCTGTCCGATTGTCGCTTGACGTGAGCGCCCCGCATGGCACGATCAGGGCAACGGCAGCGGAACGAGCCTGGTGGGGGTGAGTGTGGCCGTCAAGATCACATTCCGTCCGACGACGCGACAGGTCATCGGCCGCGCCCTGTTCCTCGGCGGCGTCTCCGCGCTGGTGGCGCTCGTGCCCGCCGTCGGGTACATGCTCGCCGTCGGCCACTGGTACCACCTCACCCTCGGCGGCCTCGTGCTCGTCGCCGCCGCGGTGGCCCTCGCGGTCGCCTACGCGGGGGCTCGCCGCCACGGCGTGGTCCTCGACGAGCGCGGCATCCACCCGCTCGACACCCAAGGGGCCCAAGGCAAGCCCGAACGGTACGCGGCGTGGACCGAGGTCGCGGACATCCGTGCCGAGCGCCGCGCGGGCCGCACCGTCCCGGTCGTCTACGTGAACGACCCGGCGCAGAAGCCCTGGCGCCTCCGCGCGCCCTACTCGGGCCGCGCGCTCTCGGCAGACGCCGAGCTGGACGAGAAGATCTTCGTCATGCGGTCCCTCTGGGAGGGGTTCCGGCGGGGCCTGCCGCCGCGCCGCGGGGACGAATAGGGCATCGACCCGCGTCACTGGCGGCAAACGCGCGCCATCTCCTGAAACTTCCGAAACTGTTCAGCGTCAACGAGGCGGAATGCGATTGCCAATCGTGATTCTATCGTGACCTTTGCGGCGACTTACCAGCCTTGACGCTGTTTTGGCGGTGCCGTACGCTCACCGCTATTACCGAAAGTTTTCGGATCTGTTCCGGAAATACCCCAACAGTTTCGGTACGCCGCGGAGTCGTGCAGGGCTCCGCCGGACCCCTTCATGTGCACTGCGCGACCACGGAAGGAGCGCTCACCGATGAGCACTCAGCAGCCCCGCAGCAACCCCTCCGAGCGGCCCGCCCTCCAGTGGCCCGACCCCACGCTCACCCGCCGCGGCCTCGTCGTCTCCGGCGCCGCCGCGCTCACCGCCTCCGCCGCCGGATGCAGCTTCTTCTCCACCGAGAACGACTCCGGCGAAGGCGGCGGCGACAAAGGCCCCGAGGCCCCCATGCTCGCCGAGCGCGTCGAGGCCGGCGACCTCCCGCCCGTAGAGGAGCGCCTCCCCAAGGAGCCCCTCGTCGTCAAGCCCGCCGAGTCCTCCGGCCTCTACGGCGGCACCTGGACCACCGCCGTCACCGGCGCCGCCGACGGCCCCTGGCTCTGGCGCACCATCAACGACGGCCACCTCCTCGAACGCTCCCGCGACTGGGCCGAGATCCGCCCGAACATCGCCGTGAGCCTCGAACCGAACGCCGACGCCACCGAGTTCACGATCGTCCTCCGCGAAGGCGTCAAGTGGTCCGACGGCGAGCCGCTCACCACCGCCGACGTCGAGTTCGCCTTCGTCAACGTCGCCTCCAACCCCGAACTCACGCAGGGCTTCCCGACCGAGCTCTCCTCCATCGACGGCAGCCCCGCCGAACTGGAGATCGTCGACGACTACACCTTCATCGTCCGGTTCAACTCGCCCAAGCCCCTCTTCCGCGACGACATGGCGACCGGCACCTCTGGCCAGCGCTTCACCATGTACCCCCGCCACTACCTGGAGCAGTTCCACGCGGACTTCAACGCGAACGCCGACCAGGAGGCGATCGACGAGGGCTTCGACGGCTGGGTCGCCCGCTTCACCTCCAAGGGCAACCTCTGGAACTTCATGTGGGAGAACCCCGACCTCCCCACGCTCCTGCCCTGGATCTGCAAGAAGCCGATCTCCGACGCCGACTACGCCCTCTTCGAGCGCAACCCCTACTACTGGAAAGTGGACGAGGACGGCAGCCAGCTCCCGTACCTCGACGAGGTCCGGTACAACATCATCGCCGACGTCGAGACCATGTTCGCCCACGCGATCAACGGCGACTACGACTTCCACTCGCGCCACTTCAACGACAACGCCCACCGCGCCGACGCGGTCGACAACGAGGAGAGCGGCGGCTACACCGTGCTCGACCTCGAATCGACCTACTCCAGCGACATGAACCTCGCGTTCAACATGAACCACGAGAACGCGGCCCTGCGCGCGATCTTCCAGGACAAGCAGTTCCGCATCGCCATGTCCCACGCGATCAACCGCCAGGAGCTCATCGACGTCCTCTGGAACCGCGTCGGCGAGCCCGCCCAGGCCGCCCCCCGGCCCGAGTCCCGCTTCTACGACGAGGCGTTCGACACCCAGTACCTCGAATACGACCCCGACACCGCGAACCAGCTGCTCGACGCGGCCGGGTACGCCCTCGGCTCCGACGGCGTGCGCGCCGCCGCCGACGGCACCCGCCTGGAGTTCACGGCCGCGGTCGCCGATGACGCGCTCCTGGGCACCATCTGGATCAACGCCCTCGACATGATCGTGGACACCTGGGCCGAAGTGGGCGTGCAGCTCCACATCGGCAGCCAGCCCCGCGAGAACTGGCAGGTCGTCGTCAACGAATCCGACTTCGACCTGACCGTGTGGACCGGCGACGGCGGCAACATCGACGAGACCACCTCCACCTACTGGTACATGGCCGCGGGCCCCGGCGGCGGCGCGTTCTTCGCCCGCCAGTGGTCCGAGCTGTACACCAACGGCACCACCCAGGACCCGCTCGTCGCGGACCCGCCCGCGTTCATCACCGAGCAGTGGGACCTCTACGACCAGTTCAAGGCCGAGCCCGACGAGGCCGCCCGCGACGAGGTCTTCAAGCAGATCCTCGCCATCGCCAAGGAGGAGTTCCTCGCCATCGGCACCGTCCGCGGCCAGGGCGCGTGGGCCGTGGTCGCCAACCGGCTCAAGAACGTCGGCGGCACCATGCCCGAGAACCCGAGCTACGGTACGCCCGGCCCCGCGGCGCCCGAGCAGTGGTTCATCGACCAGAACTAGTCAGGCAGAGGGACAACCGTGCTTCGATACCTGGGTCGCCGTGCGCTCTACATGGCGGCGACGCTGCTGGCGATCTCGCTGGTGGTCTTCGTGATCATCAACCTGCCGCCCGGCGACTACGTGACCGCCCTCCAGTCCCGCTACGCGGCGCAGGGCCAGGGACTGACCACACAGGACCTGGAGAACCTGCGCGTCAGGTACGGCCTGGACGGCAACCTGCTCCAGCAGTACTGGCACTGGTTCACGCAGATCGTCCTGCACGGCGACCTCGGTATGTCCTTCGAGCACGAGAAGCCCGTCTCGCAGGTCATCGCGCCGCGCCTGGGCTGGACCATCGCGGTCTCGCTCATCACGCTCCTGGTGACGTGGGCGCTGGCGTTCCCGATCGGCGTCTACTCGGCCGTCAAGCAGCACTCGGTCGGCGACTACGCCGTGACCACGGTGGGCTTCCTGGGCCTGGCGACCCCGAACTTCCTGATCGCGCTGGTGTTCATCTACTTCAGCGTGACCTGGTTCGGGTCCGTCCCCTCGGGACTCTGCTCGCCGGAGTGGTGCGACGCGTCGTGGAACCTCGGGAAGCTCCTGGACCTGCTGGCGCACTTGTGGATCCCGATGGTCGTCATCGGCACGGGCGGCGTCGCGGGGCTGGTGCGGATCATCCGCAACAACCTGCTCGACGAGCTGCGCCGCCCGTACGTGACGGCGGCGCGCGCCCGCGGCGTCCCCGAGGGCCCGCTGCTGCGCCGCTACCCGCTCCGCGTGGCGCTCAACCCGTTCGTGTCCACCATCGGGTGGATCCTGCCGCTGCTGCTGGTCGGCGACATCGTCGTGGGCCAGATCCTGAGCCTCCCGACGCTCGGGCCGATCCTCCTGGGCTCCTTGAAGTCCCAGGACATGTACCTGGCCGGGTCGATCATCATGGTCCTCAGCGTCGTCACCGTCATCGGCACGCTCATCTCGGACCTGCTGCTCGGCTGGCTCGACCCCCGCATCCGACTCGGACACCAGAGGTGACGCCCCGATGACGCTCAAAGAGTCGGACGCCCCCGACGGCATGACCCCCAGCCCGAGCGAGGTCCAGCGCACCCGCGCCTCCCAGCGCCAGCTCGTATGGTGGGCCTTCAAGAAGCACAGGCTCGCGCTCGTCTCCGCGTGGCTCCTCGCCGCGATGCTCGTCGTCATCGCCCTGTGCGAGTTCATGGCGCCCTTCACGGACCGCCACCGCGACGCCGAGTACACGACGGCCCCGCCGCAGGTCCTCAAGCTCTGGGACACCGACGGCCCCGACGGGTTCCGCTTCGGCCTCCACGTGGACGGCTACACGTCCGAACAGGACCCCCGGTCCCTGCGGATCACGTACGAGCCCGATCCCGAAGACCGCGTGGACGTCGGGTTCTTCGTCAAGGGCGAGGAGTACGAGCTCTTCGGCCTCATCCCCATGGACCGGCACCTCATCGGGCCCAAGGACATCGACGACCCGATGTACCTGTTCGGGACCACCACCGACGGCCAGGACCTGCTGAGCCAGCTCGTGTACGCCACCCGCGTCTCCGCTTCGGTGGGCATCATCGGCGTGCTGCTGGCGTTCCTGCTCGGCATCGTCCTCGGCGGCGTCTCGGGGTACTTCGGCGGCTGGATCGACAACGTCGTGCAGCGCGTCATCGAGCTCATCATGTCGGTCCCGTCGATCCCCCTGTGGCTCGGCCTCGCCGCCGCGCTCCCGGCCACGATGGGCCCGGTGGGCAGGTACTTCATCATCACGACGATCCTCGCGCTCGTCGCGTGGACGGGCCTGGCGAGAGAAGTGCGCGGGCGGTTCCTCGCGCTGCGCTCGGAGGAGTTCGTGACCTCGGCGCGCCTCGACGGCTCCAGCCACGCGCGGGTCATGTTCCGGCACATGCTGCCCTCGTTCTCCTCGCACGTCATCGCCGCGCTGAGCCTGTCGATCCCGGGCATGATCCTCGCCGAGACCGCCCTGTCGTGGCTCGGCATGGGCCTGCGCCCGCCCGCGGTCTCGTGGGGCGTGCAGCTCCAGGACGCGAGCAAGTGGAGCGTCCTCTCAGGAGCGCCGTGGCTGCTCATCCCGGGCCTGTGCGTCGTCCTGGTGGTCCTCGCGTTCAACTTCGTCGGCGACGGCCTGCGCGACGCCGCCGACCCCTACAAGCACTAGGTGAGCAATGGAGCAACCCTTGAAACCGCTGCTGGAGATCTCGGGGCTGCACACCAGCTTCGGCACCTTCGACGGGAAGGTCCGCGCCGTCGACGGCGTCGACCTGGAGGTGCACGCCGGGAAGACCCTCTGCGTGGTCGGCGAGTCCGGCTGCGGCAAGTCCGTCACCGCCCGCTCGATCCTGCGCCTCGTGGAGGACTCCGGCTCCATCGATGCAGGCACCATCACCTGGCACGGTGACGACGAGCCCTTCGACGTGCTCTCCCTCGACCCGCGCGACAAGCGCCTCCAGAAGCTCCGCGGCGGCGACATCGGCATGATCTTCCAGGAGCCGGCCGCGTCCCTGCTGCCGCTGCGCACCATCGGCGCCCAGCTCATCGAGACGCTGCGAATCCACACCGGACTCGACAAGAAGGCCGCCCGCGCCAGGGCGATCGAGCTGCTCGACGCGGTCGGCATCCCCGACCCCAAGCGCCGCATCGACGCCTACCCGTTCCAGCTCTCCGGCGGCATGTGCCAGCGCGCCATGATCGCGATCGCGCTGTGCGCCAACCCGTCCCTGCTCATCGCCGACGAGCCGACCACGGCCCTCGACGTGACGACCCAGGCCCGCATCCTCGATCTTCTCCGGGACCTCCAGGCCGAGCACCGCATGGCGGTCATGTTCATCACCCACGACCTCGGCGTGGTCGCCGAGCTCGCCGACGAGGTCGCCGTCATGTACCTCGGCCGCGTGGTCGAGCGCGCGCCCGTGGACGAGCTCTTCGCCGATCCCAAGCACCCGTACACGAAGGCGCTCCTCGCCTCCGTCCCGGTCCTCGGCCGCGACCGGGGACGCGACCTGCCGACCATCCCCGGCACCGTCCCCAACCCGCTGCACCGCCCGTCCGGCTGCTCGTTCCACCCCCGCTGCGCCGAAGCGATCGCGGGGAAGTGCGACATCGACGCACCGCCCGAAGTGGACTTCGGGGGCGGGCGGACCGCCGAATGCGTCCTCTACGACACGGAAGGGGCCAGCGCATGAGCGACCCGCTCCTGGAGGTCCGCGACCTCCACGTCCGATTCCCTGTGCGCCGCAACCTCCTCGGGCGCACCACGGTCGAGAACCACGCCGTCTCCGGCGTCGACCTCGCGCTGGTGCCGGGGGAGACCCTCGCGCTGGTGGGGGAGTCCGGGTGCGGGAAGACCACGCTCGGGCGCACGATCGTGGGCGCGCAGAAGGCCACGAGCGGCTCGGTCCTGTTCGAGGGCAAGGACCTCACGGCGATGCGCGACCGCGACCGGGCCCGCTACCGGCGACAGATCCGCATGGTCTTCCAGGACCCGTTCTCGTCGCTGAACCCGCGGTTCACGCTGCGGCAGATCATCGGCGACCCGCTCGTCGCCACGGGCGAGGCCCGCGGCTCGGAGCTGGAGGACCGCGTCGCCGAAATGATGCGGCGCGTGGGCCTGAGCCCGGACTACATGGACCGGTACCCGCACGCGTTCTCGGGCGGGCAGCGGCAGCGCGTGAACATCGCCAGGGCCCTGATCGTCAACCCGCGCCTGGTGGTCGCGGACGAGCCGGTCTCTGCATTGGACGTCTCCGTGCGCGCCCAGATCCTCAACCTGCTGCGCGAGCTGCAAGCCGAACTGGGCCTGACGTACCTGTTCATCTCGCACGACCTCTCCGTCGTGGAGAACCTCGCGGACCGCGTGGCGGTCATGTACTTCGGGCGGATCGTGGAGCTCGCGTCGACCGCGGACCTCTACGAGCGCCCGCAGCACCCGTACACCGAGGCGCTCATGTCGGCCGTCCCGATCCCGGACCCGGCCCTGAAGGGCCGCGGCGGCCGCATCCTCCTGCCCGACGAGCTCCCCGACCCGTCGAACCCGCCCCCGGGCTGCGCGTTCGCGCGCCGCTGCCGCCACGCCGAGGCGGGCCGGTGCGACACGGGCGAGATCCCCCTCGACTTGAGCTCATCGCCGGCTCACGAGTTCGCCGGACGTGGCGCCCGCTGCGTGCGGCGTGGGGAGCTTGACCTCCAGGGCATCGTCGCGACACAATCCTGAGTACGTCTGAATACGCTTGCCAACGATCTTGAAGGGCCGGTAGTGGCACACCCGAACTCCGACATCATCCCCACCGTCGAGGGCCTGGCCTACGGGGGCGACTACAACCCCGAGCAGTGGCCGCGCGAGGTCTGGGACGAGGACGTCCGGCTCATGCGCGAGGCCGGGGTCAACATCGTCAGCGTCAACATCTTCGCCTGGGCCAGTGTGCATCCGGGGCCCGACACGTGGGACTTCGAGCAGCTCGACGCCATCATGGACCTCCTCGCCTCGGCCGGCATCAAGGCCGACCTGGCGACCTCGACGGCGTCCCCGCCGCCCTGGTTCTCCCAGCTCCACCCCGAGACCCTCCCGGTCAACGCCGAAGGCGTGCGCCTCAACTCCGGCGCCCGCGCCGAGTACTGCCCGCACGCGCCCGCCTTCCAGTCCAAAGTGGCCGAGATGGCGTCCCGCCTCGCCGAGCGCTACGCGGACCACCCGGCGCTCGCCATGTGGCACGTCGGCAACGAGTACTACCGCTCCTGCTTCTGCGACCTCGCCGCCGACGCCTTCCGCGCCTGGCTCCAGGACCGCCACGGCTCCCTCGCTGGCCTCAACGACGCCTGGGGGACCACGTTCTGGTCGCAGACCTACTCGGACTGGTCCCAGGTCCTCCCGCCGCGCATCTGCGCCGAGACCCCCAACCCGGGCCTCCTCCTCGACTGGCAGCGCTTCTCCTCCGACGCGCTCCTGAAGCTCTTCCGCTCCGAGGCCGACGCGATCACGGCTTTCAGCCCCGACAAGCCGATCACGACGAACCTCATGGTCACCGGCGACTTCTCGTTCCTCGACTACCACCGCTGGGGCGACCACGTCACGGGCCCGAACCGCCTCGTCGCCACCGACCACTACCTCATCCCGCCCCACGACTCCGACATCGAATGGCCCGCCCAAGTGGCCTTCGGCGCCGACGCCTCCCGCGGCCTCGCCGCGGGCTCCCCCTGGCTGCTCATGGAGCAGTCCACCAACTCCAGCGCCTGGCGCCGCGGCTACTTCGCCAAGCGCCCTGGCGACCAGCTCCGCCACTCCCTCTCCTACGTCGCCCGCGGCTCCGAAGGGGCCATGTACTTCCAATGGCGCGCTTCCCGGTACGGCGCCGAGCGCTACCACTCGGCGATGCTCCCGCACGGCGGCGAGGACTCGAAGGTCTTCCGCGAGGTGAAGGAGTTCGGCGCCCAGTTGCGCCGCCTGGCCGAGATCAAGGGCTCGAAGGTGGTCTCAAGGGCCGCGATCCTCCTGGACTTCGAATCGTGCTGGGCCGCAAAGACCCCCGGCCAACCGTCCTCCGACATGGCGACCTACCCCGAACTCCGCCGCTGGCACGCCGCCCTCTGGCGCCGGGGCATCACCACCGACCTCGCCAACCCCGCCTGGGACCTCTCCGCCTACGAGTACGTCTTCGCCCCGCACCTGTACCTCCTCGACTCCGACGCGAACCTCCGCGCCTACGTCGAGAACGGAGGCCGACTGGTCATCGGCCCGTACTCCGGCGTGGTCGACCACAACGACCACGTCCACCCGGGCCTCCCGGGCGCCATCCGCGACCTGACCGGCGTCCGCGTTGAGGAGTTCGTCCCGCTCGCCGAAGGCGAACGCGCGCAACTCGACGACGGCACCGAAGGCCAGACCTGGACCGAGGCCGCCCACGCGATCGACGCCGAAGTGATCGCCAGTTTCAAGGACTACCCGGCCACCGGAGCAGTGTTCCACCGCCGGCTCGGCCGAGGAGAAGTCTGGTACCTGGCGACCCGCCCGGCCGACCTCAACCCCCTCTTCAACCGCCTCGGCCTCTTCTCCGACACCCCAGAGGGCCTCGAACTGGTCCGCCGCCGCCACGAAGATGGCAGGACGTACCTGTTCGCGATCAACCACACCGACCAATCCCACACCGTGGCCGCATCCGGCACGAACCTCCTGACGGGAACGCAGTGGACCGGGGAACTCGCGCCCGGCGAAACGGCGGTCATCCGAGAATAAGCTGAGGCGCATAGGCAATCACAATGAACCGAGCCGAGCGCCCGACGAAACAAACCACAATGAAAACCGGCGTCCGAACGCGCGTACCGGCAATGTAAATACTGGTGGCCAGCAGCGGAGGCAACCCCAAGAACGCACTGACGAACAGAACAGGAATGGTCAGAGCAGGCCGCTCAAGAAGCGCGGTCAGTTTCACCCCGGCGGCCCTCAAAGGCCGACCAAGCGCCTTGACCCTCTCCCTCGCAACCGAAGCGGGCCGCACCCCACGTGCGGCCCGCCTCTGTCTCCGATGCTCAGAAGCCGCACTCACCCACTCCCGCACCCGCTCCGACCGGAACACCCCCCGCGCCCCCAGAAAGATGACCGTCTTCCCCACCGTCTGCCCCGCAGCAGCCGTCAACCCCACCCCAACCGGCCAACACCCCGTCACCGCCACCACCCCAACCACATACGGCTCAACAGGAGTCACCGGAAAAAACGCCGACACCAACCCACTCGCAAACGTCGACAGGTACACCGCAATCACGAGCGAACCGACCCACCGCAAGAGCCGATCCACACGCCCATCTCAAGTCCATCTCCACGCAGAGGGGTCGCGGCTGCACGCCACGGGCAAACCCTATCGCCCGCGCGCCAGGCCCCGGCCGGACCTTGACGGTCAGAAGGTGAACACCGCCGCCGCAACGAGCATGAGCAGTGCCGCGGCCCCGAAGCACGACATTGCGACGCGCAACAGCCGAAACTTGGTGAGCGCCAACGTTGAGAGGACCGCCTGCTCTTTCGAGCAGGACGTCAACTGGGTCGTCCGGTCGCGGGTGAGCGCGATCGCCCGCGCCGCGATCTCCTCGGGGGAGTGGTGCGCGCCGGCCCTGATCCCCACGTCGCGCGAGGGCAGCCGCGGCCACACCACCGAGCCCAGGCATCCGATTCCGATGATGAGCAGAAACGAGGCAGTCCAGGAGACCACCCGGATCGGCGTGGACGGGTCTGCCAGCGCCGGAGCGGCGAGCAGGATGGCGGCGATCGGAATCGCCCCCGCTGCAAGGAAGGACGCCTTCGCATCCGCGTGGCCGATCATCTGCCGGGAATGATCGAGTTCGCAGCGGACCTCCTCGATCGCGGCATCCGGATGCGGCGATAAGGCGCGTGACATGGTGTCCTCCACAATGCTCGGCTGGACCTCCATCGTCGCAAGGAGCCGGGCGGCGCGGGGTCCACGCGGGCGATTCAGATCGGGTTGTGACTGAAACGCGACAGTGCCCGAAGGTCTGCGCGGTCCTTGGAGCGGTTGAGGTATCGCTTGTACCGCACCAGTTCCTCGAGCTGCATGAAAGGCAGGCCCCGCATGATCTCCGGGTTGTCGATCAGCTCGTCGGCACTTGTCCCCGGCATGACCCAGCGGTCGAACACCTCGACCAGGCCGCCGCACAGCCGCAGGACCTTGTCGCCGCTCGCGACCGCCTTCTCGTCGTGGCCGCGACCGAGTTCGACCTCTCGTAGGGCCCGGCGCCAGGTTTCCCCGCGGGCGAGCAGGTCGATGTCCGACAGGTGGGTCCGGTGGCCCGTGACGTAGAGCCGGGCGCTGCCGACGATGAGGAAGTCGTTGGGGTCGAAGCCCTGGTGCGTGATCAGGTCCCCGACCAGGCCGAGCAGCTTCTCGCCGTCGTGGGGCTCTTCGATCCGGACCGTTCCGGGGAACACGGGTTTGGATGCGTTCACAGATTCCGTCCACAAGCACTCGTCAGCAGAACTACGAAGGTACGAAAACCGCATCGCTGTTCGACGCGAAAAATGGCAGCAGAAATGGCGCCCTTGAGCAGGTGGTGCTCATCGAGCAGCTGTCGGCGCTATCGGTGGATAAGCCGCAGCATGGAACTCGGGGAGAGGGGCGCTGGTGGTGGAGTACTGGCTATGGCGTTGTCGCTCAAGGCGGCCCGGGGAGTGGGCGGCGAGTCAGTCGACTAACGGCGGCTGCGCGTTCCGTTCCGTGATCCGGTGGAGCGCCTCTACGTCGTGGATCGTCATGCTGCCCCGCCCGGTGGAGAGCACTTTGTGCTCACGGAGCTGGCGCAGCACCGCGGACGCGGATTCACGCGACAGGCCGCAGAGCAGACCGAGCTCGCTCTGCGTGAACCCCGATATCCGGAGCCCGTCCTCGGTCGGCACGGCGAGGTCGACCTCGATCAGGTCGAGGATGCCGCGGGCGATCTTGTGCTCGCTGCTCGTCATCGACTCAACCTGCCGGTGGTCCTTCTCCACGACCATCCTCGCGAAGAACCGCATCATCGCGCAGGCCGCCTGCGGGAACTCGTAGAGGAACTCCACCCAGACCGCACCCGGAACGAGAAGCGCCTCGACCCGGTTCAGTGTCACCAGGTCGGCGGTTCGCAGCTGCCCGAGGAGGACGGCGAACTCCGCGGCGACCTCGCCGGGCTTGTAGATCCGCACGATCGTGCGAGGCTGCCCGGCAACGACTTTCAGGTGCCCGGACCGGAGGTACAGGACGAAGTCGGAGTCATCGCCTTCGCATACGACCGTCGTCCCGGTCGGGTACGCGACGGCCTGGGACCTCGGGGCCAGGGCCCTGAGCTCCTCCTCCGTAAGGAGATCGGCGCGTCGTGTGTATTCCTGCACAGAGCCCAGTGTATGAGTGCACAGAACCCGATCCAAGGGTCAGCATGAGATATTTTCCAGCCGACATGCAAACGCTTGTCGCACTTAGGAATCCGCAAGCTGTGAATTTGCTGTCAGCGGATGACGCAGGCCGGGGTGGTTGTCCGGGAGGGTGGCCTTGATGACCCAGCCGCTGATGGCGAGGCAGAGGATGAGGAGGGGCCAGGAGAGGAGGATTTGGGCGAGGCCGCCTCCGATGACGGCGAGGTCGTCGCTGGCGGAGTTCCAGAACGGGGTGAGGACGGCGACGCGGAGGGCGTACATGGCGACCCAGATCCAGGAGGCGAGGGAGTAGGCGCGAAGGAGGGCGGGGTCGAGGCGCCAGTGGGTGCGCTGGCCGAGGAGGCCGCCGACGATGAGGCCGAGGAGGGGGCGGCGGAAGACGATGAAGCCGGCCCAGACGAGGGCGCTGGCCGCGTTCGAGACGATCCGGGGGAGCAGGATGTCCTGGGCGCGTCCTGTGTAGAGGACGATCAGGGCCGCGACGGCCACGCTGAGGAGTCCAAGGATCACGGCCCGCGGTTTCCGCTTCTGGGCGAGTCGCATGATCGCGATCGCGGCGGCCGATGTGACGGACGCCCCAGCGGCCCAGGCGATCGAGTTCCCGGTCAGGAGCCAGGTGAGGACGAACACCACAAGCGGGGCGGTGGCGTCGAAGGCGCCGCGCTTGCCGCCTAGTAGGCTGACGAGCGTGTCTTGCCGCACAGTATCGGACAACTCCCGACCCTCACCTCTCGACCCGGTATCTCAGGCAAGGCTACCCTAACCGCAGTGGCCGGCCGGGCGTCAGGCCCGCGGCCTCGACTACGGATGGATTGGCACGGTACCGGATGCTCGGCACACATCGGATCACCGAATCGCAGCTCGTGGACCTGCTCCGCCGTGCCAGAAAGACCGACTTCGGCCGCTGGAACAAGGCCGACCTCGTCCGCGGCATGTCCGACCTCGGCTGGCAGGTCCGCTCCGCGGAGGTCGACATCGGCATGTGGCGCGCGGAGACCGGCTACGACACCGGGAACGCGATCGCCGACTCGGTCCCCCCGCAGACCCCCGTCACGGGACGCGCCGACTTCTACTCGATCGAGGTCATGGTCCTGCGCTCCGCCGAGCGCGGGCGCCAGGGCGAGAACCACCGCACCCTCATCTTCCGGGAAGTCCTGCGGACCATGATGTCCGAGCTGGGCGCCCCCGAGATCCGCGGCGGCGACGGCGGCCCCTGGATCCGCTGGTACCGCGACGGCCTCATCTTCGAGCTCCACCTGCGCCGCTTCCACGGCGGCGTCACGCTGCGGCTCCTCTCGCCCGACCTGTTCGAGCAGCTCGAAGCCCACGCCATCGGCAAGGGCGACATCTCCGGCTGGTCCGCCTATGCCCGCTCCGGTTCGCGGCCCCCCGAGCCCGCCTGTCACGACATGGGCGAGTTCACCGAGCGCCTCAGCTCCCTCCTCCAGGACATGGCCGCCGACGTCCCCGTCGTCGACACCTCCGGCACGGTCCTCCTGCGCACCGGCGACTGGTCCGCCAGGTACGTCGCCGCGTTCGTGGACGACGGCCTGCGCGTCGAGGCCAGCGCCGCCGTCAGCGGCTCCTGGCGCGGCGGGCTCTCGAACCTGCCGAGCATGGGCTTCCGCGCCCCCAGCGGCTCGCAGCCGAACTGGTCGCGCACGTTCAACTCCACCGACCGCACCGCCACCAACCAGGCCGCCCACATGATGGTGGACGCCCTGCGGGCCTTCGGCATCCAGGACCTCTTCGACATCGTCTACGACGGGTTCACCGCCGACGGCGAGCGCATGTACCTCCCCGTCCTCGGCATCGGCAACGGCGAGAACCCCTACTAGCGGCGGCCGGGACCAACTAGCCGCGCGGCTAGAATCGGATCATGATCGTCGACCTCCGTTCCGACACCGTGACCCGCCCGACCGCGGGCATGCTCGCAGCCATGACCAGCGCCGAAGTCGGCGACGACGTCTACGGCGAGGACCCCGCGGTGAACGCCCTCGAAGCCGAAGCCGCCGCCCTGTTCGGCAAGGAGGCGGCCGTGTTCACCCCGACCGGCTCCATGGCCAACCAGATCGGCCTGCAACTGCTCGTGCGCCCCGGCGAGGAGCTGCTCGCCGACGTCAAGGCCCACGTGGTCAACTTCGAGATGGGCGCCGCCGCCGCGCTCGGCGGGATCTCCACCCGCACCTGGGCCGGACCGAACGGCCGCGTCGACGCCGACCTCATCGAGCCGCTCATCAACCGGCCCAACCCCTACGTCACCGTCACCCGCGCCATCGCCGTCGAGAACACCCACAACATCGGCGGCGGCACCGTCCAGCCCATCGCGGAGCTGCGGCGCCTCAAGGACCTCGCCGACGCCTACGGCCTGGGCCTCCACCTCGACGGCGCCCGCATCTGGAACGCCCACGCCGCCACCGGCACGCCCTTCGCCGAGTACGGCCGCCTCTTCGACACCGTCTCCGTGTGCCTCTCCAAGGGCCTCGGCGCGCCCGTCGGCTCGCTGCTCATCACCGACGCCGAGCGCGCACAGCGCGCCCGCGTCGTCCGCAAGCGCCTCGGCGGCGGCATGCGCCAGGCCGGGTTCCTCGCCGCGGCCGGGAGCTACGCGCTGGCGAACCACATCGACCGCCTCGCCGAGGACCACGCCCGCGCCAAGCACCTGGCGCGCTCGCTGGAGCCGTTCGGGATCTGCGACGCCGCGCAGGTGGAGACCAACATCGTGCTCGTGCGCATCCCGGAGATCGCGAAGGTCGCGGCCGCGGCCGCGGACCAGGGCGTGAAGATCTCCGTGCTCGGGGCCGACTGGGGCCGGATGCTCACGCACCTGGACGTGGACGACGCCGGGATCGAGCACGCGGTGAAGGTCCTGGGCACGCTGCTCGGCAAGTGACCGAACGGACGGTTGCCGAAGACGTCCGGCTTAGGTAGGTTAGGCATGCCTTTATTAGTCCTGCCTAACCTGCCGGAGGTCGGTGCGTGTACGCCTGCATCTGCCACGCGGTCCACGAGAACGAGGTCCGCGACTGCATCAGTGCGGGCGCGCGCACGGAAGAGGCCATCGGCGAGGCGTGCGACGCGGGCACGAGCTGCGGCACGTGCCATGACCGCCTTCAGGACATGATCGAGAGCTACTTCACGGACGCGGCCCCGGCGGCGGCCTGAGCGCCCCGGCTTATCGGCATTTTCCCGGCCCTTTAGGGAGTCCTCCGTTAGGATAGGTTGTCCTATTTTAGGTATTCCTGGCTGGATTTGGCCCCCGACCTGTGCCTAGGGTTGGGCCACCGGTCGCCGACCGGGCCACTGGACGACCGGGAAGGACACCGCCGATGCAGGGCGACAAGAAGGTCATCGAATTCCTCAACGAGCAGCTGACCGCGGAGCTCACCGCGATCAACCAGTACTTCCTGCACTACAAGCTCCAGGAGAACTGGGGCTACACGAAGCTCGCGAAGTACACCCGCGCCGAGTCGATGGACGAGATGCGCCACGCCGAGATCCTGACCGACCGCATCCTCTTCCTCGACGGGATGCCGAACTACCAGCGCCTGTCGCCGCTGCGCATCGGCACCTCCGTCAAGGAGGTCTTCGAGTGCGACCGCCTCATCGAGGTGGAGGCGATCGACCGCCTCAAGCGCGGCATCGAGCACATGGAGTCGGTCAAGGACTACGTCTCGCGCGACCTGTTCCAGTCGATCCTCAAGGACGAGGAGCACCACATCGACTACCTGGACACGCAGCTGGAGATCCTGGAGAAGATCGGCGAGCCGCTCTACATCCAGAGCCTCATCGAGCAGCCCGAAGAGGCGTGAGAACAGAAGCATTTTGAGGGGGCCGGCTTTCGCCGGCCCCCTTTCTTCTTGCGGCAGAGCCCCTCACATCTCCACCACAGTGGTAGGTCGCCGCCTTGACAGCGCCGACGCAAGGATCGTAACATATCAATACTTTGAATGGAAGTTTCCGAGAGTTTCGGAGACGGTCTATGCTGAGCGAGCAGTCGCGGGCCGGCACTCCACGACTCCGGCCGCGGCGTACCCCCCTACGCAAAGGAGCGTCCATGCCGCATCCCTCCCCTCACCGCAACCCCGCCGCCACCCGCCGCACCGTCCTCGCCGGCGCGGCCGCCGCGGGCGGCGCCGCCGTGCTGCCGCTCGCGTTCGCGAGCCCGGCGCACGCCGACGACCTGCTGCTGTCCACGGACTTCTCGACCGGCACCACCGAGGGCTGGTACGCCCGCGGCGCCGTGTCCCTCTCCGTGAACGCCGACGGGAACCTCCTCGTGGAGGGCCGCACCGCCACCTGGAACGGCGCCGCCATCGACGTCACCGCCCACATCGAGGTCGGCGCCCGCTACCAGCTGCGGGTCCTCATGCGCCTGCCCTCGGGCACCGACGCGGCCGACCTGCGGACCACCGTGCAGCGCGACGCCGCCGGATCGACCGCCTACGAGTCGGTCAAGTGGAACACCGCCGTGACCCCCGACGCCTGGACCGAGTTCACCGGCACGTACTCGATCACCCAGGCCGCCGACAAGCTCCAGTTCTACGTCGAGTCCGCGTCCAGCCTCACGCCGGTCCTGGTCGACAACTTCACGCTCACCCGCATCGAGGAGCCCGAGATCCAGGACCTGCCGCCGCTCAAGGACGTCCTCGAATGCGACTTCCCGATCGGCTGCGCCGTCGAGCCCCGCGAGGTCGTCGGCAAGCCCGCCGAACTCCTCGCGAAGCACTTCGCGCAGGTCACCACCGGCAACCAGATGAAACCCGACGCGATCCAGCCGACCGAAGGGGTCTTCGACTTCTCCAAGGCCGACCCGATCGTGGCCTTCGCCGAGGCGAACGGGATGCGCGTCTGGGGCCACACCCTCCTGTGGCACAACCAGACCCCCGCGTGGTGGTTCCAGGACGCCGCCGGGAACCCGCTCCAGAGCACCCCCGAGCACCGGGCGCTCCTGCTCGCGCGCTTCGAGGCCCACGCGACCGCGATCGCCGAGCACTACGGCGACCGCGTGTGGGCCTGGGACGTCGTCAACGAGGTGGTCGACCCCGAGCAGGCCGACGGGCTCCGCCACTCGCGCTGGTACGAGGTCTTCGGCGGCGGCTCCTACATCGGCGAGGTCTTCAAGATCGCCCGCCGCGTGCTCCCGCGCAAGGTGAAGCTCTTCCTCAACGACTACAACACCGAGTTCCCCGACAAGCGCGAAGCGGTCTACAACCTGGTGCAGGACCTCAAGCGGGGGCGCATCCCGATCGACGGCGTCGGCCACCAGGCGCACGTCGACTACAAGCGGGACCCGCAGCTCCTCGGCGAGTCGATCGACGCGTTCAAGCGCCTGCGGGTGCTCCAGACCGTGACCGAGCTCGACGTGTCCGTCTCCGACTTCATGGAGGAGTCCCTGCCCGCGACGCCGCCGGAGCGCCTGGTCGCGCAGGGCTGGTACTACAAGGAGCTGTTCGACGTCCTGCGCGAGCGCGCCCGCGACCTCGAATCCGTGACGATGTGGGGCCTGTACGACGCGGTCTCGTGGCTGCGGACCTGGCCCGTGTCGCGCCCGCACGAGGCGCCGCTGTTCTTCGACGACCGCCTCCAGGCGAAGGCCGCGTACTGGGGCGTCGTCGACCCGACGAAGCTGGAGCCGCTCCCCGAGTAGGGGCCCGAGACGTCCGGGAGCGGGGCATTCAGATCCGGGGCCCCGCTCCCGGGCCTACTTTCCCGGGCGCCGCATGGGGATGTGCGGGATGCCGTCTTCGAGGTACTCCTCGCCGTCCTCGGCGAACCCGAACTTGCGGTAGAAGCCCGCCGCGTACGTCTGCGAGTCGAGCACCACGTCGGCCTCCGGCCCGGCCAGGTCGAGGGCCGCGGCCATGAGCCGCCCGCTCAGACCCGTGCCGCGCTCGGCCGGGACGCAGCAGACGCGCCCGATCCGCAGGTTCGTCCCGTCGTGGAGCAGCCGCAGGCACGCCACGGCCTCGCCCAGCTCGTCGCCGTCGGCCCAGAAGTGCACCGTCGCCGCGGCGGTGTCGTGGCCGTCGAGGTCCGGATACGGGCACTCCTGCTCGACCACGAACACGTTCTGCCGGAGTCTGGCCAGGGCGAACACCGTGGGCCCGTCGAGTTCGCCGAAGCGGCCCTGTCGAATTTCACGCATACCCGCCATTAGAGCAGCGTTCCAGTTCGAGCGGTTGGACGCTTCCGCAACTGTGCCGATGGACGCTCCGACAAGCTACGCGTACTCATCTGCTATCTCACGTGCCCTGTCCCGCGCGGCCTCGATCGCATCGGTCACGGCGGACCGCGCGCGGTGGTTCTCCAGCTGGCGCACCGCGCTGATCGTCGTCCCGGCCGGGGACTCGACGGCCTCGCGCAGCGCCACGGGGGAGTCGCCGCTCTCGCGGAGCATCCGGGCCGCGCCCAGGGCCGTCTGGGTCACGAGCTCCTTGGAGACGTCGCGCGGGAGTCCCATGAGGACGCCCGCCTCGGTCATGGCCTCGGCCAGGTAGTAGAAGTACGCCGGGCCCGAACCGGAGATCGCGGTGACCGCGTCCTGGTGCTTCTCGTCCACCACGAGGGTCCGCCCGAGCGGCTTGAACAGCTCCTCGACGGCCTCCAGGCACCGCGCGTCGGCGTGCGTCCCGGGGGAGAGGACCGTCATCGCCTCGTCCACGAGCGCAGGGGTGTTCGGCATCGCGCGGACCACCGGCGTCGCGTCGGGGAGGCGCTTCTCGAAGAACGCCACGGGAAGTCCCGCGCAGATGCTCACCAGCGGCGTGTCCGCCCTGAACGCGCCGGACAGCTCGTCGAGGAGCGCTCCCGCGTCCTGCGGCTTCACCGCGACCACGACGACGTCCGCGTCGGCGACGGCCGCCGCGTTCGGCTCGACCCGCACGCCGTACTGCTCCCGCAGTGCGGCCGCGCGCTCCTCGCTGCGGGCGGTGGCCGTGACCGCCTCGGGCGACCACCCCGCGCGCAGCAGGCCCGACACGATGGCCTGCCCCATCTTCCCCGCTCCCAGTACCGCGACTCTCCGCATCACCGCTCCTCTCGCGTTCGACTGCCAGTCGATTGTGCCTCGCAGTGCCGTCTCGGAACGCAATGCTGTCCCAGAATGCGAAAAGTAGATGTATTGCGCGTTTCGTCACCTTGGTCCGGTCGAACTGCCACGATAATCGGACTCAGGCACACAAGGGCGATTGGGGCGTTATGGACGTTCTCGACTTGGCGCGGATCCAGTTCGGCGTCACGACCGTCTACCACTTCCTGTTCGTGCCCGTCACCATCGGACTCTCGCTCCTGGTCGCGATCCTCCAGACCATGTGGCGCTCCACCGGCAAGACGGTGTACCTGCGCGCCACCAAGTTCTGGGGGAAGCTCTTCCTCATCAACATCGCCATGGGCGTGGTCACCGGCCTCGTCCAGGAGTTCCAGTTCGGCATGAACTGGTCCGCGTACTCGCGGTTTGTCGGCGACGTGTTCGGCGCCCCGCTCGCGTTCGAGGCGCTCGTGGCGTTCTTCCTCGAATCGACGTTCATCGGCGTGTGGATCTTCGGCTGGGACCGCCTCAAGCCCGGCCTGCACCTCGCGTGCATCTGGCTGGTCGCCTTCGGCACCATGGCCTCCGCGTACTTCATCCTCGCCGCCAACGCGTTCATGCAGAACCCGGTCGGCTACCAGCTCAACGAGACGGCCGGACGCGCCGAGCTCACCGACTTCGGCGCGGTCCTCTCCAACCCCGTCGCCCTCGCCGCGTTCCCGCACACCGTGTTCGCGTCCTGGCTCACCGCCGGGGTCGTGGTCGTCGCCGTCTCCGGCTACCACTTCATGCACCGCCGCGACCTCGACGTGCACCGGCCCGCGATGCGCCTGGGCGTCATGACGACCCTCGTCGGCGGCCTCGGCCTCATCCTCTCCGGCGACTCGCTCTCCAAGGTCATGACCTCGACGCAGCCGATGAAGATGGCCGCCGCCGAGGCCCTGTACCAGACCACCTCGAACGCGCCGTTCTCCGTGCTCACCATCGGGTCCCTCGACGGGCGCCACGGCACGCCGATCATCGAGATCCCCGGGCTCCTGTCGTTCCTCGCCACCGGCTCCTTCGGCGGCACCGTCCAAGGCATCAACGACCTGAACGCCCAGTACAACGACCTCTTCGGACCCGGCGACTACGTGCCGTACATCCCGCTCACCTACTGGTCCTTCCGGTTCATGATCGGGTTCGGGCTCCTGTCGATGGCGATGGCCGTGATCGTCTGGTGGTTCACCCGCCGCGGCCGCCTCCCCGAGCACCGCCTGTTCTGGCCCATCGCGATGTGGATGGCCGTGACCCCGTTCCTCGCCAACAGCTCCGGCTGGATCTTCACCGAGATGGGCCGCCAGCCGTGGGTCGTGTTCAGCCTCTACCAGACCGGCGAGGCCGTGTCGCCGCGCGTCGGCGCCGCCACCGTCGCGACCTCGCTCATCGGCTTCACGCTCGTGTACCTCGTCCTCGCCGTCATCGCCTTGAAGCTGTTCTTCAAGTACGCGAAGGCGGGCCCGCCCGCCGAGGAGCAGGCGCTCGCCTCGTCGAGCCCCTCCGACGACCCCGACAAGCCGATGGCCTTCGCCTACTAGCCGAGGACGCCCAATGGAACTGACGACGATCTGGTTCATCGCCATAGCCGTGCTCTTCACCGGCTACTTCATCCTCGAAGGCTTCGACTTCGGCGTCGGGATGCTCATGCCCGTCCTCGGGCGCGAGGAGCGCGAGCGCCGCGCCATGATCAACACCATCGGCCCGGTCTGGGACGGCAACGAGGTCTGGCTGATCACCGCCGGCGGCGCCATGTTCGCGGCCTTCCCGCACTGGTACGCCAGCCTGTTCTCCGGGTTCTACCTGCTGTTCTTCCTGATCCTCCTCGCGCTCATCGTCCGCGGCGTGGCCTTCGAGTACCGCGGCAAGGGCGACACCGCGAGGTGGCGCCGCGGCTGGGACCTGTGCATCACCGCCGGCTCGGCCCTCGCCGCGTTCCTGTGGGGCGCCGTCGTCGCGAACATCGTGCGCGGCGTGCCCCTCGACGCGAACTTCGACTACACCGGCTCGTTCTGGGGCCTGCTCAACGGGTACGCGCTCCTCGGCGGCCTGACGATGCTGCTCCTGTTCGCCACGCACGGCGCCTACTTCCTGCACCTGCGCACCACCGGGGACCTCAGCGCCCGCGCCCGCGCCGTCGGGCTGCGGCTCGGCGCCGCCACCGCGGTGCCCGCGCTGGCGTTCCTGCTGTGGACCCAGATCGCCCACGGGAACGCCGTGTCGCTGGTGCTCATCGTCGTCGCCGTGCTCGCGCTCGTCGCGGGCCTGGCCCTGGACTTCAAGGGCCGCAGCGGATGGGCGTTCGCCGCCACCGCGGTCACCATCGGGCTCGCGTCCACGGCGCTGTTCTGCGCCCTGTGGCCCGACGTCCTGCCGTCCACATCGGATGCCGCCAACAGCCTGAACCACGAGAACGCGGCCGCCACGCAGAAGACCCTCGGCATCATGACCTGGGTCGCGATCGTCTTCCTGCCGATCGTCCTGCTGTACCAGGGATGGACCTACTGGGTCTTCCGCAAGCGCGTAGCCGTCGAGAGGATCCCGGTCGCATGACCCAGCTCGCCCCGAAACCCGACACCGGCGCGTTCGACCGCCGCCTGCTCCACCGCGCCGAGGGCGCCAAGGTCTACATCGGCGTGTGCGCCGGGCTCGGGCTCGCCCAGACCGCGCTGGTCATCGCCGGGGCCTGGCTCATGTCCGCGCTCATCGCGGGGGCCTTCGCCGGAGGCGAAGACCTCGCCGCATTGGGGCCCAGGCTCATCGGCCTCGCCGCGGTCCTCGCCGCCCGCGCGCTCCTCGCCTCGGTCCAGGAGGCGGCCGCGAACCGCGCCGCCGCGGGCGTCAAGTCCGGCCTGCGCCGCCAGGCCCTCGACAAGCTCATGCACCTGCCCTCCGGCACCCGCCACACCGGTGAGACCGCGAACCTCCTCGTCCGCGGCATCGACGCCCTGGACGCGTACTTCGCGCGATACCTGCCGCAGCTCGTGCTCGCCGCGGTCGTCCCCGTCGGCGTCCTCGTCGTCATGCTCATCGCGTACCCGCCCGCGGCGCTCATCGTGCTCCTGACGCTGCCGCTGATCCCCCTGTTCGGCATCCTCATCGGCCGCTACACGAAGGCCCGCGCCGAACGCCAGTGGGCGTCCACGTCCGCGCTCGCGCACCACTTCGCCGACCTCGTCGCCGGGCTCCCGACGCTGAAGGCGTTCGGCCGCGCCGCCAAGCAGGCCGGGGCCATCCAGGCGACCACGGGGGAGTACCGGCGCCGCTCGATGTCGCTGCTGCGCGTGGCGTTCTGCTCCGCGCTCGTCCTCGAACTCGCCGCGTCCCTGTCCGTCGCGGTCGTCGCGGTCACCGTCGGCGTCCAGCTCGTGGAGGGCGGCCTCGCCGGGGCCGCCGGGCTCCAGACCGCGCTCCTCGTCCTCATCCTCGCCCCCGAGGCGTACCTGCCGCTGCGCAACGTCGGCGCCCACTACCACGCCAGCGCCGAAGGACTCGCCGCCGCCGAGCAGGTCTTCGGCATCCTCGCCGAGGCCCCCGAACCGGGCGCCGAGCCCGCGCCCGAGGCCCCGCAGACCGGCGCCGCCGCGCTCCCCAGCGCCCCGCACATCGCGCCGCCGCTGCGCCGCGCGCCCACGATCATGTTCCGCCGCACCGTCTTCGCCTACCCGGGCCGCGACCCGCTCCAAGAGCTGAGCCTGACGGTCCCGGCCGCGCAGACCACCGTCCTCACCGCGCGCTCCGGCGCCGGGAAGTCCACGCTGCTCGCCGCGCTCCTGGGGTTCCGGCGGCCCGTGGACGGCTCGATCGCGTTCGACGGCACCGACCTCACCCGCCTCGACCTGGAGGCGATCCGCCGCTCCGTCGCATGGCTCCCGCAGAAGCCGGTCCTCATCGACGGCACCGTCGCCGACAACGTGCGCCTCGCCGTCCCCTACGAGCCCTCCGACCCCGCCGTCGCGAAGGCCCTCGCCGCGGCCCACGCCCCCGACGGGCGCCGCCGCGTCGCCGCCAGCGGCGCCGGGCTCTCCGCCGGGGAGGCCGCCCGCGTCGGCCTCGCGCGGCTCCTGCTGCGCGCTGACCTCCTCGACACGCCCGTGCTGCTCCTCGACGAGCCGACCGCGCACCTCGACGCCGACACCGAGCGGGCAGTCCTCGAATCCTTCGAGCCGTACCGCGAGAACCGCACCGTCCTGATCGCCTCCCACCGCGAAGCGGTGCGCGCGATCGCCGACCGAGAGGTGGACTGGTAAATGCCCAAGCGACCCAACACGATCGCCCTGCGGCTCGGCCTCGGGGCCGTCCTCGGGTCCCTCGCGCAGCTCAGCGCGCTCGGCCTCCTCGCCGTCTCCGCGTACCTCATCTCCCGCGCCTGGGAGCAGCCCCCGATCCTGTACCTGATGGTCGCCATCACCTCGGTGCGCGCCTTCGGGATCGGCCGCGGCGTCCTCCGCTACGCCGAACGCCTCGTCTCCCACGACGCGGCCTTCCGCGGCCTCGAACGCCTCCGCGTCGCCGTGTGGCGCAAGCTCGTGCGCCTCGCCCCCGCCGGGCTCCCCGTGTGGCGCTCCGGCGACCTCCAGGCCCGCCTCGTCGACGACGTCGACGGCACCGGCGACCGCTGGCTGCGCGGCGCCCTCCCGCTCGCCGCCGCCGTGATCACCGCCGTCACCGCCGTCGTCGTCCAGACCGCGATCCTCCCCGCCGCCGGGGCGATCCTCGCCGCGACGCTGCTCGCCGCGGCCCTCGCCGGGCCCGCGCTCGCGTCCTGGTCCGCCCGGTACGCCCTGCGCGCCACCGCCGCCGAGCGCGGCGACCTCACCGAGAACGTGCGCGCCTGCCTCCACGGCCGCGAAGAGCTCGTCGCCGCCGGGACCGACGCCGTCGCCCTCGAACGCGCCCTCGCAGGGGACGAGCGCCTGCGCCGCGCCCACGCCCGCATCGCCTGGAGCGCCGGACTCGGCCAGGCCGCCGGGCTCCTCGCCATGGCCGCCGCCGTCACCGGCGCCCTCTGGACCGGCATCCCCGCCGTCGCGGACGGCACCCTCGACGGGGTCCTCCTCGCGTGCCTCGCGCTCGTGCCGCTCGCCGCGTTCGAGCCCGTCCTCGCCCTCCCAGCCGCCGCGCAGCAGACCGCCGCCGCCAAGGAGAGCGGCCGCCGCCTCGTCGAGATCACCACCGCCGACGTCCCCAGGCCCGACCCCGACGAGCCCATGGACTTCGAGCCCAACCCGCTCGGCGGCCCCCCGTTCATCGAGATCAAGCGCCTCTCCGTCACCTGGCCCGGCGCCGACCGGCCCGCGATCGAAGGCTTCGACCTCAAGATCCAGCCCGGCGAGCGCGTCGCCGTCATGGGCCCCTCCGGGTCCGGCAAGTCCACGCTCGCCGCCGCCCTCATGGGCTTCCTGCCCTACGAGGGGTCCCTGCGCTTCGGCGGCGTCGAACTCGCCGAGTACGACGGCGACGACGTGCGCCGCACCGTCGGCCTCTGCTCCCAGGACGCCCACGTGTTCGACACCACCCTCGCCGAGAACCTCCGCCTCGCCCGCACCGGCGCCACCGACGACGAACTCGTGCGCGCCCTGCGCTGGGCCGGGCTCCGCGACTGGTTCGACGGCCTTGAGCTGGGGCTCCAGACCCCGCTGGGCGAGCACGGCCGGGCCGTCTCCGGCGGCGAGCGGGGCCGCATCGCCCTCGCCCGCTGCCTCCTCGCCGACCGCGAGGTCATGGTCCTGGACGAGTTCGACGCCCACCTCGACGCCGCCACCGCCGAACGCGTACTTCGCACGGCCGCCGCCGCTCTTGAAGGCAAGACCGCCGTCATCATCACCCACCGGCCCCTGCCCGACGGCGTGGTCGACCGGACCGTACATCTGCGCCCGCCCGTGCCGAGTCCCCGTGACGCGCCGCTCAGTTCGCTTTTGGACCTGGCGCCCCGTGGGTAGACTCCCGGAACGGTGCTAGCAGCACCGAGCGGTGGAATTGCATAGAACCGGCCCCGTCCGGGGCCTTCCGACTCGCCTAAGGCATTGATGCAGCAGTGAACACATCTGCTCCCACGACCGGACCCAAGCCGCCCAGTTCGGGCCAGCGCTGGCCCGACGGATGGACCAAGCTCCACGTCTACCTGACCGACCTCGACGAGGTCAAAGCCGTCGCGGAGTCCTACCGCCCGGTCATCGACATCGCCGCGGACAAGCCCGTCGCGCACGAATGGCTCCACGCCACGATCGCGTCCGTCGAGTGCGACGCCGCCGGGATCGGCGACGACGTGCGCCGCAAGCTCGTCGACCGCCTCCGCGAGAAGGCCGCCGAAGTCCCCGCGTTCAAGCTCACCGTCGGGCCCGCGCTGGCCGCGACCGGCGGGGTCCTGCTCGACACGTTCCCCGGCACGCATTTCGATGCGCTGGTGGGGAACTGCGTCGAGGCGATCAACGAGATCGTCGAAGGCGACGTCGGCCGCCCGTGCGGCGGACCCGGGCACGTGTCGCTGTCCTACCGCTCCGACGCGGTCGGCGTGGACACCTCCCGCGGGGCGATCCAGAACAAGCTGCGCGACGTGCGGCCGGGCCGGACGGAGATAACCGTCACCGGGGTAGACCTCGTGCGAGTCATCCAAAGTGAGGACGCGTCGACCTACACGTGGGAGCACGTGGCACGGATTCCCTTGGGCGCGTAGGGATCTCATTTCACCAACGGGCGTCGCCTCCGGGCGGCGCCCGTTGCGGTTGACGCCTGGGACGCGAATCTGCAACCATTTTGTCACTGCCCTGTGGCCTACTGTTGAGACACGTGTCAGAGACCGGCCACGTGGCGTTCAGGCGTGGTCGACGAAGACGCGCCTCCGCCCTGCGCCGGCAGCAGTCCCGGTAGACCCGGATCGGCGAAAGCCGCAAGCGTCAGGAGGTGTCGATTGTTCGCAGCCGATGACCGTCGCATCGCAACCCGAGCGACAGAGTTCGTCCGACCGGCCGAAGAACTGCCGGAGTCCAGGCCCGTCGACCCTCCCTCCAAGGCCCGCACCGAGGTCACCGAGCCCTACGGCTACTTCTCCGACCTCGACTCCGGCCACATCCTCCACTCCGGGGAGATCCGCCCCGCCTACGCGCTCGGCGCCCCCACCCCGCTGGAGGTGTGGCGCCGCAACCTGGAGATCGTCACCGCGATCCTCACGGCCGCGGGCGTCGACTTCTTCGCCGTCCCGGGCTTCAGCCTCACCCGGCCCGTCCTCGGCGTCGCCGCCACCGACCGGCAGCGCGTCTGCACCGCCCTCGCCATGCTCTGCGAGTCCACCGGCGGGCGCCTCTCCGTGCCCGAGCCGGCCTTCCGCGAGTCGGAGCTCGGCCTCCACCGCCCCGAGTGGGCCCGCCGCGCCGACATGGGCGACGTGCCGCTGGTGCGCGCCTCCTGGCTGTGGACCGACACCGGACGTGACCTCGTCTTCGGCCCCGACTACGGCTGCGACGTCGAGTTCTGGACCGACACCGGCGACGGGCACCTCCTGGCGCCCAGGCACAACCGCATCAGCCCCGTCGTCCGCCAGGGCGGCGCCCGCGTGTCGGCCCCCGGGCGCCTCTTCACGACCCTCGCCAGCGGCGCCCACCGGGACCTCCCGAGCCTGCCGACCCGCACCGAGTTCGCGCGCCCCGGGCCCGACCACGTCGGCTTCCCCGTGGACGTCGTCTACACCTGGGTCGACGGCGCCGACCACGCCTGGCGCCGCCGCCGGTCCGACGCCGACCAGTCGCCGTACCACGCCGAGTCCGACAACGACGCCCGCTACATCGACCGCGAGGAGCTGCGGTACTCGCTGCGCTCCCTGCACCTGAACGCGCCCTGGGTGCGCCACGTGTACCTCGTGACCGACCGGCAGCGCCCCCACTGGCTCGACGCCGACGCCCCCGGGCTCACGGTGGTCGACCACGCCGACCTGTTCGACGACCCGGACGCCCTGCCCACCTTCAACTCCCACTCGATCGAGACGCAGCTGCACCGCATCGAGGGCCTGAGCGAGCACTTCCTGTACTTCAACGACGACATGTTCATCGGCCGCCCCGTCGGCCCGCAGCTGTTCTTCGAGCCCAACGGCCTCGCGCGGTTCTTCCCCGCGCAGACCTTCATCGACATGGACCCGGTCTCGCGCGCCGACACGCCCCCGAACGCCGCGTTCAAGAACGACCGGGCGCTCATCGACCGGGCCTTCGGGCGGACCGTCTCCCGGATGATGAAGCACGTGCCGTACCCGTTGCAGCGCAGCGTCCTCGCCGAGATGGAGAAGGAGTTCGACGAGGAGATGGACCGGACCGCGCGGAGCGCCTTCCGCAACGTCACCGACGTCTCCACGGTGACCCTCCAGCACTACTACGCGTACCTCTCGGGCCGCGCCGTCTCCGGCCACGCCCAGGACGCCTACGTGGAGCTGGGGATGCCGGACGTGTCCGAGCGCCTGGAGCTGCTGCTGGAGCGGCGCGACCGCGAGACGTTCTGCATCAACGACGCCGGGCTCCCGCCGGACCAGGCCGAGGAGCGCTCGGCGCTCATGCAGCGCTTCCTGGACGCGTACTTCCCGGTGGCCTCGCCTTGGGAGAAGGGGCTGGCGCTGTAGGCGAAAGGGCCCGGATCGTGCATCCTATATCCTATAGGATGCACGATCCGGGCCCCTTACGGCCTTACTTCAGTCCTCGCCGCTCCAGGAGCGGGTCGATCTCGGCGTCGCGGCCGCGGAAGCGCCGGAAGGACTCCATCGGGTCGATGGAGCCGCCCTTCGACAGGAGCGTCTCGCGGAAGTGGTCGCCGTTGGCGCGGGTCAGGCCGCCGTTCTCCTTGAACCACTCGACGGTGTCGGCGTCGAGGATCTCCGACCAGATGTACGAGTAGTACCCGGCGGCGTAGCCGATGGAGATGTGCGCGAAGTAGCCCGAGCGGTAGCGCGGGGCGATCTCCGGCAGGTAGATCCCGGCGGCTTCGAGGGCCTGGCGCTCGAACGCCTCGACGGCCGCGTGCGGGTCGTCGCCGCCGTCGGGGACGTCCTCGGGGGACAGCCGGTGCCACGCCTGGTCCAGGAGGGCCGCGCCGAGGTACTCGGTGGTCGAGAAGCCCAGGCCGAACTGGTCCGACCGCTCCCACTGGCCGAGCAGCTCGGCCGGGGCGGCCTCGCCGGTCGTGAAGTGCTTGGCGTAGTTGGCGACGATCTCGGGCCACTGCTGCCACATCTCGTTGACCTGCGACGGGTACTCGACGAAGTCGCGCGGGGTCGAGGTCATGGAGGTCTTCGGGTAGCGGCAGGCCGACAGGAGCCCGTGGAGCGCGTGCCCGAACTCGTGGAACAGCGTGTTCACGTTGTCCACGGAGATGAGCGCGGGCTGCCCCTCGGAGGGCTTGACGATGTTCAGGTTGTTCACGACCACCGGCTTGTCGCCGGTGAGGTCGGACTGGACGACGAGCGGGTTCATCCACGCGCCGCCCTTCTTGGAGTCGCGGGTGAAGAAGTCGCCCACGAACAGGCCGAGCGGCTCGCCGCCGTCCAGGACCTCCCACACGCGGGCCTCGGGGTGGTACCCCTGGAGGTCCTCGCGGAGATTGAAGTGGAGGCCGAACTCCTTCTCGGCGGCGTGGAAGACGCCGTCGACGAGGACGCGGTCGAGTTCGAGGTAGGGCTTGAGCGCCTCGGCGTCGAAGCCGTACTTCTCCTGGCGGACCTGCTTGGCGTAGAACGACCAGTCCCAGGCGGCGAGCTGGAAGCCGCCGCCCTGGCCGTCGATGAGCCCCTGGAGGTCGGCGGCCTCGCGGCGGGCGTTGCGCACCGACGCCTCGGCGAGCCCGGCGAGGCGCTCGGCGATGATCCCGGCGTTCCCGGCGGTGCCGTCGGCGGCCACGTACGCGGCGAAGTGCTCGAAGCCGAGGAGCTGCGCCTTCTCGGCGCGCAGGCGGATCATCCGCAGCAGGGTCGCGGCGTTGTCACGGCCGCGGCCGATGGTGGCCTTGTAGAGGCGCTCGCGCAGGGCGCGGTCCTTCAGGTCCTCCAGCAGCGGGTGGCGCGAGAAGTTCGACTGGGTGATTAGGTACCCGTCGAGGCCGCGGTCCTTCGCGGCCGCGGCGGCGGCGCCGATCTGGTCCTCGCCGAGGCCGTCGAGCTCGGCGACGTCGGTGACGTGGACGGCCGCGTCGTTGATGTCGGCGAGGATGACCTGGTTGAACTTGGACGCGAGCTCGGCCAGCTCGGTGTTGATCGCCGCGAGGCGGTCCTTGCCGTCCTGCTCCAGGGCGGCGCCGCCGCGCACGAACTCGGTGCGGTACCGCTCCAGCAGGCGCAGGTCCTGCTCGTCCAGGCCCAGCCCGTCGCGCTTGGCCCAGAGGGCGTCGATGCGGGCGTACAGGTCGCCGTTGAGGAGGATCTTGTCGCCGTGGGCCGCGAGTTCGGGGCTCAGCTCGGCCTCGATGTCGTTCAGCTCGTCGTCGGTGTCGGAGGAGTACTTGTTGAAGAACACCAGGGAGACGCGCCGGAGCGTGCCGAGCCCGGAGCGCTCCAGGGCCACGATCGTGTTCTCGAACGTGGGCTCCGCGGGGTCGGCCGCGATGGCCTCGACGGCCGCGAGCTGCTCGGCCATGCCGGCGTCGAACGCCGGGCGGTAGTGCTCGTTGGCGATGTCCGCGAACGGCGGGAGCTTGTAGGGGAGTTCTGAGGGGTTCAGGAACGGATTCTCGGTCACGCTGGCTCCTCGCTGCGTTCTATTGCAATGGCGGTGGCCGAATCCTATTGCCCCCACCTGCCGCGCGGCAAGTGGAATGGCTCTGCTCATAGAAGTCGAGGCGACAACCTCACCGAACGGCCCCGGCCCGGATTAATATCGTCCCCATGTCTGAATCGAGTCCGCTGTTCGTGGCCAGCGACGTGCACGGCCACTACGACGCGCTGACGGAGGCGCTGCGGGGGCGGGGACTCGTCGACGACGACGCGAAGTGGACCGGCGGCGACGCCCGCCTGTGGATCCTCGGGGACCTCTTCGACCGCGGCGAGGAGGGCGTGGCCGTGGTCCGGCTGCTCCGCAGGCTCGCGGGCCAGGCGGCCGCCGAGGGCGGCCACGTGGACACGCTCGTGGGCAACCACGAGGTGCTCGTGCTCGGGTCCCGGCGCTTCGGCGACGTCGCGTTCACCGACGTGGACGGCATGGACCGGCAGTTCCTGCACTGGTGGGTCCTCAACGGCGGCTTCGAGGACGACCTCGACGCCCTCACCGAGGACGAGGTGCGGTGGCTGGAGACCCGCCGGGTCCTCCACGTCGTGGACAAGTCGCTCCTGGTCCACTCCGACACCGAGTCGTACCTCGGGTACGGGCGCAGCGAGGAGGCCGTGAACGCGGCCGTCCGCAAGATCCTCGCCTCGGACGAGCCCGAGGAGTGGTGGCAGCTGTTCCGGGAGATGACGCGCCGCCACGAGTTCATGGGGGAGGAGGGCCCCGCGCGGGTCCGCTCGATGCTCCGCTCGTTCGGCGGGGAGGAGCTCGTCCACGGGCACTCGACGATCCCCGACACGACCGAGCTCGAACCGTCCCAGGTGACCCAGGCCCGCCGCTACTGCGACGGGCTCGCCCTCAACGTGGACGGCGGCGTCTACCAGGGCGGCAAGTGCCTCGTGGTCCGCCTCAACTAGCTCATTCCTCGCCGCCCCAGAAGTAGAACGGCGGCGGCGTCGCGGCGCGGCCCGCGCGCGACTCCAGCCACAGGCTGACCGCCCCGGCGGAGGCGACGCCGAGCGCCGCCCATCCGGCGAGCGGCGAGAAGGCGATCGCGTACCCCAGCACGGCCGCGACGGCGGTCGCGACGGCGGCGGTCAGGAAGGCCCTGCGGAAGGCGCGTCGATGTTCGCGGCGCGCGACGACTCGGTTGTGTCCCATATCCGACACAACGAACGAGACCCTTGAATCGACACGCTGCATGTGCAGGTTTCACGAGTTCGAGCGACCGAAACCCGGCATATCCCCTGATAGGTGACTGTGGACCGGACCAGGCGGGCAAGACTGTAAGCACGCTCCAGCGGAGCGTCACATTGGCAGTTCGCGGCCGTTGTGCCGAAACCGAAAAGACGGTAAACACATAGTGTCGGGGCGCCTCGTGCGGTGTCCGGGGCCGCGACGGCGGCACCGAACCTCGTGCGGGTCAAGACAACCGAGCACTGCTGACAACCGCCGCACCGCGCCCCGGCCCGGCCCTCCGGCAAGGCCGCACGCACGCACAACCGAATACCGCACGCAACTGCGAGACACGATCCCCTGAAGTCCCGAAGCAACGTGTAACTCCTATATAGACGGTGGGGTCTGACATGGAGTCCGAAACGCAACCTATGGGGCGGCGCGTCGCCTATTGGCGTCAGCGCCGCGGCATGTCCCAGCAGGTCTTCGCCGACCGTATCGGCAAGTCCAAGAGCTGGGTCGACAAGATCGAGCGCGGCGTCCGCCGCCTCGACAAGTACTCGGTCATCACCGAGCTCGCCGAATCGCTGAGCGTCGACGCCGCCCAGCTGCTCGGCCGCGAACCCCGGCGCCGCCCGGGCCTCGGCGGCTGCCTCGACCAGGTGGAGGTCGAGTCCATCCGCCAGTCGCTCGAACGCTACGAGCGACTCGGCCGCTTCCTCGAAGCCGCCCCGATCGACCCGACGCCCATACCCGAACTCAAAGGGGCCGTGAACTACTGCTGGCTCGCGTTCGAGAAGGGCCACTACCCGGTCGTCGCCAGGTCGCTCATCCAGCTCCTGCGCGACACCCCGCTCGCCGAGGACCGGCCCATCGGCGGCACCAGCGCCGACGCGGCCGAACTCATGACGCAGGTCTACCAGATCGCGTCCACGGTCCTCCGCAAACTCGGGGAGGCCCAGCTCGCCTGGCTCGCCGCCGACCGCGCCATCTCCGCCGCCAACCGCGGCAACGACCCGCTCCTGGCGGGCATCGCCACCACGCGGGTGGCCAACGCGCTCAGGTCCCTCGGCCGCTACCAGGCCGCACTCGACCTGAACGTCCAGGTCGCGCACGGCCTCATCTCCGAAGCCGGAGGCGAGTCCTCCAGCCCCGCCGCGATCAGCGTCTACGGGGCGCTGCTCCTCCAGGGCGCCATGGCCGCCGCGCTGGCCGGGGACTCGACCACCAGCGACGACCTGCTCGACAGCGCCTCGCGGGCCGCGAACATCCTCGGCCGCGACGCGAACTACTACTACACCTCGTTCGGGCCCACGAACGTCATGCTGCACCGCGCGGCCGCGTTCGTGGAGCTCGGCGAGGGCGGCGACGCGCTCGCCGTCCACGAGACCATCCCGCCCGCGGCACTCGGCGACCTCGTGGCCGAGCGGCGCGCGCACCACTACCTGGACATGACGCGGGCCTGCGTGCAGGTCGGCGACATCGAGAAGGCCGGGCGGTACCTCGTGACCGCCGACCGCAACGCGCCCGCGGAGATCCGCTGCCGCCCGCTCGCGGTCGACCTCATCGACCAGATCCTCCACCGCACCAAGGGCGAGCCCGCCCAGGACGTGCGCCGACTCGCCGAGGAGGTGGGGGCCCTCAACTAGGGCCGTGAACACCAGGCCGCGAACCCCAGGCCGCAAGGACCAGGGCCGGTACCGGATTCGCCGGACCGTCCCCGCGCGCACGGTGCGCGAGTGCGCCCGGAGCCGCCGCTGCTCAGGCTCCGGGCACACCCCTCACCGCGCGGCCCGAAACGTCAATAGACTCACGGCATGCGCACGCTCAGCGAGATCACCGCGGCACTCGACGACCTGTACCCGCGCCGCTGGGCCGAGGACTGGGACCGGGTCGGCCTGGTGCTGGGCCGCGGCGGGAACTCCGTCCGCCGCGTCCTCTGCGTTGTCGACGTCGTCCCCGCCACGGTCATCGAGGCCATCGAGAACGACTGCGACCTCATCGTCGCCCACCACCCGCTCCTGCTCCGCGGCGTCTCCTCCCTCGACCCCGCCGGGGACTACAAGGGCGACCTCGTCCACACCCTCATCGAGTCCGGCATGGGCCTCTACACCGCCCACACCAACGCCGACGTCGCCAACCCCGGTGTCTCCGACGCCCTCGCCGACCGCCTCGGCCTCGTCGACCTGCGGCCCCTGCGCCCGCTCGACGGCCCCGAGCACCACGGCACCGGACGCGGCCACGGCCGCATCGGCCGCCTCCCCGAGACCCTCACCCTCGCCCAGCTCACCGAACGCGCCGCCGCGGCCCTCCCGCCGACCGCCTGGGGCGTCCGCGCGGCGGGCGACCCCGACCGCCCCGTCAGCACCGTCGCCGTCTGCGGCGGCGCCGGGGACTCCTTCCTCGCCGACGCCGCGGCCGCCGGCGCCAACGCCTACCTCACCGCCGACCTCCGCCACCACCCGGTCAGCGAGCACCTCGCCGGGAGCGGCCCGGCCCTCATCGACGCCGCCCACTGGGCGACCGAGCGGCCCTGGCTCGATACTGTTGCCGAACGACTGTCCCGTCTGGTCGAGGACGTCCGCGTCTCCGACCTCGACACCGATCCGTGGACCCTCCACCAGAAATCCGGGGTGAACTGAAGTGAAAGCCGACCTCTTCGATCAGCGCCGCCTGCTCGAACTCCAGGCGGTGGACACCACCCTCGCCCAGCTCGCGCAGCGCCGCAAGAAGCTCGACGCCGACCCGGCGTACGCCACCGCGACGCAGCGCCTCCGGGCCCTGGGGGACAAGGCCGCCAACCTCACCGGCGACATCGCCGACCTCGACCGCGACATCGACCGCGTCGAACGCGAAGTCGACCTCGTCAAGAAGCGCGCCTCCACCGACCGCGACCGCATGGGCGCCGGCGCCTCCGCCAAGGAGCTCGAAGGGCTCCAGAGCGAACTGGAGTCCCTCGCCCGCCGCCAGGGCACCCTCGAAGACGACGAGCTCGAACTCATGGAGCGCCGCGAGGCCCTCGACGCCGAACTCAACGAGGCCCGCCGCCAGCTCGACGAGGCCAAGACCGTCTTCGCCGACGCCGAAGCCGACCGGGGCCGCCAGATCGGCGAGATCGAGACCGAGACCGCCGACGCCGCCTCCACCCGCGAGGCCCTCGCCATCAACATTCCCGACCGCCTCGTGGAGCTCTACGAGCGCATCCACGCCAAGCAGCCCATCGCCGCCGCCGAACTCGTCGGCCGCCGCTGCGAGTCCTGCCGCATCGAGAAGTCCCCGGCCGACATGATCCCCATCAAGGCCGCCCCCATTGACGAGGTCCTCCGCTGCGAGGAGTGCGGCTGCGTCCTCATCCGCACCGAGCTCCCCAAGTCCGCCCCTGCGCCCCTCGCCTCCCAGGACGAGCTGAAGAAGTACGAGTAGCGCGAAGGGGCCGTACGCGATCGCGTACGGCCCCTTCCGCTTCCGTCTGCTACTTCCTGCTGAACTCCGCCCAGCGCTCCACCAGGTCCACCGCCCTGCCCTCGTCGAGGGCCTTGGCGGCCACCTCCAGGCCCGCGGACAGCAGGCCCCGGCGGATCTTCACGTCGTGCAGGTCCACGCCGTCGATGAGCCCCTGGCGGGACGCCAGCGCCGCCGCCGCGTTGATGAGGACCGCGTCCCGGACCGGACCGGCCTCGCCCGCGAACACACGCCGCGCCACACCGGTGTTGAAACCGATGTCGCCGCCGCGCAGCGCCTCCGGCCCGGCGTTCGCCAGGCCGATCTCGTTCACGTCGATCGAGCCCTGCGACACCCGGCCGCCCGAGGCGATCCACTCCGACGTCGTCGCCGACGTCGAGATCTCGTCCAGGCCGTCGTCCCCGCGGACCACGAACACCGAGGCCCCGCGGGCCGCGAACACCTGCGCCATCAGCGGCGCCTTCACCGGGTCCGCGCAGCCGATCAGGCCCGCCTGCGGCTGGCCCGGGTTCGTCAACGGCCCCAGCAGGTTGAACACCGTGGGGATGCCCAGCGCGGCCCGGATCGGGCCCGCGTGCCGCATCCCGGGGTGGAACGTGCGCGCGAACGCGAACCCGATGCCCACCTCGCGCACCGACGCCTCGACCCGCTCCGCGGTGGCGTCCAGGTCCACGCCCAGCGCCTCCAGCAGGTCCGCCGAGCCCACGGTCGACGACGCCGACCGGTTGCCGTGCTTGATGACCGGCACGCCCGCGGAGGCGACCACGATCGCCGCCATCGTCGAGATGTTCACCGAGTTCGAGCCGTCGCCCCCGGTGCCGACGATGTCCACCGCCACGCCCAGGTCCGACAGGTCCAGCCGGGTCGTCTCCGCGAGCATCCGGCCCGCGATGGCGCCGATCTCCTCGGGCGTCTCACCCTTTGAGCGCAGCAGCACCGCGAACGCCGCCAGCTGCGCCGGATCGGCGTTCCCGGCCATGATCTCCGCCATCGCCCAGTCGGCGCTGGCCTCGTCGAGATGGTCGCCGCTCGACAGGCGTGCGAGGACATCGGGCCAGGTCGGACTAGACATGAACGCTCCCGGGGATGGAATATAAGGCGGCGCGCTGCGCCGGAGCCGAGCCTGATGCCCGGTTGACCAGCAAGTCTACAACCGTCGCCCCGGTTGTCACGGGGTTAAGAGGGTGCTTCAGCACCGCGTCGGCCCGCGACCACGCCGCCAGCCAGCGGTCCGCGTCGCGCGCGACCACCACCGCGAGCGTCGGGGGCTCGTCGAACTCGTCGCGGAGCTGCCGCGCGATCCCGAGGCCGCCGGCGGGCTGCGCCTCCCCGTCGAGGAGCACGAGGTCGATCTCGTACTTGTCGATGAGGGCCACCGCCTCGTCGTACTCTCCGGCGACGGCGTACTCGATCCTGACGCCCTCGGCCGGCGATTCGCCGATGGCCGAGCGCATCTGTTCGATGACCGCGGGTCGATGACTGTAAAGGAGGACTGCGTACTCAGCCGTTGAGGTACTCACGCTTCGCATATTAAACGGGCCACACTGAAATGGGAAGACCGGCGCGGCCACTTCCCTCCTCGGCAGTGCCTACAGTAGGCGAACCGGGAATGACCTGGGAACACGATGGGAGAAGGCTGGAAGCCTACTCCGCGCGACACGCGCGGAAAACCTACCCCATGCGCAGCTGGAAGCCGCCGGACCGTAATAATGTGCGCGTGACTGCCGCCGAAGCAACTATCGACCCCAGCCGAATCCACTCACTGACCCGGCCCAATGTCGTCAGTGTCGGCACCATCGTGTGGTTGAGCAGCGAACTCATGTTCTTTGCGGGACTGTTCGCGATGTACTTCTCCATCCAGGCCGCCGCGCCTTCGATGTACGAGGAGGGGTACCACCACCTGGAGATCCCGTACGCCCTGGTGTTCACCGTGATCCTCGTGGCCTCCTCCGTCACCTGCCAGCTCGGCGTCTTCGCCGCCGAGCGCGGGGACGTGTACAAGCTGCGCCTGTGGTTCGCGGTCACGTTCATCATGGGACTGGTCTTCGTCCTCGGACAGGTCAACGAGTACCGCAACCTCGTCTCCGAGGGGCACTCGATCTCCGCCGACGGCTACTGGACGATGTTCTTCCTGACCACCGGGTTCCACGGCCTGCACGTCACCGGCGGCCTGATCGCGTTCATCGTCTACCTCATCCGCACGACGATGGGCCGCTTCACTCCCGCTCAGGCCACCGCGTCCATCGTGGTGTCCTACTACTGGCACTTCGTCGACGTGGTCTGGATCGCGCTCTTCGCCGTGATCTACTTCCTTCCGATGGCCCAGTACTGAGACTGACCGGCCGCCCGCGCCTCCCACCCGGACGCGCCTGCGACCCAAGGCAACAAGCCCCGGCCCCCGGCCGGGGCCACAACCGAGAAACGCGACGGCCGCCCCCCGGAGGCGGCCGCCGGCCGGACGAGAAAGCCCCGACAGGGGCCCCGCCCGGTCCGAGCTAGATAAAGGTGAGGCAACAACCGTGGCTGCATCAGCGAAACGCCGCCGAGGCTGGCGCAAGCGCCTCGGCGCGCTGGCCAGGTTCACCGGCGCACTGGTCATCGTCGGAGGGATCTACTCGGTGTTCTCGCCGAGCCTGTACGCGCAGGAGGCCGAGGACAACGCGATCGACTCCGAGGTCGTCAAGGGCCAGGAGCTCTACGACACGAGCTGCATCTCCTGCCACGGCGACGACGGCGAGGGCATCGAGGGCCGCGGCCCCAGCCTCATCGGCGTCGGCTCGGCGGCCGTCGAGTTCCAGGTGAACACCGGCCGCATGCCGATGGCCGCCCAGGGCGCCCAGGCCCCCGACTCGGACTACCCCGTGTTCACGGAGGAAGAGGCCGAGTGGCTCGGCGCCTACATCGAGTACCTCGGCGGCGGCGCCGCGGTGCCCGACGACCTCGCGGCGCTCGTGGAGAACGCCGACGTCGGCGAGGGCGGCGACCTGTACCGCGTGAACTGCTCGTCCTGCCACGGCTACGCGGGCGGCGGCGGCGCCCTGTCCTCGGGCGCGCACGCGCCCGCGCTCATCGGCGTCTCCGACGAGGAGATCTACCAGGCCATGCTCACCGGCCCGCAGAACATGCCGGTGTTCGCCGACAACGAGCTCACCCCCGAGCAGAAGGCCGACATCATCGCCTACGTCCAGTACATCGTCAACGACGACAAGGACCCGGGCGGCGTGTTCACCCTCGGACGGTACGGCCCGTCCACCGAAGGTCTGGCCATCTTCCTGGTCGGCATGACTGCGCTCCTGCTGACCACGCTCTGGATTGCAGGTAAATCGTGAGTGCCCACAACGACAGCGCCCGTGACGAGGTCGAGCCCGTCGACCTCACCGACCCGAAGCTGACGCGCTTCGAGGTCTACAAAGAGGGCCTGCGCCGCGACGACATCGAGATCATCCACTACGAGCCGCGATTCCCGAAGCCGGGCACGAAGGCCGAGAAGCGCATGGAGCGCATCGTCGGCGGCCTGTTCCTGCTCTCGGGCCTGTTCGCGACGCTGTTCGTGGTGGCGTTCATCTGGTGGCCCTGGGAGTACGAGGGCGCCGCGACCTGGCGCGACCCGCAGACCTGGTACACGCCGGTCATCGGGTTCTTCCTCGGGTTCTCGCTGCTGTTCTTCGCGGTCGGCGTGCTCACCTGGGCGAAGAAGCTGCTCCCGGTGGAGGAGCTGGTCCAGGACCGCCACGACGGCGGCTCGTCCCACGACGACCGGCGCATCGCCGAGTCCACCGTGGACACCATCGTCGACGACATGGGCCTGCGCCGCCGCCCCTTCCTCGTGAAGACGGCCCTGCTGGCCGCCGCGCCGCTCGGCCTCGCGGCCGTCGCCCCGCTCGGCGCCCTGCTGAAGGACCCGGGCGACATGTACACCGTGACCGGCTGGAACTCCGAGCGGTACAACGACGGCGACCCGATCCGCCTCATGATGAAGGACGGGGCGCTCGTGCGGCCCGACATGGTCTCCGTCGGCGGCCAGATCACCGTCTACCCGGCGATCGACCACGGCGCGACGAACCAGTTCCCGACCGCGCCGACGCTGCTCATCCACCTGCGGGAGACCGACGCGGCGACCCTGCGCGGCAACCTGTACCCGATGTACCAGGACGTGGACGCCCTGTGGGGCAACTTCGTGGCCTACTCGAAGATCTGCACCCACGTCGGCTGCCCGGCCTCGCTGTACGAGCAGCAGAGCCAGCGCCTCCTGTGCCCGTGCCACCAGTCGCAGTTCAACGTGGTGGACAACGCGGCCCCCGTGTTCGGCCCGGCGACCCGGCACCTGCCGATGCTGCCGATCACCGTCGACGACGAGGGCTTCTTCACCGCCACGTCGGACTTCCTGGTGCCCCCGGGGCCGGCGTTCTGGAACCGCCCGTCCCTCCCCGAGGAGGATGAGAAGTGAAACGCCGCAAAGGCTCCAGTGACAGCCTGCTGACCAAGGCGGGCGGCGAGCTCGACGACCGCTTCAAGCTCGCCGGACCGGCCCGGGTCCTGTTCAACAAGGTCTTCCCGGACCACTGGTCGTTCCTCCTGGGCGAGATCGCGCTGTTCTCGTTCATCCTGCTGCTGCTCTCGGGCACCTTCCTGGCGCTGTTCTTCGAGCCGTCCATGGTCGAGGTGACCTACAACGGCGCTTACGTGCCGCTCCAGGGCATCGAGATGTCGCGGGCCTACGAGTCCGCGCTCGACATCTCGTTCGAGACCCGCGGCGGCCTGTTCATGCGGCAGATGCACCACTGGGCGACGCTGCTGTTCATGGCGTCGATCCTCGTGCACATGCTCCGGATCTTCTTCACCGGCGCGTTCCGCGCGCCGCGCGAGACGAACTGGATGATCGGCATCCTGCTGTTCTGGGTCGGCTTCTTCGAGGGCTTCTTCGGCTACTCCCTGCCGGACGACGGCCTCTCCGGCACCGGCCTGCGCATCATGGAGGGCATGACCGCCTCCGTGCCGTTCATCGGCCCGTGGGCCTCGGCGGCGCTGTTCCGCGGCCAGTTCCCGGGCACCGACGTGATCTCGATGATCTACATCATCCACGTCTTCATCTTCCCGCTGATCCTGCTGGCGCTCATCACGGTCCACGTCGGCCTGGTGTTCGCGCAGAAGCACACGCAGTGGCCCGGACCGGGCCGGACCGAGCACAACGTGGTCGGCTTCCGCATGTTCCCGAACTACGTCATGAAGCAGGTCGGCTTCATGCTGTTCATCTGGGGCGTGGTCGCCGCCATGGCGGGCCTGTTCCAGATCAACCCGATCTGGCTGTTCGGGCCGTACGAGGTCTCGGTCGTGTCCTCGGCCTCGCAGCCCGACTTCTACGTCATGTACCTGGACGGCCTCATCCGCCTGTTCCCGGCGTGGGAGCTGCGGATACCGCCGTACTTCACGCTGCCGGCGGTGTTCTGGCCGGCGATCGCGGGCATGGGCCTGTCGGTGCTGCTCCCGCTGGTGTACCCGGCGCTGGAGCGGCGGTTCACCAAGGACCGCGGGCACCACAACCTGCTCCAGCGCCCCCGCGACAACCCGGGCCGCACCAGCCTCGGCGTCATGATCGTGGTCTTCTGGACCATCGGCGCCGTCTCCGGCGGCAACGACGTGTTCGCGGAGAAGTTCCACATCAGCCTGAACGCGATGACCTGGGCCGGCCGCATCGGCATCGTGGTCCTGCCGATCATCGCGTACTACCTGACGTACCGGATCTGCCTGGGCCTTCAGCAGCACGACCGCGAGGTCCTCGCGCACGGCCTGGAGACGGGCATCCTCATGCGCGACCCGAACGGCCGCTTCTACGAGGTGCACCAGCCGCTCGCCGAGCCGGACGAGCACGGGCACACCGCGCTGGAGTACAACGGCTGGGTCGTCCCGAAGAAGATGAACCGCGTCGGCGCGCTGCCGCCGCAGGACAAGGGCTTCTTCAAGTCGATCGAGGAGCCTTCCGAGAACGGGTCCTCGTCGTCGCACGAGGAGATCGAGTCGGGCAAGCACTGAGCAAGACATAGGGAACGGGCCCCGCCGGAAGGCGGGGCCCGTTCTTCGCTCTGCGCGCTAGTAGCGGTCGACGGTGGTGATGAGCTTCTCGGCGAGCTCGTCGGGGTCGAGCTTCTCGCGGGCCAAGGCGAGATAGAGCGAGTCGAGGTCCGGGTAGCCCAGGGAGGACGCGACGCCGTGGAGGGGCTGCTCTCCCGCCAGGCCGCGGCCGCGGGCGATGAGGGAGCGCCACAGGCGGTTCTTGCCCGCCTTGAGTTCGTCCTCGAAGCGCTGCATGGGGATCACGGGGAGCTCGCCGGTGGAGTCGCCGTCGTCGATGGCGCCGAACCAGTCGTTGATGTGGAGCTGGGCCTCGGGGGTCTTGGCGTGTTCGAGCCACTGCTTCGAGGGCCCGTAGGGCTGCTCGGCGGTGAGGACGAGCTCGACGGTGTCGCCGTCGCGCAGCGACTGCGCCAGGGGCGCGATCTCGCCGTTGACGTACGCGGCGATGAGGCGGTGGCCCTTGGACGGGCCGGAGCAGTAGGCGACGTCGACGGGGGTGGACGCCTTGGGGACCGTGAGCTGCTCGCCGTCGCCGGTGAACACCAGGATGTCCTGGTCGGCGAGGTCGCAGCGGAGGGAGTCGAGGAACTGGCCGGAGTCGGCGACCTCGTTCTGCCAGTCGAGGAGGCGCTGGAGCCAGGGGAGCTGGATCTCCATCTGGTCGCCGCCGGTCTGGCGCAGGCCCGCGACGATGCCGACCTCGGCGGTCTCGTGCATCTCGCGGGTGCGGATGAGGAACTCGATGGGCTGGCCGCCCGGGCCGGCGACCGCGGTGTGGATCGACTGGTACAGGTTGAACTTCTTGGCGGCGATGAGGTCCCGGAACTTGCCGCCCACGGGCTTCCAGAGGCGGTGGATCGCGCCGAGGGCCGCGTAGCAGTCCGTCAGGGGCCCGTCGACGACGATGACGAGGCGCGGCGGGTCGGCCGGGCCGGTGCCGGGGTGCTTCTGCATCTCGCGGTACACCGAGTACGGGTGGCGGGGCCGGTCGAGGAGGCGCGCGGTCACCTTGAAGTCGCGCAGGGCCCGGCGCACCTGCGGGGCGATGTGCTCGACCTGGCGCTTGCGGTCGGTGTCGGAGCCGATGTGCTCCTTGATGCGCTGGAACACCTCGGGCTGGAGGGTCTCCAGGACGATGTCCTCCAGCTCGCGCTTGATGACGTACAGGCCGAGGCGGTCGGCGAGGGGGATGAGGACGTCCTGGGTGGCCTCGGCGATGCGGATCTGGCTGGGGCGCTTCTTGAACTTGATGGTCCGCATGTTGTGGAGGCGGTCGGCGAGCTTGATGATCATGACGCGGATGTCGCGCCCGGCCGTGAGCACGAGCTTGCGGAACGTCTCGGCCTCAGCGGCGGAGCCGAGGTGGATCTTGTCGAGCTTGGTGACGCCGTCGACCATGACGGCGATCTCGTCGCCGAAGTCGCCGCGGAGCGCTTCGAGGGAGTACGGGGTGTCCTCGACGGTGTCGTGGAGGAGCCCGGCCGCGATCGTGGGGGTGTCGACGCCGAGGTCGGCGAGGATGGTGGACACCGCGATCGGGTGGGTGATGTACGGTTCGCCGGAGCGGCGGGCCTGGCCGCGGTGCATCTGCTCCGCGATGCGGTAGGCGCGGCGGACCAGGAGCATGTCGGGCTGCGCGAAGTGGGCGCGGTGCGCCGCTTCGAGCTGCGCGACCTTCCCCGCGAGGTCCCACGGGTCGTCAGGTCTGGCAGTCCGAGTAGCCGAAAGCAATGCGCGCAACATGTTAGCCTCCGATGCCCAAGGTTGACCGCATTCTAGATGTACAACGATTCCTGGAGAGAATCGACACTAGACACTGTCGGATTTCGGCGGGTCCGCCGTTCCCGGCGGATGACACAGCGTACCCGTGCGGAGGTGCCGCCGGAAACCTCAAGCGCCGCAAATGAATGCGAGACGACTCACGTCCGATTCGCGCCGCGGGCCCCGTTCCGGGGGGTGGAACGGTGGGTTCGCTTGGGACAGCGGAGCGTTCGCGAGGCAATCTCACGATGTGGACCGCCCCCGGCTTCAAAGGTGCCCTATGGGTGCGACGGTCAGGGGTTCGCGCGGCGCCAGGGGTTGGGGTCGTGGGGGACGGCGCCGTCCCAGCGCTCCGCTCCCGCGAGGGGGCTGGACCAGGTGCCCTCGACGAGGACGAGGCGGACTTCGGGCTTGGCGAGCCAGTCGAGGAGGAGGCGGGACTCGGCGGCGTGGGCGGCGTCGAGGACGTCGTCGGCGGGGGCGACGACGCGGGAGGTCTCGCGGAGCTTCGCGATGTAGGGCATGGGGTCGGCGCGCGGCGGGGTCTTCACGGCCCCGGCGAGGATGCCCGAGCGGATGACGGCGACCTCCCAGCCGCCGCCCTTGGCGCGGCCCGCGGCGACCAGTTCCCCGGCCGCCACGAAGTTCCTGACGCGCTGCGAGGACGCGGCGAGGGCCAGGTAGGCCCCGAGCTCGTCGCGGCGCTCAGCGGCCGCCTCGAACCGCTCGGACCCGGCGAGCTCGGCGAGGCGCTCGCCCACGGCCTCGGCGATCGGCGCCGGGTCGCCGTCCATGGCGCGCGCGGCGCGCTCGGCGAGGGCCGCGTACTCCTCGACGGTGACCGTGTGGCGGCACGGCTCGGCGCACTTGCCGATCTCGCCGAGGACGCACGTGGGGGAGGTCTTCTTGGGGGACAGGCGGGTCCGGCACGAGCGGATCGGCAGGGCCGCCTCGATGGCGCTGATCGCGGCCTGCGCCTGCGTGCCCGAGGCCGGGCCGAGGTGCGGCGTGCCGGGCGCGGGGGGCTTGCGGGAGACCTGGAGCCGCGGGTACGGCTCGTCGGTGAGGCGCACCCAGCTGCGGTGCTCGGGGAACTTCGCCGCCCGGTTGTACGGGGGCTTGCCGCCCGCGATGAGCCGCAGCTCGGCGACGCCCGCTTCGAGCCGGTGGGCGCACTCGACGACCTCGACGCGCTCGGCCGAGGCGAGCATGTCGCGCAGGCGGCGGCGCTGCTCGGCCGCGGAGAAGTAGCTGCGGACGCGGCTGGCGACGTTCACCGAGACGCCGATGTAGAGCGCCCGGTCGTCGGCGTCGCGGAAGATGTACACGCCGGGGCCCTGCGGGAGGCCGTCGGCGAGGTGGCGCTTGCGGCGCTGGAGCTCGGAGGGGATCGCGCGGCAGAACTCGGCCAGCTCTGCGTCGGTGACCACGCCGTGGCCGCTGGCCCGCTCGATGAGGCCGTGCAGGACCGTGACGGTGGCGCGCGCGTCGTCCAGGGCCCGGTGGTTCGGGGTCACCGGGGACCCGAAGAGTCGCGCGAGCGTGCCGAGGCGCCGGTTGGGGACCTCGCTCTTCTCGGTGAGGCGCCGGGCCAGGACCACGGTGTCGACGACGGGCGGGCGGGGCCAGCGGGTGTCGGTGAGCTCGCAGGCGTGGCGCAGGAACCCGACGTCGAAGCCCGCGTTGTGGGCGACGAGCGTGGCGCCCTGCGCGAACTCCAGGAACATCGGCAGCACCGATTCGATGCCGGGCGCGTCGGCGACCATCTCGTCGGTGATGCCCGTGAGCCGCGTGACGCGCGGGTCGATGGACTCGCCGGGGTTGACGAGCGTCGAGAACTCGCCGACGACCTCGCCGCCCTTGACCTTGACGGCGCCGATCTCGGTGATCCCGCACGCGTCGGCGGCGAGCCCGGTGGTCTCCAGGTCGACCACGCAGAACGTGACCTCGCGGAGCGGGGTGCCGAAGCTGTCGAGGGCGGGCTGCGTGAAGCCCGCCCCTCCGCCGTCGTCGCCCGACCCGCCGCGTCTGTACATACCGGCAACCCTAGGCGCGGCCTGTGACACCCGGCTTGTCGCGGTTGTTCGAGCGTCGCCTGCGCCGCAGTGCCGACCGGACCCGGTCGGTGGTCCGCGCGGACCGGCGAGACAGCCGCGCGGACTGCTCGGCGCGGCCCGCGCCGACCTTCGCGACCAGGGACGCGGGCCAGAACATGGCCCGGTACCTGGCCTGCGTCGGCGAGGTCTTGTCGAGCGCGGTGTGCAGGTCCCGCAAGGCGTCCGCGAGCCCCGCGGGGTCGGCGCCCCTGGGGGAGTACCGGTACAGGGCCATCGCCGAGCCGAGCGCCTTCGCGGCCTCCCGCGCGCTCGGCGCGGCCGTCGCGAGCACGCCCGCGGCCTGCCTCGGCGTGTACGAGTCCGGGATGGACACCCCGTAGTCGAGGGCCAGGTCCATGGCCTCGTCCCACGCGGTGGCCGCCGTCAGGTTCCGCGGGTTCAGGCGCCGCTTGCGCAGCGCCCCGCGCCACAGCACGGGCAGGAACGGCACGGCGAGCAGCAGCAGGAGCGACAGCCAGCCCGGGTGGAACGGCAGCGCGGCGCCGCCGTCCGACTCGGCGCCCGCGTCAGCGGACGGGCCCTCGGACGCGCCGCCCTCCGGCGGGATCGTCTGCCCGGACGCGTCGGTCTCCGGCGCGGACGGGTCGTCCGTGGGGACCTCGTTCTCGCTCGGCTCGGTCTCCGGGTCCACGGCGTCGCTCGGCTCGTTCGACCACGGGAAGCTCACCGAGCCGGGGACGCTCGCGGCGGGGGTCGGGTCGAACGTGACCCAGCCGGGCCCGTCGTAGTAGACCTCGACCCACGCGTGGTAGTCGTGGCTGGTCAGGACCCACTGGTTCGCGTCCACGCGCGAGCCCTGCGACAGGCCCACGACCACGCGCGCGGCCACGTCCGCCTCGCGGAGCATCCACGCCATGGTCGCCGCGTACTGCTGGCAGTAGCCCTGCTTGGTCTCCAGGAAGTCCAGGACCGCCTCGTCGTTGCCCGCGTCGATGGTCTCCAGGGAGTACCGGAACCCGTTCGACACCGACAGGAACCGCTGCACCGCAAGGACCTTCTCGTGGACGGTGGTCGCCCCGGCGGTCGCGTCCGCGACGATGTCGGTCAGCTCCGGCACGTCCGGGTGCTCGGTGTTCGGGGTCCACCGCTCGTCGTCGCTGCTCATGCCGCCCGCGGCCGCGAGCGTCTCGGCGTCGGGCGCGGGCTCGGAGTACTGCAGCGTGTACTCGTCGACGTCGCCCATGTCGCTGCCGTCGCCGACGATGACGCCCGTGTCAGGGTCGACCCGCCAGTCGCCGTCGATGTCGAGGCCGTTCGGGCTCCCGTAGACCGGCACCACCGGCGCCTCCAGCTGGAGGTTCTCGATCTGCGCGGTGTACATGTCGCCCTCGGGCTCGGGGAGCTCGTCGAGGTTCTGCGTGCCGTTGTACTCGTTGGGCGCGAAGCCGTCGCTGGTCAGCTCGTCCAGCACGTGCATCCGCAGGTAGCGCGGGCTCGGGTCGTCAGTGGTCACCCGCAGCACGTCGACCGCCTCGGGCCGCGTCAGCGACCCCGACAGCTGCGCCCACGGGTTGACGTCGCCGAGCCCGTACGACTCGCCGCCCTCGATGCCATCGGCGACGTTGTCGATCAGCCCCGACGTGTTCACCGGCACGACCGCCAGCACCGCCAGCGCCACCGCGATGAACCCCGCCGCCGACCAGCGCGCCGTGCGCGCCATCGGCGAGGGGAACGAGCGGCCGACCAGCTGGCCCGCGCCCGTGAACCGGTGCCCGAACGCCGACACCCGCTTCAGGTTGTCGTCGCCGAGGATCCACAGGTACGCGACCGCCGGGAGGATGAACCAGAACCACGCGGTGGCCTCCGGCGCCACCGACACCGGCACCAGGTACATCGTCAGGAGCGTCAGGCCCGCGAGCGCGGGCGTGCGCAGGCCGACCACGAACATGTCGTGGAGGATCGCGACGACGCCGACGCCGACCACCGTGAGGAACATGATCCCGCCGGTGGCCTCCACCGGCGGCGAGTTCACGATGATCGCGCCCACGCCCTCCTGCGCGAGGACCCCCCAGTGCTCGAACGTCGCCGGGAGCGGCACGAGGAACAGCAGGCCCGTGCCGTCGCCGAACCCCAGCGTGAGGATGACGACGAGCGTCGCGCCCATCGCGAGCGTCTGGAGGCCCTGGCCGCGCCCGGCCGCGCGCATGAGCGACCCGGCCGTGGCGATGAGCGCGATCGTGAGCATCACCGGGAAGATCCAGCCGAGGCCCTCGAAGATCCCGATGAGCGGCGTCAGCGTCAGGGCGAGCGTGGCCGCCGCGACGACGGTGGCGTGGCGCTGTCCGTTCATGCGAGGGTCCTCCACGCGCTCAACTGGGTCCACACGCGGCGCAGCTCCGTCCCGGCCACGACCGGGACCACCTGCCAGCCGGCCGACTGGAGCGTCGACACGGCCTGCCCGTGCTGCTGCGCGAACGCCTGCTCGCGCGGGTCGACGCGGCTCGACGCCGCCTTCGGGATCCACCGGACCGGGTCCACGACCAGGGCCGTGCAGCGCCCGCCGCGCCGCGCCAGGCGGCCCAGTGCGGCCGCCTCCTCCGGGGTCAGGTGCCCCAGGAACGCGACGATCCCGGACACCGAGCGGGCCCGCTGGGCCTTCTCGACCATCGCGGCCACCGGCGCCTCGGGGGCCGCGGCCACCGTCGCCAGGTACCGCATCGCCTGGCTGTAATCGCCTTGGCGGCACTCGAAGTCGCGGTGCGCGGTGATCAGCCACGGGTCGATGCCGTCGCGCGCGAGCCGCACCGTCGCCGACGCGGCCGCGTCCACCATCCACTCGAAGCTCGACAGCTCCCCGCGGTGGGCGCCGCGGCGCACGTCCAGCAGGACCGCCGCGTTGTTCTCCCACGGCTGCTCCTCGCGGCGCACCATCAGCTGCCCGCGGTGCGCGCTGGCCTTCCAGTGGACGCGCCGCATGTCGTCGCCGTGGCGGTACTCGCGGATCGCGATGTCGTCGTTGCCGGTGATCGCCACGGTGTGCGAGGCCGACTCGCCCGAGGACATGCCCGCGCCGCCCGGCAGCAGCAGGCTGCGCAGCGGCTGGATCCGCGGGGTCACGATCAGCTCCGTGGTCACCGGGAACTCCTGCACCGACACGGCCAGGCCGAACGGGTCCGAGGTGCGGACGGTCAAGGGCCCCAGCTCGTACGCGCCGCGCGAGCCCGGCGTGATCGTGTAGTTGACGACGCTCCGCGCGCCGGGGGCGAGCCGCTCCAGGACCAGCCGGGGGCGGTTCCCCAGCCGGTACGGGATGCGGTCCTCCAGCATCAGCGCCGGGGGGCGGCTGCGGCCGGTGTTCTGGATGCCCAGGCGCACCTGCGTCGCCTGCCCGGCCTCCACCTGCGCCGGGTTGAGCACCCGGTTCGACTCCAGCGTCGGCCGCGTCCAGCGCAGCACGAACAGCCCGCCGAGGGGGGCGATCGCGGCCAGGGCCGCGGCGCGCAGCAGGTCGCCCTCGCCCACCGCCAGGGCGGTGAGGCCGACGACCACACTCACCGCCAGCAGCGTCTTGCCGCGTCCGGTGAGCTCCACGCCTAGAACCTCCCCGGGTGCGACACCACCGGGACGTGCCTGAGGATGTCGGAGACGATCGCCTTCGTGTCGCCGCCGCCCATCGTGGTCTCCGTCGTGGGGATCAGGCGGTGCGCGAGCACGGGGACCGCGAGCTGCTGCACGTCGTCCGGGAGCGCGAAGTCGCGCCCGTCCATCGCCGCCAGCACCTGCGTGCAGCGCAGCAGCTGGAGCGTCGCCCGGGGGCTCGCTCCCAACCGGACCTGCGCGTTCGTGCGCGTGGCCCCGACGAGGTCCACGACGTACCGCTTCAGCTCCGGCGCCAGGTGCACCGCGCGCGCCGCCGCGATCATCCGCACGATCATCTCCGCGTCGGCGACCGGCCGCAGCGCGTCGAGCGGGTTGTACTCCTCGCGCCGGTCCAGCAGCGCCAGCTCCGCGTTGATGTCCGGGTACCCGATCGCCAGGCGCGCGGTGAAGCGGTCGCGCTGCGCCTCCGGGAGCGGGTACGTCCCCTCCATCTCGACGGGGTTCTGCGTCGCGATCACCATGAACGGGCTGCGCAGCTTGTACGTGTTCCCGTCGACGGTGACCTGCCGCTCCTCCATGCACTCCAGGAGCGCGGACTGGGTCTTCGGGCTGGCCCGGTTGATCTCGTCGCCGAGGATCAGGTTCCCGAAGATCGCGCCCGGCTTGAACACGAAGTCGCGCTTCTCGGGGTCGAAGATGCTCACGCCCGTGACGTCCGAGGGGAGGAGGTCCGGGGTGAACTGGATGCGCCGCACGGAGCAGTCGATCGACCGCGCGAGGGCCTTCGCCAACTGGGTCTTGCCGACGCCGGGCACGTCCTCCAGCAGCAGGTGGCCCTCGGCGAGCATGACCGCCAGCGCCAGCCTGATCGTGTGGGACTTCCCCTCGATGACCCATTCGACGTTCGTCAGGATCCCCTCGGCCGTGGCCTTGAACTCCTGCGGCGAGAGCGGTGCGGGACCCTGCCCCGCCTGCGCCGTGCTCTGGAGCGGCATCGTGCCGTCGGGCTTCTCGGGGGACGACTCGAAGGTCAACGGTCCTCCTGGGGAGTCGGTGAGGTGGGTGTGCGGCGTGCACCGGAATCCGCCGCGTTCTGGTCATCCTACTCGGACCCGCCCAAGCGTTATGTCCCGTGCCACCTGGGCGCGGCTCGGCTACACTGGGGGGCATGACTCGGCGATTCGAGCTCCTTACGTAGCCGTGCGGGACAGATCCCAGCACGGCCACCCCAGCGTGTCTGGGGTTTTTTGCTGTCTAGGGTCAGTACCCGGAGAACGCCGACCGAACCCAGAGCCTCATCGGACCACAGGACGAGCCATGACCGAACCCGCACACCGCTACGACGCCGAGCTGGCCAACGCGATCGAACCGCGCTGGCAGGAGCGCTGGGAGGCCGAGCGGACCTTCCGCGCCCCGAACCCGGCCGGGGAGCTGGCCGAGCCGGGCCACCCGCGGGCCGGCGCCCCGAAGAAGTTCGTGATGGACATGTTCCCGTACCCGTCGGGCGCGGGCCTGCACGTCGGCCACCCGCTGGGGTACATCGCGACCGACGCCTACTCGCGGTACCTGCGCATGGCCGGGTACAACGTGCTGCACCCGCTGGGCTTCGACGCGTTCGGGCTGCCCACCGAGCAGTACGCCATCGCGACGGGGCGCCAGCCCGCCGAGATCACCGCCGAGAACATCGGCCGGTACCGGCGCCAGCTGCGCATGGTCGGCATGGGCTACGACAACCGCCGCGAGTTCGCGACCACGGACCCGGACTACTTCAAGTGGACGCAGTGGATCTTCCTGCAGATCTTCAACTCCTGGTACGACACCGAGGCCGATCGCGCCCGGCCGATCAGCGAGCTGATCGCCGCGTTCGAGTCCGGTGAGCGCCCCGCCCCCGGCGGCCGCGCCTGGTCCGAGCTGAGCGACGTCGAGCGCCGCCGCGCGATCGACGACCACCGCCTGGCGTACGTCACCGAGGCGCCCGTGAACTGGTGCCCGGGCCTGGGCACGGTGCTGTCCAACGAGGAGGTCACCTCCGAGGGGCGAAGCGAGCGCGGCAACTTCCCGGTCTACACGCGCACCCTGAAGCAGTGGATGATGCGCATCACCGCGTACGCCGACCGGCTGCTGTCCGACCTGGACGGGCTGGACTGGACCGAGTCCCTGAAGTCCATGCAGCGCAACTGGATCGGCAAGTCCACCGGCGCCTACGCGGACTTCGCGACCTACGCGGGGGACATCCGGGTCTTCACCACCCGCCCCGACACCCTGTTCGGCGCCACCTACATGGTCCTGGCCCCCGAGCACCCGCTGGTCGACGCCCTGACCGCCGAGACCTGGCCCGCCGACGCCCCCGCGGCCTGGACCGGCGGCCACGACACCCCCGCCGGGGCCGTCGCCGCCTACCGCGCCCAGGCCGCCGCCAAGACCGACGTCGAGCGCCAGGCCGACGCCAAGGAGAAGACCGGCGTCTTCACCGGCGGCTACGCCACCAACCCGGTCAACGGCGAGACGGTCCCCGTCTTCATCGCCGACTACGTGCTGGCCGGGTACGGCACCGGCGCGATCATGGCCGTCCCGGCCCACGACGGCCGCGACTTCGACTTCGCGACCGCCTTCGGCATCCCGATCGTCCAGGTCGTCTCGGACGGTGAGGAGTGGGACCGCCAGGAGGTCCTGTCGAGCACCACCGGCACCGTCGTCAACTCCGGCTTCCTGGACGGCCTGGCCGTCCCCGAGGCCAAGGACCGGATCATCGCGTGGCTGGCCGAGCACGGCCGCGGCGAGAAGGCCGTCACGTTCCGCCTGCGCGACTGGCTGTTCAGCCGCCAGCGCTACTGGGGCGAGCCGTTCCCGATCGTCTACGACGAGACCGGCCTGCCCGTCGCCCTGACCGAGGAGCACCTGCCGGTCGAGCTGCCGCACCTGGACGACTTCTCGCCCAAGACCTTCGACCCCGAGGACGCCGACTCCGCGCCGGAGCCGCCCCTGGGCCGGGCCAAGGACTGGGTGGAGGTCGAACTGGACCTGGGCGACGGCCCCAAGCCGTACCGCCGCGAGGTCAACACCATGCCCAACTGGGCCGGGTCCTCCTGGTACGAGCTGCGCTACACCGACCCGAAGGCCGCGGAGAAGATCGCCGACCCCGCCAACGAGTCCTACTGGATGGGCCCGCAGGACGCCGAGGACGTCGGCGGCGTCGACCTGTACATCGGCGGCGTCGAGCACGCCGTCCTGCACCTGCTGTACGCCCGCTTCTGGCAGAAGGTCCTGTTCGACCTGGGCCACGTCTCCAGCCGCGAGCCGTTCCGCCGCCTGTTCAACCAGGGCTACATCCAGGCGTACGCCTACACCGACGAGCGCGGCGTCTACGTGCCCGCCGAGGAGGTCGAGGAGCAGGCCGACGGCGTGTACACCTACAAGGGCGAGAAGGTGAACCGCGAGTACGGCAAGATGGGCAAGTCCCTGAAGAACGTCGTCACGCCCGACGAGATCTGCGCGTCCTACGGCGCCGACACGTTCCGCCTGTACGAGATGTCGATGGGCCCCCTGGCCGACTCCAAGCCCTGGGAGACCCGCGCGATCGTCGGCTCCCAGCGGTTCCTGCAACGCCTGTGGCGCAACATCGTCGACGAGGAGACCGGTGAGACCGCCGTCGCCGACGCCGAACCGTCCACCGAGACGCTGCGCGAGATCCACAAGGCCGTCGCCGGGGTCCGCGACGACTACGAGAACCTGCGCATGAACACCGCGGTCGCCAAGCTGATCACGCTGAACAACCACGTGACCGGCCTGAACCCGGTGCCCCGCGCGGCCGCCGAGGCCCTGGTGACCATGGTCGCCCCGATCGCCCCCCACATCGCCGAGGAGCTGTGGGAGCGCATGGGGCACACCGAGGGCATCGCGTACGTGGACTTCCCGGTGGCCGACGAGCGGTACCTGGTCGAGGACACCGTGACCTACCCGGTCCAGATCAACGGCAAGGTCCGCGGCCGCATCGAGGTCGCCGCGGGCGCCTCCGAAGAGGACGTCAAGGCCGCCGCGCTGGCGGAGGAGAAGGTCGCGGCGAACCTGGCGGGCAAGGACGTCAAGAAGGTCATCGTGGTGGCCGGCAAGATGGTCTCGATCGTCGCCAAGTAGCGAACGCGACGAGGGCGGGTCCGGGATTCCGGGCCCGCCCTCGGAGTATTGACCAACATCTATGCAAACGCTAGGCTGTGCTCACCTCGTTGGGAGCGCTCCGCCCCCGCGGGCCCATCCTTCTGACAGCCTCGTTCCCTCACGGCGCGGCACCACCTTGAGGAGCTCCTCGTGCTGCTTACCCGACCGCACTTTTCAAGAAGGCGGCGCCGGGCGGTGATCGCGGGGGTCGTCACCGTCGCGACCGCCGCGCTCGGCATCGGCCTCTCGACCCAGTTCGCCTCCGCCCAGCAGACGACCCTGCGCGGGGCCGCCGACGCGCTGAACAAGGACATCGGCGTCGCCGTCAACTACAACCTGCTCCAGAACAACGCGACCTACCGCAACACCGTCGCCACCGAGTTCAACTCCCTCACCGCCGAGAACGCGATGAAGTGGGACGCGACCGAGCCCAGCGACGGGAACTACACGTTCACCCAGGCCGACGCCATCGTCGACTTCGCCGAGGACAACGGCCAGTCCGTCCACGGCCACACCTTCGTGTGGCACAGCCAGACCCCGTCATGGGTGCAGAACCTCTCCGGCACGGCGCTGCAAACGGCGATGGTCGACCACATCAACACCCTCGCCAACCGCTACGAGGGCCGGGTGGACTCCTGGGACGTCGTGAACGAGGTCGTCAGCGACTCCAACGGTGCGCTGCGCGACTCGTTCTGGCTCCAGAAGCTCGGCGAAGGCTACATCACCACCGCGTTCCAGACCGCCCGCGCGGCCGACCCGAACGCCGACCTCTACATCAACGACTACTCGATCGACGGCATCAACGCCAAGTCGAACAAGGTCTACTCGATCGCCCAGGGCCTGAACAGCCAGGGCCTCATCGACGGCGTCGGGTTCCAGGCCCACCTCATCCTCGGGCAGGTGCCCTCCGACATGGAGGCGAACCTCCAGCGCTTCGTGAACCTGGGCCTGAAGGTCCGCATCACCGAGCTCGACATCCGCATGCAGACGCCCGCCGACTCCACGAAGCTCGCGCAGCAGGCCAGCGACTACCAGCGGATCGCGAACATCTGCAAGAACCTCGCCGACTGCTCCGGCATCACCGTGTGGGGCCTGCGCGACGGCGACTCCTGGGTCCCCGGCGTCTTCCCCGGCTACGGGGCGCCGCTGCTGTTCAACGACGACTTCTCCAAGAAGCCCGCGTACACCTCGGTCCTGAACGCCTGGGGCGGCCCCGTCACCAACCCGACCACCACCCCCGGCACCACCACCCCGCCGCCCTCCGGGAACGGCTGCACCGCGACCCTCGCGGTCCAGAGCCCCTGGAACACCGGCGCCACGTACGCCGGGACGGTGAAGGCCAACCAGAACCTCACCGGCTGGACGGTGACATGGACCTGGCCGGGCTCCGAGCGGATCTCCAACGCCTGGAGCATCCAGGGGAGCCTGACGGGGGCGACGGTGACCGGCTCGAACGTCGCGTACAACGGGACGCTCTCCTCGGGCCAGTCCACGACGTTCGGCTTCAACATCACCAAACCGGACGGGGCGACCGCCTCGGTCCCGACGGTGACCTGCACACCCGCATAGACCCCGCTCCCTCTTCGCAGAGAAATGGCCGGGGCCCGGACGCATCCGTCCGGGCCCCGGCCGCGAAGCCTTGCGCGTCAGCCCAGTTCCGCCTGGAACATCCAGGACTGCTTCTCCAGCTCGGCGGTGATGCCGATGAGGAGGTCCTGCGAGACCGGGTCGGCCGACTCGGTGGTCTCGATGCGCTCGCGCATGTTCGCGATGATCGCCGTGTAGGCGTCGATCATGAGCGAGACGACCTCGGTGTCGGAGATCGTGCCGTCGTGGATCTTGGGGACCGAGGAGGTCTCCGAGACCGTGGCCGCGCGGCCGTCGGCGCTGACGCCGATCGCTATCGCCCGCTCGGCCACCAGGTCGGCGGCGTTGCGCGCCGACAGCACGATCTCGTCGAGCTGGAGGTGGAGCGAGCGGAAGTTCTTGCCGTAGACGTTCCAGTGCGCCTGCTTGCCGACCAGCGACAGGTCGATGAGGTCGACCAGCGCGCCTTGCAGCGCCTTGGCGGTCGTGTCGCGGTTCTCGTCGGAGAGGCTGGAGCGGACGGTCGACATATCGGTGCACCTCGCAGAGCAGCAGTCGGTTCCGGCATTGACAAGCAGATCGTAGTCTTCCCCGGCTCGCCCGGTGCGAAACTCGACGGCTCGGGGCCCGCGGAGGACGCCCGGATGCGCCGCCTCCCCGGCTCGCAATTTGTTGGGCTAGTCGATAAACTAATGCGTGTCGTGCCGTCCCCGGCCCGGCCGCCGCCGTCCGCACCCTGAACGAGCAGGAGCTACGAATGCCTTACCGCCCGCCGCTGGTCGCCCGCGAGTTCTTCGTCGCCGACCCCCCGGAGCTGCCCCAGCGCGCCAACGGCGAGCAGGGCCTGTCGTCCGTCACGAGCGCCGAGGTCGTGGAGACCGGCGCCGACTCGGTCCTCCTCAAGGCCGCCACGAGCGCGGGGGAGGAGCTGTACGTCTCCGTCGCGGCCGTCGCCGAGGGCGTCGTGCGCACCCGCCTGGCCGCCGACCCGGCCGCCCGGCCCGCGGCCGAGAAGATCATCGAGCTCGTCCACGCCGGGAGCTACGACGGCGCGAAGGTCACCGTCGAAGACGGCACCGTCGTCGTGGATGCCGGGCCCGTGCGCGCCGTCGCGACCCTCGGCGCCTGGTCCCTGCGGTACACCGACGCCGCCGGAAAGACCCTCGTGGCCCAGAACCCCGGCGAGGAGGACATCTCCGGGCGCCTGCGGACCCTCCCGTTCGGCCGCTCCCTGGTCGACGGGAAGCCCGTCGCGTTCCACGAGTCCTTCACGGCCGCACCGGACGAGGCGTACGCCGGGTTCGGCGAGCGGTTCGCCCCGCTGAACGCGCGCGGCCAGCGGCCCCTGATGTGGAACTTCGACGCGTTCGGCTCCGAGTCGATCCGCGCCTACAAGAACGTGCCGTTCTACATGTCCGACCGCGGCTACGGCGTCCTCGTCAACTCCGGCGCCCCCGTGGAGTTCGACATGGCCCAGCAGACCCACGCGGCCGTCGAGCTCATCGTGCCCGACGACGCCCTGGAGTACTTCGTCATCGGCGGCGCCCCCGCCGAGGTCCTCGACCGCTTCGACGGCCTCACCTCCCGCCCCTCGCTCCCCCCGAAGTGGGCCCTCGGCACCTGGATCTCCTCGGGCTTCTTCGTGGACAACGAGGAGCGGGTCATGGAGCGGGCCAAGAAGATCCGCGAGCGCGGCATCCCCTGCGACGTGCTCCACCTCGACACGTTCTGGCAGCACGAGCCGCACTGGTCCGACATGCGGTGGGACCGCGACAACTTCCCCGACCCCGAGCGGATGCTCGCCGACCTCGCCGAGCAGGGCTTCAAGGTCTGCCTGTGGATGAACTCCTACATCTCCCACAAGTCCCCGGTGTTCGCCGAGGGCGACGAGCACGGGTACTTCCTGAAGAACGCCAAGGGCGAGACCTACGTGGCCGACGTCTGGCACGGCTCCCACCAGGCCAGCGGCATCGTCGACTTCACCAACCCCGACGCCGTCGAGTGGTGGAAGGGCCTCCTGCGCGGCCCCCTCCAGGCCGGCGCGGCGCTTTACAAGACCGACTTCGCCGAGGGCGTGCCCGCCGACGCGGTGGCGCACAACGGGATGACCGGCACCGAGCTGCACAACGTGTACACCCTGCTCTACAACGACGCCGTCGTGGACGTGACCCGCGAGGTCAACGGGCACGAGCTCGTGTGGGCCCGCTCCTCGTTCCTCGGCGGGCAGCGCCACTCCGCGCAGTGGTCCGGCGACGTCCAGACCACCTGGGCCGGCCTGGGCGGGACCATCCGCGGCGGCCTCTCGCACGGCCTGTCGGGCGTCCCGTTCTGGTCCCACGACACCGGCGGCTTCAACGGCACCCCCACGGACGACCTGTACATCCGCTGGGCCCAGTTCGGCGCGCTCTCGCCGCTGCTGCGCTACCACGGGACGACCACGCGCGAGCTGTGGGAGTTCTCCAAGGAGGCCGAGCGCCTCGCCATCGAGTCGCTGAAGCTGCGCTACTCGCTCGCGCCGTACCTGTACACCGCCGCCGTGAAGGCGTCGCGGACCGGCGAGCCGGTGCTGCGCGCCCTGAACGTGGACGACCCGTCCGACCCGATCTCGTGGACCGCCGACCAGGAGTTCCGCCTCGGCACCGACCTCCTCGTGGCGCCCGTGAACGACCCGTCGGGCGAGCGGAAGGTCTACCTGCCCAAGGGCCGGTGGATCGACTTCTGGACCAAGGAGGTCCACGAGGGCGGCCGCTTCATCGACACCAAGCACGACCTGGAGACCTTCCCGGTGTTCGTGCGCTACGGCGCCGTCATCCCCCGCGTCGAGCCGGGCCCGACCATCGGCGAGGAGCCCTTCGCGGGCATCACCCTCGAAGTGTGGGGCGCCCCGGCCGAGGGGATCACGATCTCCGACGTCGACGGCGACACGACCATCGTCATCGAAAAAGTTTCTGAAACTTCGGTGACCCTGGTTTCGACCGGCCCGGCCGACATCGCTAATGTGAGCGTCATCGATGTTGCGGGCGCGCCCGCGAAGGCCGAGCTGGAGCGTAAGTAGGAACATGAGCCTTGTCGCCGGAGTCGACTCCTCTACGCAGTCGACCAAAGTCCTCCTTGTAGACGCCGAGACCGGCGAGATCGTCGACTCCGGCAAGGCCGCCCACCCGGACGGGACCGAGTGCCCGCCCGAAGCCTGGTGGGACGCCCTCCAGGAAGCCGGGCGGGGCCTGCTCGAACGCGCCGACGCCGTGGCCGTCGCCGGGCAGCAGCACGGCATGGTCGCGCTCGACGCCGACGACCAGGTCGTCCGTCCCGCACTGCTGTGGAACGACACCCGCTCGGCCCCCCAGGCCGAGCGGCTCACCGCCGAGCACGGCGGCCCCGAGGCGTGGGCCGCCGACACCGGCCTGGTCCTCGCCGCGTCCTTCACCGCCACCAAGCTCGCCTGGCTCGCCGAGCACGAGCCGGAGAACGCGGCGAAAACCGTTTCGGTGATGCTCCCGCACGACTGGCTCACCATGAAGCTCCGCGGCGCCACCGCCGCCGACGCGACCACCGACCGCTCCGACGCCTCGGGCACCGGCTACTGGAACCCGCACACCGGCGCCTACGTCACCGAGCGGCTCGTCCAGGCGTTCGGCCGCGAACTCGTGCTGCCGCGCGTCGCCGGACCGAACGAAGCTGTCGGCCGCACCCCCTGGGGCGCGATCGTCGCCCCCGGCACCGGCGACAACGCCGGGGCCGCACTGGGTCTGGGCCTCGGCCCCGGCGACGTGGCCGTCTCCCTCGGCACCTCCGGCACCGTCTTCGGCGTCTCCGACGTCCCCGCCGACGACCCCTCGGGGCTCGTCGCCGGGTTCGCCGACGCCACCGGCCGGTTCCTGCCGCTGGTCTGCACGCTCAACGCGGCCCGCGTCCTCGACACGTTCCGTACCCTCCTCGGTGTGGACACTGAGCCTCTGAGTCCCGCGGAGTTCGACGCGCTCGCGCTGGCCGCCGAGCCCGGCGCCGGGGGCCTCACCCTCCTGCCGTACCTCGACGGCGAACGCACCCCGGCCCGCCCGCACGCCACGGGAGTCCTCTCGGGGATCACCACCGGCGCCACCCGCGCCGGCCTCGCCCGCGCCGCCGTCGAAGGGATGCTCTCGGCCCAGGCCGACGGCCTCGCCGCGATGGGCGCCCAAGGGCTGGAGGCCCGCCGCGTCCTCCTCATCGGCGGCGCCGCCGCCTCCGAAGCCGTCCGCCGGATCGCCCCCACCGTGTTCGGCGTCGACGTGGAAGTCCCTCCCTCGGCCGAGTACGTGGCCCTCGGCGCCGCCAAGCAGGCGGCCTGGGCCCTGTTCGGCCGCGACAACCCGCCGCAGTGGAAGAACGGGGACACGGAGCGGCTCACCGGCACCGCCTCCTCCGTGTCCGAGCAGTACGCGACCTTGAGGAACGAAACCGCCTCTTGGGAAAAGCACCAATAGCAAAGGAACGATCATGACCGACAAGTACGCACCGGTGCCCGAGGACAAGTTCTCCTTCGGCATCTGGACGGTCGGCTGGGCGGCTCAGGACGTCTTCGGCTCGGCCACCCGCGCCGACATGGCCGCCGACCGGGCCGTCCGCGAGCTCGCGGAGATCGGCGCCTACGGCGTGAACTTCCACGACAACGACGTGTTCCCCTTCGACGCCACCGACGCCGAGCGCGACGCCAAGATCGGCGCGTTCCGCAAGGCCCTGGACGAGACCGGCCTCAAGGTCACCACCGCGACCACGAACCTGTTCAGCCACCCGGTCTTCAAGGACGGCGGCTTCACCCACAACGACCGCGACGTGCGCCGCTTCGCGATCAGCAAGGTCATGCGCAACATCGACCTCGCCGCCGAGCTGGGCGCCGAGATCTACGTGGCGTGGGGCGGGCGCGAGGGCGCCGAGTCCGGCGGCTCCAAGGACGTGCAGTCCGCGATGGCCCGCATGAAGGAGGCGTTCGACGTCCTCGGCGACTACGTCGTCGAGCAGGGCTACGACCTCCGGTTCGCCATCGAGCCCAAGCCGAACGAGCCCCGCGGGAACATCCTCCTGCCGACCCTCGGCCACGCGCTCGCGTTCATCAACGAGCTGGAGCGCCCCGAGCTCACCGGCATCAACCCCGAGATCGGGCACGAGGAGATGGCCGGGCTCGACTACGCCGCGGGCATCCGCCAGGCCCTGTGGCACGGCAAGCTCTACCACATCGACCTCAACGGCCAGACCGGTCCGCGCTACGACCAGGACCTGCGCTTCGGCGCCGGGAACGTCGGCGGCGCCTTCTGGGTCGTGGACGCCGTCGAGGAGGGCATCGCCAAGGGCCAGTACAACGGCCCCATCCACTTCGACTTCAAGCCCCCGCGCACCGAGGACGACAAGGGCGTGTGGGTCTCCGCGGCCGCGTGCATGCGCAACTACAAGATCCTCAAGGAGAAGGTCGCCGCGTTCCGCGCCGACCCCGAGGTGCAGGAGGCCCTCAAGGCCGCCCGCGTCGACCAGCTCGCCGTCCCCACCCTGGGCGAGGGCGAGACCTGGGCGGACCTGAAGACCGTCGACGTCGACGTCGAGGGCCTCGCCGCCAAGGGCATGGCCTTCGAGGCGCTCGACCAGCTCGCGCTGGAGCACCTCTACGGCGTGCGTTAAACACTTCCAGACACGGAACCGGGGGGGGGGGGCCCGCGCCCCGCGCCCAGCGCGACCCCCCCCCCCCCAATCCCGAAGGAAACAGCAGGAAAAAACTAAACCCAATATTTT